>NZ_JBFAHZ010000038.1:0-52737 GCF_040654415.1 Micromonospora sp. NPDC050695
GCCGGCCAGGTCCTCGACGTGGGCCGACAACGGCGTCTCATCACCGGCCCACTCCGACGCGCCCTGGTGCTACGCGACGGCGGCTGTGCCTTCCCCGGCTGCGACCGACCACCCCGCTGGTGCCACGCCCACCACATCCACCACTGGACCGACGGCGGCCACACCACCCTCAACAACGCCGTCCTCCTCTGCGGCCACCACCACCGACACATCCACCACAGCGACTGGACCGTCCACATCGCCGGCGACGGCCACCCCGAATTCGTCCCACCCACCTGGCTCGACCCGAAGCACATCCCCCGCCGCAACCACTACCACCGACGCACGTGAGCACCGCCGTCGGATCCATGCGCCTGCCGCACGGCGTGCCAGCTGCGCGGTTCCTCTCCTGGCCGCGTTCGACAGCACCACGCCGGGAGCCCGTCGCGCAGCTTGCCTTGACGCTGGCGGCAACGTTTAGCGTGGTCGTGACGGGCTGGTCGAGGAGGTCGGATGCGGATCGGCGAGTTGGCTGAACGGGCCGGCACGAGCACGCGAACCCTGCGCTACTACGAGGCGCACGGTCTGGTGCGGGCGCAGCGCTCCGCGAACGGTTACCGCGTCTACGAGGAGGCGGAGCTGCGGGTCGTCCGCGAGATCCGGGCTCTGCTCGACGTCGGGTTCGGCCTCGACGACGTCCGCCCGTTCGTGGCCTGCCTGCGGGCCGGCAACACGTCCGGCGGCGTCTGCCCGGACTCGGTGCTGGTGCTACGCCGCAAGCTCGCCGAGGTCGACGCCTACCTCGAACGGCTCGGCGCGGTACGTCAGCAGCTCCACACCCAGCTCACCCAGGCCATCGCACACCGGGAGGAAACATGCCCCAGGAAACGACCGTCGGCTCGCTGATCACCGTCACCGACGACACGTTCAGCGAGCTGGTGCTGGCCAGCGAACGACCGGTCGTGGTCGACTTCTGGGCCGAGTGGTGCCCGCCCTGCAAATTGATCGAGAAGAGCCTCGTCGAGCTGGCACGGGAGTTCGGCGACCGGATGGTCATCGCCAAGCTCAACTCCGACGACAACCCGCAGGCCACCCGCCGCTACCAGGTCATGTCCCTGCCGACCCTGCTGGTGTTCCGTCAGGGCGAGGTCGTCGGCTCCGTGGTCGGCTCCCGGCCGAAGATCCACCTGCGGCAGAGCCTGAGCCTGCACGCCGGTCTCTGAGGGTCAGCGCCGGTCGAGTTCCGCCTGGAGCCGCTGGACCAGCGTCTTGCGGTCCTTGCCGGCGCGTTCCTGGCGCAGAGCGGTCCGCAGCTCACGGGTGTCCAGGCCACGGACAAGCTTCGCCGCCTCGGCGACCGACATCTCCGACATCCGTCCAGCCGTCGTGGCGTCCCGGCGCGCCCGCTTGGCCGGGCCGGTGTTGGCGACGTACTGCTTGCCGGACCGGGACGCCTCGCGCTTCTTGGTGTCGGTCGCGCGTTTCTGGTTGTCCGACAGCTCGTCCCAGGCCCGCTTGGGCAGGTAGCGGCTCGTCGTACCACCCTCGCGGGCACGCGTGTCGCCCTCTTTCGTCTGCCACTTCTCGTTGCCCCACCGCTGGAGGGACTTCTGCCGCTCGTCCTTTTCGCCCAGGAATCCGCCACCGCGCTTCTTGTACTCCTGAGTGAGCAACTGCGACTTGCGCGCCGACCACTGCCCCACCCGGCCACCCTTGTCGGATGCCTTGATCTCTTCCTTGAGCTGTTCCCGGAGTTCGGGTTTCGTGTACCGCGCCATGGATGGCAGCTACCCGGGGCAACTGCACATATGCCTGCCGGGCGCTCGAATCGCCGTGCGGCGAGACGACGCCGCCGGCCGCCAGGGTGAGACCGAGGCGACCGGCGGCAGGGACGGGGTCAGTCGTCGTCACCGGACTTGTCGTCATCGTCGTCGGAGCCGTCGTCGTTGGAGCCGTCACCGTCGTCGTCGACCGACTCCTGCTCGGCCTTGACGACCGTGCCGTTGTCCCGGTCCACGTCCACCTCGTGCTCGGTGTTCCCGGCGACGATCTCGACGCTCCAGACCGGTCGGCCGTGTTCCTGCTCGGCCTCGACCTCGACGATCTGCCCGCCACCGGCCCTGGCGAGCGCGATCTCGCCGGCGCGCTGCTGGTCGACCGCCCCGCTCGCCGGCGCGCTGCTCGTCGACGGGGTGGCGCCCGACGGAGTGGCACCGGACGGAGTGGCGCTCGACGACGCGGTGCCGGGCGGGGTGGGCGTGGTGGCGCCGTCGTCCGGCGCGTCCGTGGCCGTCGGGGCCACGGTGGCGGCGGCGAGCGCCGTGTCGCCGGCCCGTGAACCGTCGGCGGCGTTCACGCCGACGGCGACGCCGGCCACCGCCAGCACCGTCGCCCCGCCGACCGACGCCAAGAGCAGAGAGCTGCGCTTCATCGTGGTGTCCACCTTTCCTCGGTTGTGATGTCGAGGATCGGTCGGAACGGGATAGCGGCGCGCTGTCCGGACCCTAAGGGCGAGTTAAGCCGCTCCCGGTACCCGTGGTGCCACCGCCGGTCCGCTCGGACGCACGGGCCCGAGCCGGAGCAGCACCTGCGCACCGCCCTCCGGCCCGGTACGCAGCTCCAGCCGACCGCCGCCCGCCTGGGCGGCACGCCGGGCGATGTCCAGGCCGAGACCGGTCGACCCGGCCGCGCTGGCACCTCGCCGGACCGCCCCGTCCGGCATCCCCGGCCCCTCGTCGGCGACCGTGAGCAGCACCTCGCCCGCGTCCCGGGCCAGCCGGACGGCGAACGGCGTCCCGTCGGGCGTGTGCGCGAAGACGTTGCCGAGCAGAGCGTCCACGGCCGCGGTCAGGTCGTCGGCGGGCACACCGACGGGAAGCGGACCGGCAGCGAGGTCGAGCGTGACGGCCCGGCCGGTGTCCTCGGCCAGCACCGAGCAGAACGCGACCCGGTCGGCGACGATCGCCGCCGCGTCCGAGGCGGCCGGTGCCACCGTCGGCGAGTGACGCCACCGGGCCTGGCGGATCAGTCCGGTGACGGCGCGTTCGAGCCCGTCGGCGGCAGCGGTGATGCGGGCCGCGTCGTCCGGGTCGCGCAGCGACTCCGCCTCCAGCCGCAGCGCCGTCAACGGTGTCCGCAAGCGGTGCGACAGGTCGGCGACCTGCTCACGCTCCTGCACGAGGAGCACCTGGATGCGACCGGCCAGGTGATTCAACGCGCCGGCCACCTCCCGCAGCTCGGCCGGGCCGGCCGGGGTGACGCGGGCGTCCAGTTCGGCGTTCGCCAGCCGGTGCGACACGGCGGAGAGTTCGCTGATCGGACGCACCAGGGTGCGGGCCAGCCGGTCGGCCACGGCCAGCCCGATCAGCACCAGGAGCACGCCGAGCAGGGCCAGCACCAGCCAGGCCCGGGTCACCCCGGCGGTCAGCTCGTGCCGCGGCACCACCGTGCGGATCACGCCGGTGCCGTCCGCCCGCCCCTGCACGGCGATGACCACCTCCCGTCCGGCCGCCGACTCGCCGGTGAGGCTCTGCCCGCGCGCCGCCAGGGCCACCGCCGGCGTACGCGGTGCCGGGGCGCCGAGCACCGTGCCGTCGGGCAGGAAGACGCTGACCGGTCGACCGGACTCTGCGGCGAGCTGCTCCACGGTGAGTCGGATCGTCGCCGCGTCGGCGGTCCCGACCACCGGCACGAGGCTCTGCGCGTCGGCGGTGGCCCGGACGGTCGCCCGGTCCTCGGCGACGGTACGGACGAGCAACGCCAACGGCACCAGGAACGCGATGAGGGTGAGCACGCTGACCGCGGCGACCAGCAGCGCGAGTCGCGCCCTCACGGCTGCGCCGCCGGCGCGTCGAGGCGTACCCCCACACCGCGCACGGTGTGCAGGTAGCGGGGTTGCTGGGCGCTCTCGCCCAACTTGCGACGCAACCAGGACAGGTGCACGTCGACGGTCTTGTCGGCACCTCCGTACGGGATCTGCCACACCTCGGTGAGCAGCTCACGTTTGGTGACCACCTGGCCGGGGCGGCCGGCGAGGTGGTGCAGCAGGTCGAACTCCCGGGGCGTCAGCTCGACCGCCACCCCGTCCAGGGTGACCTGTCGCGCCCGGGGGTCGATCCGCAGCCCGCCGACGACGAGCGCCGGGTCGGACGAGTCCGCGCCGGAGGGGCCGCGCCGCAGCACCGCCCGTACGCGGGCGTCGAGCTGTGCCGCGGTGAACGGCTTGACCACGTAGTCGTCGGCACCCGCGTCGAGCACCCGGACGATTTCGGCCTCGTCGTCGCGGGCGGTGGCCACGATGACCGGCACCGCGCTGACCGCGCGCAGCATCCGCAGCAGCTCGCGTCCGTCCAGGTCGGGCAGACCCAGGTCGAGTACGACGAGGTCGGGCCGGTCCTCCAGCGCGTCGCGGAGCCCCGTCATCGCGGTCGAGGCGGCGGCCACCGCGTGCCCGCGTTCCCGCAACGCCCGGATCAGCGGCGTACGGATCGTCAGGTCGTCCTCGATGAGCAGCAGGCGGGCCACAGGTGGCAGGCTAGCCGGTCACCGCCTGGGACCACGCGATCTCGCCGTGGCGGTCGACGAAGCGGCCGGAGCCGTGTCCGGGGCCTTCGGTGGCGAGGGCGACGATGGCGTCGGTGCCCTCGGTGACGGTCTGCGGCCCGCTGTGTCCGTTGAGGTCCGTGGCGGTGTAGCCGGGGTCGGCGGCGTTGATGCGGACGTCCGTCAGCGCCTTGGCGTACTGGGTGGTCAGCATCGTGAGCGCCGCCTTGGAGGACGTGTAGACGGGGGCGATGACACGCGACTCGGCGCGCGACGGGTCGTGGGTGGCCGCCAGCGAGCCCATCGCGCTGCTCACGTTGATGATCGTGGGGTCGGGGAAACGGCGCAGCAGCGGCAGGAACGCGGTTGTCGTGCGCACCACGCCGACGAGGTTGACGTCCAGGACGGCGAGCAGGTCGTCGCCGGTCAGCTCGCTCGGGTCACCGAACGGACCGTGGGTGCCCGCGTTGTTGATCAAGAGGTCGACGCGGCCCTCGTGCTTCTCGACGTCGGCGGCAGCAGCGGCGACGGAGTCGTCGTCGGTGACGTCGATCTGCACGAACCGGGCTCCGAGCGTGTTCGCCGCCTCGGCGCCCAGCTCAGGGTCACGAGCACCGACAATGACGGTGTGGCCCAGCTCGATGAGGCGGCGGGCGGTCTCGCGACCGAGCCCCTTGTTGGCTCCGGTGATGAAGGTGATCGTCATGCCCCCATCGTTCGTCGCCGCCAAGGCACCTGCCAGGGACGTCGCGACGGTAGGACAAGCAATACCACCCTCGTCCCGGTGGGGTGCGAAACAATCGGGGGCGTGATGACGCAGGCTGCGGGACTGGGAGCGACGATCCGTGCCTGGCGCGACCGCCTGTCGCCGGCTGCCACCGGGCTGCCCGCGGGCCATGGGCGCCGAGCCGCCGGGCTGAGGCGGGAGGAGCTGGCCGAGCTGGCCGGCGTATCGGTCGACTACATCGTGCGCCTGGAACAGGGGCGGGCGACCACACCGTCGGCGCAGGTGACCTCCGCGCTCGCTCGTGCCCTCCAGTTGACGTCCGCCGAGCGTGACCATCTGTTCCGGCTGGCCAACCTGGCCACACCGACGGACGACCAGATCTCCGATCACATCCCGCCGGGCGTGCAGCGGGTGGTCAGCCGCCTCGGTGACGCCGCCGTCGCCGTGTTCGCCGCGGACTGGCAGGTGATCTGGTGGAACCCGGGTTGGGCGGCGCCGCTGGGCGACCCGTCGGCGTCCCCGCCGGTTCGTCGCAACTTCGCCCGCGACACCTTCCCGGTGAACTCCGACGGGCCGGGGATGTCGCGCTGGCCCGTGATTTCCCTGGACGCCGACGCCACCAGCGCCGCCGTCGTCTCCGACCTCCGGCGGGCCACCGGCCGGTTTCCCCGTGACCGCCGCCTGGCGAAGCTCATCCGTGACCTCACCGAGGGCAACGAGCAGTTCGCCGAGCTGTGGGCGGCCGGAGCCGTCACCGCCCATCGGGAGGACTGCAAGATCATCGAACATCCGGTGGTCGGAGCGGTCCGGGTCGACTGCGACGTCCTGACCGACGGCGACGCCGAACTGAAGATCGTGATCCTCACCGCGGCCCCGGGCACCGACGACGAATCCAAGATCCGCCTCGCCACCGTGGCGGGCGTCCACGACCCGACCGGGTCTGCGACCGCCGGCGACGGGGCCCGCCGTTAACCCAGCCTTAGGGTCCGGATGTGCCGGCGACAACCGTGGATCGGGGATAGTCAGGTGATGGGCCGTCGTTCGATCCTCATCGCCACCGGCTGGGTGGCCACCGCCGCCGTGGCCACCCTGATCGGGCTGGGCGCGATCCGGCTGGTGGGCGAGAGCATCACCGGCACCCCGGGCGGGGTGCGCGGTGCGGCCGAGATCGAGCGGGCACTCGCCTCGCCGGAGCCGGTGCCGACCGGCACCACGGGCACCGCCTCGGCCGGGCCGTCCACGACGACCGCCGCGCCGAGCGCCAGCGCCGGGGTCCGCCGGGTGTTCGCCACCGGCGGCGGCACGGCCGTGGCCGAGTGCGCCGCCGCCGGGGTACGCCTCGTCTCCTGGGCGCCCGCGCAGGGCTACCGGGTCCGCGACGTGGACCGTGGCCCGGACGACGACGTCGAGGTCACCTTCGAGGGGACGGCCGGCGAGCACGAGCTGAAGGTGCGCTGCATCGGTGCGGAACCGGTGGCCGTCGCCGACGACTGACGTCGCCGTCGCCTACTTGCCCGCCGGCTGCTCGCGGTCGGCGTCGCGGCCCAGGGCGACCATGCGCAGGGTCTCCTCGCGACGTCGCACGATCAGCACCCCGGCCAGGAAGGTCACCGGCGCGACGAGCACCAGCATCGCCCACTGCGCCGGCACCAGCGGGATGGCGTGTCCCATGTTCATGGTCGAGGTGACCCAACCGGCGAGGGCGCTGTCGATCACCATGGCGAGCGCGACCACCGGCAGGAGCATGACGACGATCCGCCGGCGTACGTCCGGAGTGAGCGTGGCCACCGCGACCAGCATGGCCAGCGCGGCGGCCGCCAGGCCGGCGATGTAGAGCCAGACCACCAGCCCGCTGCTGGCCTCGATGCCGTAGAAGACCTTGTAGGACACTTCACCGACGAAGTCGAACGTGGGACTGGTCACCCGGTTCGTCACCAGGAGCGCGACCATCGCGGTCGGCGCGAGCACCAGCGCCAGCAGGCGGCGTACGCCCAGCAGTGCGATCGCCCGGCGGCGCGGCGCCGGCACGGTGAGCGCGGCGGCCGCCACCACGGCGAGGGCGAACTGCGGCAGCGTGTCCACCACGTACGTCGGGTTGTCACTCGTCCGCGGAGCGATCAGGGCAGCCCAGCCGAGCACGCCGACCCAGGCCAGACCGGTGGCCGCCCAGCGCCATCCGGCCAATGCGGCAACGCAGACACCGGCCCAGCCGACGACCCGCAGCCAGTCGACCAGATCCGGGCCGCCCGGCCCATACCCCGTTGGCAGGCTCGGGCTGCGGATGAGCTGGTCGAGCAGCGCTTTCCCGGCGAGGGCCAGCAGGACGACTCCGACCAGTAGGCCGGTCACCGTCGCCGCGTCCGCCCAGCTCGGCTCGGTGAACCCCCGTGCGCCCACCCGTAGCCGCGCCCGCAAGCCGGCGCCGACCAGGTTCCGCACGTCGGCGGCGGCGGGTCGCCGCTGGCCCGGCCGCGCGCCGGCGATGAGCACCGCCAGCATCTCGTCCTCGTACACCCGACGGTGTTCCCACGGGTAGACGGACAGCAGCCGCCGGTAGCGGCGCTCCAGATCGTCGCTGCTCACGCCGCACCTCCGTCGGTGATCAGGCCGTTGCGACGCAGCCGCCCGCGAGCGGCGTCCGCGTTGTGTCGCAGGCGGGATGCCTCGTCGGCCAGACGCCGCGCGCCCAGCGCGGTGAGGCGGTAGTAGCGGCGCAGTCGAGACTGCACCACCTCTTCGCGCTCGACCTCGATGAGACCGTCGGCGCGGAGCCGATCGAGGACGGCGTAGAGGGTGCCGGCGCGCAGGCGCACCCGGCCGTCGGAGATGCGCAGCACGTCCTCGATGACGGCGTACCCGTGCATGGGCGCGTCCGCGAGCGCGGTGAGCACCAGGAACGTCGGTTCCCGCAGTGGAGCCTCAGCCATGCCAGTGAGCATATACCGGTAGACGGTATATGCAAGGACGACGAGGGTGGAGCGACGGATGTGGCCGGCACGGGAGCCGTGCCGGCCACGTCAGCGGTGATGGTTCAGCTGGCGTACGCCTCGACCTCCCAGAGCGAGTGACCGTAGCCGGTGCCCCGGGCGGTGCCGTAGATCCGCAGGTACCGGCCGTTGGCGCCGAGCCCGGTGTGCTCGTCCACGCCGCCGTCGGCGCCGGTCACCGTCTTCACGGTGGTCCAGGTGGTGCCGTCATTCGAGGTCTGGATCTGGTACGCGCTGCTGTACGCCGCCTCCCAGCTCAGCTTGACCCGGCCGATCGCGGTCGGGCTGCCGAGGTCGACGCGAATCCACTGCGGGTCGGAGAAGGTGCTCGACCAGCGGGTGGTGAGGCTGCCGTCGACCGCCTGCGCCCCACTCACGTCGGCCCCCTCGTTGCTCGACGTCGAGGTGGGTTTGTTGAGCAGCAAATTGCCGCCGGTCGGGCTGCCGGTGCCGCCGTACACCTCGAACTCGAACAGCGAGTAGCCCCACGCGGTGCCCCGGGTGGTGCCGAGCAGCCGGACGTACCGGCCGGAGCCGGTCAGGCCGGTCAGGTCGTCCACGCCGCCGTCGCCGCCGGTCACCGTCCGCACCGTGGTGAAGGTGACCCCGTCCGTGGAGGTCTGGATCTGGTACCCGCTGCCGTACGCCGCCTCCCAGGTCAACTTCACCCGATTGATGGCGTACGTGGCGCCCAGGTCCACGTCGATCCACTGCGGGTCGCCGAAGGAGCTGCCCCAACGGGTGCCCAACGCCCCGTCGAACGCGTTGGCCGCGACGAAGGCACCCTCGAAGCTGGACGACCGGGCGGGCTTGCCCTGGGCCAGGTTCGCGCCCGGCGGGTTGGGATCCGGCCCCGGGCCGCCGGGGCTGCCGGAGAGGGTGAACTCGTCGATGTCGAACCACGGGCCGGCGCCCTTGAAGACGAGGAACAGCGTCCGGGTGCCGGTCGGGGCGGTGACCCCGCCGGTGACCGTGGCGAAGGTGGCGTACCCGCCGGTGGGCACCACGGTGGCCGAGCCGACCAGCGGCCCGGTGGGCGAGTCGACCCGCAGTTCGAGCGTGCCGCCGCCGCCGGCCGGTGCGCCGACGCGAGCGCTGAACGACTGGACGCCGGTCAGGTTGTACGGGCGGAACGAGATCCAGTCGTTGTTGTCGATGTAGCCGACCGCCGCCCCACCGTGCCCGGCCGCCCCGGCGACGATCTGGACGCCGGACGAGTCACCGAAGTGCTCGGCCTGGCGTACCCGCGGTTGCAGCACCGCCTGGGTGTGCGTGGTCAGCGCCGGCTGACCGCCCCCGCCCAGGTCGGTGTACTCGGCGTCGATGATGCCGAAGATGTTCGCCGCGGTGTCGTGCTCTCCGTCGGCCGAGGTCTGGATGACCCCCGTACAGCCCTGCACGCTGCCGAGCTGGTGGCCGTGCGAGTCGTGCCCGAGGACGTAGTTGACCTTCACCCGGGCGCAGTTGATCGCACCGTCCTGGGCGTCGGTGACCGTGACGCTGAACGGCACCGCGTCCCCGAAGGCGAAGGTCTGCCCGTTCAACGGGGTGTTCACGGTGACCACCGGGGCGCTGTTGCCGACCGTGACGACCACACTCGCGGTGGCCGTCTTTCCGGTGGTGTCCCGGACGGTCAACGTCGGGCTGCGGGTCCCGTTGGTGGTGTACGTGAAGCTCGGGTTCGGCGCGGTCGAGTCGGTGGTGCCGTTGTTGTCGAAGTCCCAGGCGTAGGTGAACGGGTCACCGTCCGGGTCGAGGGTGCCGGCCGAGGAGAACGCCACGGTCAGCGGTGCGGTGCCACTGGTCGGGGTGGCCGACACCTTCGCGACGGGTGCTCTGCCCTCCCGGGCGTACTCGATGCGGTACAGGGCCGAGTTGGCGTCGCCGTTGAACCAGCCGGTGCCGTAGTCGAGCACGTAGAGGGCGCCGTCCGGGCCGAACTCCATGTCCATGACCTGGGTGCCGGTCCACGGGAACGGGTTGATCTTCAGTGGTTGGCCGGACGCGTCGAGCTTAATGTTCTTGATCCAGCGGCGACCGAACTCGCCGGCGAAGTAGGTGCCGTCGTAGTACTCCGGGAACGCCACGGCGGACGTGTTGTTCGGGTCGTACCGGTAGACCGGCCCGCCCATCGGGGACAGGCCGCCGCCGGTGAACTCCGGCGGCGAGCCGGACCCGCCGTACGGAAGCCACGCCGGGATGGCCGGCGGCAGCTGGGTGATGCCGGTGTTGTTGGGCGAGTTGTTCACCGGCCCACCGGCGCAGTTGAACTTCGCCCCGGACGGCCCGGACGGGAACGTGTAGTCGTTGTAGGCGTCGTTGCGGGCCGTGCAGTACGGCCAGCCGTAGAAGCCGGGCCGGTCGATCCGGGCGAACTCCACGTTGCCCGCCGGACCCCGGTTCGGGTCGGCGGTGCCCGCGTCGGGGCCGTAGTCACCGAGGTAGACGACGCCGGTGGCCTTGTCCACGCTCATCCGGAACGGGTTGCGGAACCCCATCGCGTAGATCTCCGGGCGGGTCCGCGCGGTGCCCGGCGCGAACATGTTGCCGGCCGGGATCGTGTAACCGCCCGCCGCGCTCGGCTTGATCCGGAGCACCTTGCCGCGCAGGTCGTTGCTGTTCGCTGCGGTGCGCTGGGCGTCGAACGCCGGGTTGCGCCCGGCCCGCTCGTCGATCGGGGTGAACCCGGCCGAGTCGAACGGGTTGGTGTCGTCACCGGTAGACAGGTACAGGTTTCCGGCCGCGTCGAAGTCCATGTCACCGCCGACGTGGCAGCACATGCCCCGGCTCGTCGGCACGTTCAGGATCAGCGTCTCGCTGGCCAGGTTGATGGTGTTGTCCGCGTTCACGGTGAACCGGGACAGCCGGTTGACGCCGTCCCACACGGCGAACTGGGCCGGGGTGCCCTCGGCGGGCGCACCACCGCCGGGGGTGCTCAGTGGTGGCGCGTAGTAGGCGTACACCCAGCGGTTGGTGGCGAAGTTCGGGTCGGCCTTGATGCCCTGCAAGCCCTCCTCGTCGCCGGTGTAGACGGCCAGGGTGGCGGCGACCTTGGTGTTGCCGGCGGCGTCGGTGTGTCGGATCACGCCGTTGCGCGAGGTGTGCAGCACGCCCCGGTCGGGCAGGACGGTGAGGCTCATCGGCTCGCCGGTCTCGGCCGCGCCCTTGGCCAGCTCCACCTGCTGGAAGTTGCTCGTGACGGTGGGGCCGCAGTCCGCGTCGACCGCGCCGGCCGCGGTCATGATGCCGCCGAGCAGGTGCTGCCGGAAGGCCGCTTCGGTGTACGACGCGTCGGTGTGGCCGAGGCCCGTGTACCAGGCCCGGCCGCCGGAGTAGTTCTGGCACCAGGAGATGGGGTGGTCTGCTCCCATGCTGCCGCCGGTGTAGGTGCCCTCGTCCAGGGTGGCCAGCACGTGCACGTTGCCCCGGGGGTTGGTCCGATAGTTGTACAGCTCGTCGAAGCGGCTCCACCGCTGCGGCAGCGCCCTGGTGGACGGGTGCACCTGGTCGGCGACCTTGACGGTGGCGGTCTGCTCGGCCGGGTGCGAGGCGAAGTACGCCCCGACGAGACCGCCGTACCAGGGCCAGTCGTACTCGGTGTCGGAGGCGGCGTGCACGCCCACGTACCCGCCGCCGCCGGTGATGTAGCGCTCGAACGCGGCCTGTTGGGCGGCGTTGAGCACGTCACCGGTGGTGGACAGCCAGATCACCGCGGCGAACCGGTCCAGGTTGGCGTCGGTGAACTGGGCCGCGTCCTCGGTGGTCTCGACGGTGAAGCCGTTGTCGGCGCCGAGCTGCTGGATGGCGGTGATGCCGGGGGTGATCGATCCGTGCCGGAATCCGGCGGTCTTGCTGAACACCAGCACGGTGAACGGTGCGGCGCTGGCCGTGGGTGGCGCGGCGACGACGCCACCCATCACGAGGATCGCGCTCAGCACAGCACCGAGCCACGATCTCAGGGATCTGCGCACGGTAGGTCCTTTCGCGGTGCGGGGGGACGGCGTGCGCCGATCACGCCAGGCGGTGGTGACGAGACATGTGAATGCATCGTTACGTCTGGATCACGGGCGCGTCAAGCGTTCTCCCACTATCCGTGAGAGCGTTATCTCCGCAGGTCAGAGGCGACCGACACAGACGAGATCGAATTACGCTTTCCGGGAGCGGAGCAGGCCGAGGCGGAGCGCGCGCAGCAGGGTGCCGGGGCGGCTCAGGGTCGCCGGATGCTCCAGCATGGTGGTGACCCGGCCCAGCCGGTCGTTGAGCACCGGATCGGTCAGCGACGTCCGGAAGAGCAGATCACCGAACCACTTGGTGACCCGGTAGCCCGGCGGGTACGGCCCGTCGACGTGCGGGAGTTCGATGTCGGCCGAGGTGGAGATCCGCCAGGCGGCGTCGACGATCACCCGGACCTGCTCGAAGTACGCCCGTGCCGGCTCGTCCAGGTTCGGCCCCGAGCGCAGGTACGCCGACAGGCAGGAGGCGTGCAGCGTCGCGGAGGTCATGCCCTGGCCGTACACCGGGTTGAAGGACGCGACCGCGTCGCCGGCCGCGACCAGCCCGGCGGGCATCCGGTCGAGTTTGTGGAAGTCACGGCGTCGGCTGTCCGCCTGGTGGTACGTGACCACGCCGCCGAGCATCTCCCCCCGCTCGGCGATGTCGCCGAACATCTCCGGATAGTGCTGCCGGCAGCGGGTCACGAAATCGGCCACGTCACGGCTGGGCCGGTCCGCGTCGTAGCCGGCGACCAGCATGATCCAACGGTCTCCCTCGACCGAGTTGATCCCGCCGATGCGTGCGGTCCGGCCCTTGCCGGCCATGGTGTGGTAGACCGCCACCCAGGCGTCGCTGACCGTCTCGTCGTGGGAGAACAGCGCCGTCGCGTAGTTCAGTTTGATCGGCATCCGCTGCATCGGCGGCCGGGGCCAGCCGCCGTCGGCCAACCAGTCGCTCAGCCGACTGGACCGGCCCATCGCGTCGACCACCAGGTCGGCCGACTCGACGACCGGCTCGGTGCCGCCCTCGGGCACGTACCGGGCGCCGGTGACGCGACCGCCATCGAGGACCAGGCCGTCGGCACGCCCGTACACCATGGTGATGTTGTCGACGGCGAGGGTCCGCCGCCGCACCAGCGCCTCCAGGAACGGACGCGTGGTGATCAGCGCCGGTCCGGCGCCGGACGGCGCCGGCGGCAGGCCCAGCTCGCCGTTCACGTAGATCTTCGCCCGGGTCGCCCCGTCACTGGGTGGCAACGGCGCGCCGAGCGCGAGCGCCTCGTCGGCGAAGCCGGGAAACCAGCGCTCCAACTGCACCTGACCGGCGGGCAGCAGGGCGTGCACCTGACTGCCCTGGGGCACGCCCGGCCGAGGCCCGCCGTCGACGTCGGACGGATCCCGCTCGACGATCAGCACCTCCTCGGCATGGTCGCTCAACACCCGGGCGGCCATCAGGCCGGCGATGCTGCCGCCGAGCACCACCGCGCGCCGCATCACCACGCTGGTCCGTGCCGGCCGCTCGGCCGTCGTGAGCTGGGAGAAGGTCCGGGACGGCGAGAGCGGCATACGGTCACTCCTGAAGGGGGTCGGAAACCGTGGCACCCCGACCGTAGCCAGTTTGACGTCCGTCGTCAGCGTCCGAACCTACGATGGGTGGCCATGGAGGTCACCAGGGATGGGTGGAGCTGGCGGATCGGCACGGCCGTCGACGTCGCCTGGCTCGCCGACCGGACGACACACGGCGTCTCGATCACCACCGCCGTCCCGCCGGTGTTCGACGCGTACGCGACCTGCCACCCACCCGACGGCGTCGGGTACGAGGCACACGAGCGGGCGCTGGTCGACGAACTCGCCCGGCACCCCGACCTGCTCTTTCCCGCGGATCGCCGCTGGCTCGTCTCGGCCCTCTGGGACGACACCTGGACCGACCTCGGCGGCCCCGCCGACCTCATCGCCGCCCTGCACCGCAACCCGCTGGTCAACGCCCGGCCGGTCGACCCCGACGAGGACGCCCTCCCGCCGGGTCTGACGCGCGAATAGCCGCCAACTGCCGGCACGGGCACCGAAGGCGACGCCGCCCGACGCCGAGAATCGACAGTGGACGGCACGGGGGTACGATCCCGCTCTGGTGTACGTAGTCCGTCGAACCCCTCGATAGGAGCCTGGCATGGCCGGCCCGGATGCCGAACTCGCCGCGAAGCTTCAGCCCGACGTGCCGCACGCGGCGCGGATCTGGAACTACTGGATGGGCGGCAAGGACAACTTCCAGTCCGACCGGGCGGCCGGCGACGCCGTGGCCGAGGTCTACCCGGAGATCGTCGTCATGGCGCAGCAGTCCCGGGTGTTCCTGGTGCGGGCCGTCCGCTACCTGGCCGCCGAGGCGGGCATCCGGCAGTTCCTGGACATCGGCACCGGCCTGCCGACCATGCAGAACACGCACGCGGTCGCGCAGGCGATCACGCCCGACGCGCGGATCGTCTACGTCGACAACGACCCGATGGTCCTCGTGCACGCCCGGGCGCTGCTGTCCAGTGCGACGTCGGAGGGTGTCACCACCTACGTGCCCGCCGACTACCACGACCCGGAGAAGATCCTCGCCGAGGCGGCGCAGACTCTCGACTTCGACCAGCCGATCGCCGTGATGTACATGGGCGTGATGGGCTACGAACCGGACCTGGACGTGGTGCGGTCGATCGTCTCCCGGACGATGGACGCGACCGCCTCCGGCAGTCACCTGGTGCTGTGGGACGGCACCAACACCAGTCCGGAGGTCGTCTCCGGCGCCGACCGGCTGGCCGAGAACGGCGGTGTCCCGTACATCCTGCGTAGCCCGGAGGATCTCGCCAGTTGCTTCTCGGGGTTGACGATGGTCGAGCCCGGCCTGGTGCCGATCCCGCTGTGGCGCCCGGAGGACGCCGACGCGAAGGGCATCGACGCGTACGGCGCGGTGGCCCGCAAGCCCTGACCGACGCCGATGACGCCCCGCGCACGCCGTGCTGGCGGGAGCGGGGCGTCGTCGTTCACCGGCCGCAGGTGAGCGTCATCCCGTCGGGCACCACGCTGGTCGACACGAGCAGGCCGAACGTCGTCGTGGCGCCGGGCGCCACCGTCCCGTTGTATGAGGCGTTACGCACGGTGACATCGGGTCCGGTCGTCTCGACCACGCCGCCCCAGACCGTCTGGACGCGCTCGTCCCCGGACCACCGCCAGGAGACCCGCCACGAGTCGATCGGCTCCGTCCCGGTGTTGTGGACGGTGGCCGTGGCGACGAAGCCGGTGCCCCAGCGGGCGTCGATGGTGGCCGTCGCGCGGCAGGCCGACGGGGCGAGCGTACGGGCCGGGCCACCGACGACGTACGGATCCCGGTGGCCCTCGGTGTCGCTGAACCGGTACCAGTACTCCGTGTCGGGCGTCAGCCCACCGATGGTGACGGCCCCGTTCCGCTCCGGGCCGGAGACCGCCTGGGCCACCGGATTCAGCCACTTCGTGGCGTCCTCGCGGCCCGCGAAGAGGGTGACGACGATCGGCGGGTCGTAGCCGCAGGGCGGCCGGAAGAAGATCGAGTACGAGATGGTCAGGCTGGTCCTGGTGGCTCCGGTGACGCTGCCGGTGATCGGCAACGCCGGTGGGCAGGTCAGGGTCGGGGTCGGGGTCGGGGTCGGGGTCTGCGGCGGTGTCGGGGTCGGGGTCTGCGTCTGCGTGACCGACGGCGTCGGTGTCGCCTGGGCGGCGCTGCCCGCCGGAGTCCAGGCGGCCACCGCCATGGTCGTGACAGCGAGGATCATGCGAAGCATCGGTACCTCCGGTGGTTGCCGGGCACCGGTGACCGAGGGTGTGGGCGGTGCCGCGCCCGGGTGTCCGGTCGCCGACGAGGATTGCCCGACACGGGCGGCATGGCCACCTCGTGTGCCCCGTGGACCGGAGAAGATGTGGTGCGCGCTGGCTCCCGAGCACGACCGAACCACAGCATGGCATTCGACGAGCGTCGATACAAGGCTGTCGCGATCCTGTCGAACATCGTCCGTTTTCCCGTCGCCGGACGGACACGCGGCGGGTACCCGGGCCGAGAATGATCCATCGAGATTCATCAACTCGGACGCGGGAGCACACCATGCTCGACAGAAGCAGCACGATCCGGCGATCCCGGGTGGCGAGGGCACTGACCGCGGCGGGTGCCGCGGCCGTGCTGGCGGCCACCCAACTCGCGGTGCCGACGCCCGCCGCCGCGGCCGTCAGCCGGGCGGAACTCGCCCTGCGCTGGGCACCCATCCACTACCAGGACGTCGACGCCACCGGCTCACACGCGCTCGGCGGCCAGTCCGACTACATCACCAAGGTCGACTTCGACGGCGACCTGAACGGTCGCAACAACTGGGAGCGGACCGGGCAGAGCGGGACGTCGCTCGCCGCGCACGCCTACTACTCCGTCGTCGAGACCAGCACCCACTGGTACATCACGTACCTGTTCTTCCACCCTCGGGACTGGACCGACCACCCGTTCTTCGAGACCGAGCACGAGAACGACGGCGAGGGCGTCCTGTTCGCAATCGAGCGTGACGGCTCCGCGGACGGAGTCCTGCGCGCGGCGGTCACCGTCGCGCACAGCGACTTCTTCTCGTACACGCCGGCCGGCAGCACGTGGACCAGCGGCCGCGAGAGCGTCGACGGCACGCTGCAGTTCCAGTCGTCGCCGCACGACACGTTCGGGCACCCGGTGACCGCGCAGGAGGCACAGGGCCACGGCCTCAAGGCCTATCCGCAGTACGCCATCAACGGCGACGGCCTCGTGTACTACCCGTCGACGGTCGCCGAGACCCCGAGCGACGGCAACGACCGGGACGTCCGGTACCAGCTGATCGACATCTTCGCCGCCGACGGCCTGTGGGCGCAGCGCGCCAACTCGAGCCTGTTCGCCGGGCTCGGCACGTTCGCCGGTGACACCTCCGGCGACTGCGGCGTCGGCACCTGGAGTTGCTCGACGAACTCGGCCAACGCGCCGTGGGGCTGGGACGACGGCAACGACGTGCCGGCACGTGGCGAGCTGGCCAGTGACCCGGCGAAGCTGTCCGCCGAGTACTTCACCACGCCGGCCGGCCTGGCCCGTACCTACAGCTACAACCCGTACGCGGGGGCTGCGGCGGCGCTCGCCGAGGCCGCGAGGACGGCACCGCCGGTCGTCGACTGATCGACCGGTGCGCGCGGCCGACCTGGGGAGCCGGCCGCGCGCGGCACCGTCCACGGCGACGGATCTTGTCGGTGGTGGCGGTTACCGTGTGGTCACTGTCGCCGCGCCGGCCATGTCGGGCCGGTAGCTGACCCCCTCGGAGGCCACCATGTCCCAGGAGACGACCTACCTCCAACTGTCCGAAGTGGACGGTGCGCACAAGTTCTACGAGGTCGTCGTCGACGACACCACGCTGACCGTGCGCTACGGCCGGATCGGCGACCAGGGGCAGGTCAAGGCGAGCGCCTTCCCGGACAATGCCCGGGACCGCGCGGCGGCGGCGAAGAAGATCGGCGAGAAGGTCCGCAAGGGGTACGCTCCGGCGGTCCCCGGCGTCCGCCAGAAGCGCAGCGTCTCCCGGCGGCAGATCGTCAGCACCCGTGTCCGGTCCGCGCGAACCTTGCGAGTGTCCGGGTGACTTTGCGAGCGGTCTTGCGAGGTGTTCGCATGACCTTGCGAGTGCTCGTTGCGGTTCGGGGTGGCCGGGCAGAGGCAGGCATCGAGGGGCGTGCACAATCTTGGTGTGACTGTCGATCTTCCCGCACGGCGACAGAGTATGCCCGCCCGTCATCGCCAGCATGTCTCTCCCGGACGGCCACACAGGGTCTACGTGCGGCTGTCGGAGGAGGAGTTCGCCCAGGTGAAGGCGGCTGCTGGGGAGGCTCGGTTGACGCCGACCGGGTACGCCGGGGAGGTCACGATCGCGGCGGCTCGCGCGGCGACCGGTGCTTGCGGACCTGGATCGCGCTTCGAGCTGGCGACGGTGCAGCGTGAGCTGTTTGCCGTCCGCAGCGCCCTGGTCGGCGCTACGACGGTGCTCGACGCGGGCCTGTGCGCCGCCGCGGTGCAGCGCCTGGACGAGGCGGTCGACCGCGTGCACGCGCTGCTCAGGTCGTCGTGATCTGCCGAATCCGTCACCGCAGCGCACGCCCGCTGGACCTGCTGCGCTACCTGTTCGGACCGGGTGAGCGGGGCGAGCACGACAACCCACGGCTCGTTGGCGCTTGGGCGAGGGCCGTGGTCGGCGGGGTCCACGAACTGGCCAGGTCGGCGCAGGGTTTCTCGGTGATCCGGCTGGCCCGCCTGCTCGACCAGCCTGTGGCTGCCGCGATCAACCCGCCTCGCAGGCCGGTCTGGCACTGCTCGGTGCACACCCACCCGGCGGATCCGATCCTGTCTGACCAGCAGTGGGGCGCGATCGCCGCCGAGTTCACCGCCGAGGTCGGGTTGGCACAGCCGGCCGATGACGCTGCCGCCCGGTGGGTGGCGGTGCGCCACGGCGCCGATCACGTTCACATCGTGGCCACGCTGGTGCGGCAGGACGGGGCCACCGTCTGGCCCCGCAACGACTACCGCCGCTGTCAGCGGCTGGCTCGGGACCTGGAGCGGCGTCTCGGACTGTTCCAGCTCGGCGCTACCAGCGCGCAGGGCACGGCGTGACGGCGCTGCGGGCGCTACCGGGAGGCGTTACCGGCCTGGCCGGTGACGGGTTCGAGGTTGGCTTCATCACCGAGGACGGCGTCGAGCGGCGGCTGCTGCTCACCGGCGCCTGGGCGGTGCCGTTCGAGCGGTGCCGGCCGGTGCGCCGGTTCGCGTCCTACAAGGGCCAGAAGCACCACTCGGGCCGGTGGTGGTCGGCCACGACCGGCGGGCATGTCGGGTTCGAGTCGTGGTTGGAACGCGACCACCTGATGCTGCTCGACTTCGACCCGAGCGTCGTCGCGGTCTCGTCGCAGCCGTTCTGGTTGTTCTGGACCACGCCGCAGGGCAAGACACGCTCGCATGCCCCGGACTACTTCGCCCGCCGTGGTGACGGCAGCGCCGTGGTGGTCGACTGCCGCCCCACCGATCGGATCAAACCGAAGGACGCGGCGGCGTTCGACGCCACCCGGACCGCTTGCGTCCTGGTCGGCTGGGACTACCGGCTGGTCGATGCCACCGACGCGATCCGCAGCGCGAACGTCCGCTGGCTGGCCGGCTATCGGCATCCACGCCACCAGGTCGAGCCGGTCGCGGCGGCGCTGCGCCGGGCATTCGCCGCGCCGGCGCCGCTCATGGCCGGGGCGGAAGCCGTCGGCCACCCGCTCGCGGTGCTGCCGGTGCTGTTTCACCTGCTCTGGCGCCATGACCTCGACGCGGACCTGTCGACGCCGCTGCACCCGGGCACCGTGGTCCGCGCGGTGGTGTCCTGATGGCACCGGCCAGGCCGGTGCTGCGCCCGGGCGACTGGGTGCACTTCGACGGCGGCGAGCACCAGGTCGTCGGGTTGGCCGGTGCCACGGTCCGGCTGCGCTCAACAGCCGGCGCCGAGCAGGTGGTCCTCGCCGGGCACCTCATGGCCGCGCCCGACTTCTCCGTGGTCAACGCCGGTCCAGCACCGACGGTCGAGCCATTCGGGCTGCTCGACGCGCTGCCCACCGACGCGCTGGGCGACGCCAAGCAGTGGGAGCAGCACGTCGTTGAGGTGGAGACCGGGCTGCGGCCCGGCGCGGCGGCGGCGAGAACCGGCTATGACCCGGCCCGCACCACGGTGAACGAACGGGACGCGGTGAAGGCCGCCGAGCTGGGCGTCAGCATCCGGACGGTTCAGGGCAGGCGCGCCCGCTACGCCGCACAGGGCCTCTGGGGTCTGGTCGACCTGCGCGCGGCACGGGCATATCAAGGCACAGGCCGGGCCGACGCCCGGCTGGTCGAGGTGCTGCGGGAAGTCATTACCGAGCAGACGGACGCCTCGACCGGCACCCGGTCGCGGCTGATCCACCGCGCCGCCAAACGCGTCGAGGAGCTTCACGGAGTCGGGGTGGTGCCCCTGCCTGGACGCACCGCGTTCTACGCCCTGGTGGAGCGGCTCACGGCTGGCAGGCACACCTTCGGCTCGGCGGTCACCCGCCGGCAGACGGCGAACCGGCCGACGGGCGCGTTCACTCCGACGTTCGCCGCCCGCCCGGGTGAGCAGGTCCAGATCGACTCGACCCCGATCGACGTGATGGTGCTGCTCGACGACGGGCTGCCGGTCCGCGCGGACATGACCATCGCCGTCGACGTCGCCACCCGCACCGTCTGCGCCGCGGTGCTGCGCCCGGTCGGCACCAAGGCCGTCGACGCCGCGCTGCTGCTGGCCAAGATGCTGGTCCCCGAGCCGATGCGGCCGGGTTGGGCCAATGCGCTGCGCCTGTCCGCGTCGCGGCTGCCGCACGCTCGGCTGCTCGACGTCGACGCCCGGATGCGCGAGGCCGCCGCCCGGCCGGTCATCGTTCCCGACACCGTCGTCATCGACCACGGCCGCGTCTTCGTCTCCGAGACGTTCGACCGCGCCTGCAACCGGCTCGGCATCTCCGTCCAGCCCGCCCGCAAGGACACCCCGACCGACAAGGGCATCGTCGAGGCCACCCACAAGTCGATCAAGACGCTGTTCGCGCAGCACGTCGCCGGCTACACCGGCGGCAACCCGACCCTGCGCGGCCGTGACGTCGCCGCCGCCTGGACCCTCGGTGAGCTGCAAGACCTGCTCGACGAGTGGCTGATCGTGGGCTGGCAGCACCGCCCGCACGACGCGCTGCGCGACCCGCACCAGCCCCGCCGGATGCTCACCCCGAACGAGAAGTACGCCGCGCTCGTCGCCGCGGCCGGTTACCTGCCGCTGACCCTGGCCAGCGACGACTACCTCGAACTGCTGCCCGTCGAGTGGCGTCAGCTCAACGACTACGGCATCCGGGTCGACAACCGCACCTACGACTGCGCGGCGCTCGGCCCCTGGCGGCGGCAACACTCCGGCGTGATCGCCCGCCGGGGCCTCTGGGAAGTCCCCTACGACCCCTACGACGTCTCCCAGGTGTTCGTCCGCACCCCGGACGGCTGGATCACGGTTCCCTGGACGCACCTGCCGATGGTCTCCGCGCCGTTCGCTGACTTCACCTGGCGGCACGCCCGCCGCCTCACCGCCGAGCGGGGCCGCGACGCCGGCAACGAGTCCGAGGTCGCCCGGGTGCTCGACGAGCTGCTCACCCGCGCCGAGCACGGACCGGACCGGGCCAGCGCCAAGGCCGTCGCCCGCACCCGCGCGGTCGGCAGCGCACCCGGCCGGCCAGCACCCGATCAGCGCCCCATGCCGGTCGTTGACGAGCGGCCGGACGCCGAGGTCATCCCGTTCGGTGTCTTCGACGCCGACGCCGAAGCCGAAAGGTGGATATGAGCGCCGCCCCCGATGCCCTGACCCCGGATGACCCGCTCACCACCAAAGAGGGCTGGCACCGGTTCGTGGACTACCAGCCCGAGCCGCTCGCCCCGGCCGGCACCGCGCAGCGGCTGTCGCTGACGCCCCGGCAGCGGGCCGCGCAGGACGACGCCTGCCGCGACTACCACGCCATGCTGCCGCTGGTGAACACCCCGACAATCCGGCAGGTCCTCACCACCGGGCGGCTACTGGTCCAGCTCAACCGGCATCAGATCTCCGCCCGGCGCGGGCTGGTCCTGTCCGGCGCCTCCGGCACCGGCAAGACCACCGCGCTCACCCAGTTGGGCCGCACCCACGAACGCGCCGTCCGCAAGCGCCACCCAGGGCGCAAACACCACCTGCCGGTCCTCTACTCCACCGTCCCACCCGCGGCCACCGCCCGGATGCTTGCCGTCGAGTTCGCCCGGTTCTTCGGCCTGGAGTTCGCGCCGCGCACCAACCTGCCCGACATCGTCAACGCCGTCTGCGCCACCGCCGCGCACACCGGCGTCGAGCTGGTCCTGGTCGACGAGATCCACAACCTCAACCTCGCCACCCGCTCCGGGGCCGAGGTGCCTGACCAGCTCAAATACTTCGCCGAACGTCTCCCTGCCACGTTCGTCTACGCCGGGATCGAGGTCGAAGCCCAGGGGCTGTTCGCCGGGGTCCGCGGCCGGCAGATCGCCGGCCGGTTCACCCTGATCGCCTCCACCCCGTTCGCCTACGGCACTGCCGAGCAGCGCGCCGCCTGGCGGTCACTGGTCTCGACCCTGGAGGGCATGCTGCGCCTGCGCGAGCACCGCGGCGGCACGCTGGTCGCGCTCGACGAGACCGCCGCCTCCTACATCACCCGCCTCGCCAACCTGCACGGGATGTCGTTCGACGAACTCTGGCACCAGGTCAGCCGACCCCGCGTCACCAACAGCCAATCCCGATACATCGCCGCGGACCTGCTCGCCGCTGTCACCAGCCTGCCGCACGCGCTGCTCGTCCGCGCCGTGATCGAGCTGCGCCAGCCCGAACCGGACTGGCTGGCCCACCGCCACGAAGCGCAACGCGGCTGCCCACGCTGCACCGCACGGCACCCCGGCGGAACCGTCCTCCAGCTACTCCCGCACCACCGCTACGTTTGCACCCGCCACCGGATCTGGATCGGTCCGCCCGACCTGGTCGACCAGCCCTGCCTGCCACTGCACGACCTGCCCGAGATCGTCGCCGCGCAACGCGCTCACCTGCGGCTGCTGCACCGCTTCGGGCCGGCCGCCACGTTCGACGCCGTCCTCACCGGCTTTCTCATCTGCGCCCACCGCTGGAGCCAGAACCCCGCCGACGACAACGACCTCGACGCGCGCCTCGACTGGCGCGACCGCGTCGATGTCCTCATCCCGCACGGCACCGAGAAGACCACCTTCAGCACCACCCGGCTGTTCGCCGTGACCTACCCCGAAGCCGTCAAGGTCGCCGCGCTCGTCGGGTCGCTGCACTGGCGGCGCCTCGCCGCCGGCGGACCCGACGGCCAACTACGGTTCGCCGCAGAGATCCGGCGGCGGCTCGGCGACCCGGGCTACCGGCCCCAAATCACGAACGACCCGATCGCCCGCTGGATCGACCAAGACTGCTGGCAGCCACCCAGCCTGCCCCGCAGCACCTACCGCGCCGCCCGATCCTTCGGCGGGCGCACCGGCCCGAAGGTCACCGATCGCGCCCGCGACAGCAACGCCCGCAGCGCCACCTGGTTCGCACGCACCCGCCGCGGCGGCCGGGCCATGCTCTATCACCGCCACCTCACCGCAGTGCTGGCCCGCGACTGGTCTGTCCCCATGACCACCTTCTCGGCCACCGTCACCGCCAGCGCGACCACCCGCAAATTCCGCGACGAAGCAGTCCGGAACACCTCCGTCGCGACCCTCACCGAACTCGCAAAGGCCGAGTATCTGCGGCCCCGGGCGGCCCCGTCGGACTACCTCGACACCGCAGTCACACCGACCCCCTGGCCAATTCGCACCGGCCCCAAAATCAGCGCCGGTCGACTCGCACTGGGCAAAGAACGCACCAGCGTCGGAATGCCGATCCCGCGGTAACCGGCCCTCGCCGCCGGCGACGGGCATTCACGACTTGGCCACCGAGGACACCGACAACCCGCAAGCGCGGCACCGGGGAACTACGGGGTGATCAGGTCTAGGCGCTGGAGCTCAGGTAGGCGCGAGCCATCGGGTCACTGTGTCGGTGAAGACCACCTGATAGGGAAGACCTCGTAGGTCTCCTGCGCTTGCATCCAGGCCGCGGGCCCGAGCCAGCTCGGCCAACCACGACCAAGGATGTTCCTCTGCGGACTCTTCGGCGTCGTCGGGAAGCACGGCGTTCAACACGTACTGGGTGATGCTGTCCCGAGTCTCGACGAGCGGAACGACGCCACCCGGGACGCCGGTTGATCTAGCAGTGACAGTGAACCCACGTTCAGCGTGCAGGAGCACGCGCCGACCGTCCTCCAGCACCGCGAACTCACTGACCGTGAAGCTCCGGGTACTTGCATCCTCGGGGTACGCCCCTCGGAGATCGCAGCTGGCAACTAGGCCAACGATACGACCGGGCTCGACCGGGGGAAGATTTTCGGGAGCACGGTAGGCGCCCGGGTACGGGCGCCAACCGGCTTGTCCGCTGCTCACTGCCTGACTCCCGATATTCCCGTGATCGTTCCTGCTGTACCTAACTAAACCGTGTCACCTGATCACCGGTTACGGGCGTCGCCGGGACGGCGCAGCTAACCATCAGGGGCTACACGCGCGGTTCACGGCACCCCCGAAGTACAGCCCAGACGGGTCGGCGACACCGATCAGATCGACATCAGTAACACCCCTCCAGCCGACGGTCGTGCTGCTTGAACAGCTGATCCTCGCATTCAGTCCTCACGGGCCGTCTCGCGACGCGCACCGGACCATCCATCGTGCTTGACCTGCAGTTTTCAACTACGGCTGAAACCGGCAACCTCATGCCCTTTTGCGCGGGTGGCCGTAGTTTCCAGGCGACCTGTCAGCTGGCGCGTCGCCGTGCCTCGATCCCTTGATGATAAAGGATCGAGGCACCTCGAAGTCGACTCTTGAGCCGGTCAGGCTGCTCAGTCAGGTAAACCTTCCCGGGGCCGCAGCCTCCCTGGCCCACACTGGTCGGGGGCGCGTGGTCGGCATGGGGCAAAGCGGTCCGCCTACCGTGACTTCTCCTTCCGATGCTCCAGTCCCAAGCGCCTGACCCAGCCACCGATCTCGCAAAGTAGGTCCGGACAACCGGACCCCCAACCGTTCGGACCTACCCTACGAACGCCTGGTCAGCCACCTTGCCATCCGCAATCATGAAGCGGACGAGACAACCCGCTCCACGGCGCACACCGCGCCGGTGCTCTGGCGCTACGACTCCGGCGCTCCCGCGTTCGGCATCTTCGTCGACGACGAGCACTGCATGGTCGGCAACGAGCACGGGGTGATCACCACCCTCGGGCACGATGCCCAGGTGCGCGGCCAGGTCCGCCTCCCCGACGGGGTGAAGTGCATCGTCGCCGACGACGCCTGGATCTACGCGGGCTGCGACGACGGCAACGTCTACGACCTCTCCGGCAAGGTGCCCCGGGTCGCGTACGCGATCGCACCGGAGATCGACATCTACTGGCTGGACATCCACGACGGCGTCCTCGGCGTCTCGGACGCGGACGGCGGGATCGCCGCCATCGATCACGAGGACGAGTTCCTCTGGCGCCGGCCCGGCCGGGGGCGTTCGGCCTGGATGGTGCGCTGCGACGCCGACGCGCTCTACCACGGCCACTCCCAGGGGGTGACCGGCTACGACTGGCGTACCGGCCGCGAGCTGTGGCACACGAGGACCGGTTCGGTGCTGTTCGGTTGGCAGGAGCGCGCCAGCGTGTTCGCCGGGACGGGCACCCGGGAGGTGGTGCGGCTGGCCAAGGACGGTCGGGTCGAACGCGGCTACCGGTGCGACGCCCCGGTCTTCTCCTGCGCGACCGCCCAGGGCGGCGAGTACGTCTTCGCCGGCGACAGCCAGTCCTCGATCTACTGCTTCGACGCGGCCGGCACCCGACTGTGGAAGCTCGGCACCGGCTGCGGCTCGGCGTACTCGATGCAGTATCACGACGGCCGGCTCTACGTGGTGACCACCGGTGGTCACCTGGCCTGCATCGACGCCAGCGAGCCGGCGATCCGGGCGGCCCAGGTCGGCGACGTGCCGCAGGTCCGCGACATCAAGGCTCCCCGCGAGGCGCCGCGCACCGTGCAGCCGACGATCGTCGAGGTGACCGGTGACGCGGGCGCGGGCGTGGTGGTGCAGTGCCTGGACGACCGGGGGCGGCTGCGGGTGCAGGTGGTGTCCGATGGCTACCGGCGCGACTGGTCCGTGCAGTTCCCCAAGGGCATCCGCGAGCCGGGCGCACGCTACCTGGTGACCGAGGTCCGCGAGTCCGGTCGGGGTGGCTTCTACCGGGCGTACGGGGACATCCGCCGGCTCCGTTGATCCCGCTGCCCGCCATCCGCAATCGGGTTGTCCCGTGCGGGTGCGCGGGCGACCATGGTCGGCATGGTGGGAGCTGGGGCGTGAGGTCGCCGCTTCAGGGCGGGCTACCGCCGGGGGGGTGCGGTGGTTGGCGCCGTCGTGCGGATCGCCTGCGACGAATCGGGGTTCTCGGGCACCAACCTGTTGCACTCGACCGCCCCGGTGATCACGCACGCGAGTGTCGACCTGGTCGTCGACGAGGCCGTCGCCCTCATCACCGCGCTGCGCTCCGGGTTCCGGTTCTCGCCGCAGGAGATGAAGTCCGGGCAGTTCCTGCGGCGGCCGGGCGCGGATGAGGCGGTGCAGTGGTTCCTGGCGTCGCTGGCGGGCCGTGCGCACGTCCACCTGATCGACAAGGAGTTCTTTCTCGTCACCCGGATCGTCGATTTCCTGCTGGCCGAGCCGTCGTACGCGGCCGGCACCCGCCTGACCCGCGACCACCGTCCGGCGGCGCTCGCCCTGTACGAGGCCGGACGCTCGGCCGGAAGCGACTGGGACGCCTTCCTGGCAGCGTTCGTCGATCTCGTCCGGATGAAGCGTCGGCTTCCGGTGCAGCGGACGCCGCAGCGGTTCTTCCAGGCCCGCGATGCGCTGCGGCGACACCCGCTCGGCGCGGCGGCCGGCACGGTCCTCGACGGGCTCGACCCGAGCCGGGTGGGTGCCGTGGTGGCCCGGCTCGACACCGACGACCGGTCCGTTCCCCCACCGCTGGAGCCGCTGCTGCCGGCGCTGGCCGAGACGGTCCTGACCTGGAGCGCCGGCCGGCGGCAGGTGCTGGTGACCCACGACGAGCAGAGCGCCCTGACGGCGGACCGGTTGACCCGCCTCCAGCGGACGTTGGCCGGCGGCGGCGCGTCGGCGGTCGACGCCGAGCGGGATGGTGCGCTCGCGACCGGCCCGCAGCTGCCCGACGGTGTGTCACCCCTGGCCGGGTTGGTGATGGTCGACTCCCGTGACGACCCGCGCGTCCAGGTCGCGGACCTCCTCGCGGGGGTGGCCCGGCGGTTGCCGGAGGTCGTCGACGCCGCGATCGACGTCTCGGACGGTCGAAACGCCGACGGCCCGCACCGGACCCCGATCCGGTCCCGGCGGCCGTAGTCTCACCGTCATGACGGACATCCAGACGCACACCCTCCCGCTTCCCGGTGTCGACCTGGTCTACGACGTTCGCGGCCCGCTACCCCCCGTCGGCGGCCATCGTGCGTTGCTCATGATCGGCCAGCCGATGACGGCGGACGGCTTCGGAGCGCTCGCCCCGCACTTCACCGACCGCACCGTCGTCACCTACGACCCGCGCGGCCTGGGCCGCAGCGTCCGCACGGACGGCCGGTCCGACAACACGCCGCAGCAGCAGGCCGCCGACCTGCACTCGCTGGTCGAGGCGCTCGGCGCCGGTCCGGTCGACGTGCTGGCCAGCAGCGGCGGCGCGGTGACCGCGCTGGAACTGGTCGCCACCCACCCCGACGACGTCGCGACGTTGGTGGCGCACGAACCGCCGATCAACGCCGTGCTTCCCGACGCCGAGGCCGCCGAGCGCGCCCGGGCCGCCTTCTACGAGGCGTACCAGGCGAAGGGCCGCGGTGCCGGGATGGCCTCGTTCATCGCGATGACGTCCTGGCAGGGCGAGTTCACCGACGCCTACTTCGCCCAGCCCGCCCCCGATCCGGCGATGTTCGGCATGTCGGCCGACGACGACGGCAGCCGCGACGACCCGCTGCTGTCGAAGAACTCGTGGGCCGTCACCGACTACCGTCCCGACGCGAGCCTGCTCACCGCCGCGCCCACCCGGGTCGTGGTCGCGGTCGGCGAGGAGTCGGCGGGGACGTACACGGCGCGTACCGCCCTGGGCCTCGCGGCGTTGCTCGGCCAGGAGGCGACGGTGTTCCCGAGCCATCACGGCGGGTTCCTCGGCGGCGAGTTCGGTTACGCGGGCAAGCCCGCGGAGTTCGCCGCACGGCTGCGGGATGTGCTGGACGGCTGACCCGCGGGGCTTAGCATGCGCGGATGCGACACACCCTCACGCCGGACGACGACACCCTGCACGGTCACTTCTCGGCCGACTTCGCGCCGGTGCTGACCATCGACCCCGGCGACACCGTCACGTACCGCACCCTGGACTGCTGGTGGTCGGCCGGCCCGTACCCCGGTGGGCACAACCGGGACCGTCCCCGGGTGCCGCAGCACCGACCGGACCATGGCCACGCGTTGATCGGTCCGGTCGCGGTGCGCGGTGCGCGCGCCGGTCAGACCCTTGCGGTACGCGTGGACGCGATCACCCCGGGCACCTGGGGCACCACGGTGGCCGGTGGCTGGCCGAGCGGCTTCAACCAGCGCTACGGCGTCGAGCACGAAGGGGTGGTGCACGCCTGGGAGCTGGACCCGGTGGCGATGACCGGCCGCAACCAGCACGGCCACACGGTCGCGCTGCGTCCCTTCATGGGGGTGCTCGGGATGCCGCCGGCCGAGCCGGGGCGGCACTCGACGACTCCGCCTCGACCGCACGGCGGCAACCTGGACTGCAAGGATCTGACCGCCGGCAGCACCCTGCTGCTGCCGATCCCGGTCGACGGGGCGCTGTTCTCTGTCGGTGACGGGCACGCCGCACAGGGCGACGGGGAGGTCGGCGGCACGGCGATCGAGTGCCCGATGGAGGAGGTGACGTTGACCTTCGACGTCCGGGACGACTTCCCGGTCACCGGCCCGGTGGCGCGTACCCCGGACGCCTGGCTGACGCTCGGCGTCGGCGCGTCCCTGGACGACGCCACGTTCATGGCCCTGGACTCGATGCTGACCCTGCTGCAACGGTCGCACCAGCTCAGCCGGGCGGACGCTGCCGCGCTGGCCAGCGTCGCGGTCGACGTACGGGTGACGCAGATCGTCAATCAGACCGTCGGCGCCCACGCGGTGCTCCGCGACGACGCGCTGCGCTTTTCCGGATGACGACCGGTTCGGGCGGCCCGGACGACGATCCGTCCGTGCCGCCCGCCGGGTCGTACGGTCAGCCGCCGAGGCTCGCGGCGGCCGAGGCGATCGTCGAGGCGAAGTAGCTCACCTGGGTGTAGACGCCCGGGTAGTTGGGCCGGGCGCAGCCGTTGCCCCAGCTGACGATGCCGACCTGGATCCAGGCGTTGTTGGCGTCGCGGCGGAACATCGGGCCACCCGAGTCACCCTGGCAGGTGTCGACGCCGCCGCTGGCGTATCCGGCGCAGATCTCCTGGGCGGCGATGATCTCGCCGCCGTAGTAGGAGTTGCAGGTCGAGTCGCTGACGAATGGGACGGTCGCCTTGAGCAGGTAGCGCTGCTGGGAGCCGCCCTCGCGGGCCGCGCCCCAGCCGGCGACGGTGAAGGTGCCGCTGTCGTAGGCGGTCGTGTTGGCGATCTTCAGGGTGCTCAAGCCGGTGACCGGGGTGGCCAGCCGGATCAGCGCCCAGTCCCGGCCGGCGCCGTTGTAGCCGGGGGCCCGGTAGACGTAGTTCGACCGGACGGTGATCCGGCTCGACGACTGGAGGTCGACGACACCGAGTGTCGCGGTGATGCTGGTGTTGGTGCCGGTGGCGCCCACGCAGTGCGCCGCGGTGAGCACCAGTTGGGGGCTGTACAGGGCACCGCCGCAGCCCATCGAGAGACGCACCATGAACGGGAACTCGCCCTGGGCGGCTCGGGTGCCGCCGACGACGTTTGGCGTGACCGGGCTGTCGGCGGCGGCCGCCGGAGCCGTGAGAGTGAGGCTGGCCGCGGTCACCGCGGCCAGCGCGGTGGCCAGAAGGCCGGTGAGGGTGCGCCAGCGAACCATGCATACCTCCGCATCGCTACGGCACGCCTCGTGAGCGCACCTGATCGAGATAGCGGTCATCCTATTGATCCAGATGGATTGAATGGATCATCCTCTCTGGGTCGTACCCCGACGGTATGGATCGGGCCGCCCACACCCGGCCCATCGATAACCTACTTAACCGGTATGTGTTGTAGGTCTCTCCTCCTGGATTTCCGCGGCACGACTGTCGGAGCATGTCCGGGGTCAGCGTGGGCGGGCAGCGTCGCCGGGAGCGCTGAGTTCTCCGGTCCACCCCACCCCAGCCCGGTAAGGAATCCACGTGTCCACCGACACCCATCTCGCGCCGCCGGCACCGACCCGGCCGGGCGGCCAGACCCGCCGCAGAGGTGCCCGCCACCTGTGGCACCAACTGGCAGCCGACCGCTGGGCGGCGGCCGGCGCCGGGGGCGTCGCCCTCTTCCTCATCGTGGCGGCGGCCGCGCCGGCGCTCTGCGCCCTCGCGGGCCAGGACCCCTACACGTACGACCTTGACGCCCTGTCGGACTCCGGCGCGCCAAAGGGCTTCGGTGGCGGCATCAGCGGCGAGCACTGGTTCGGGGTGGAGCCGATGACCGGACGGGACCTCTTCGCGATCGTGGTCCACGGCGCCCGCACCTCCATCCTGGTCGGCGCCGGAGCGACCGCCGCGTCGCTGCTGTTGGGAGTCGCCGTCGGCCTCACCGCCGGCTTCTACGGCGGCTGGTACGACCGGGTCGTCACCCGGATCATCGACGTCCTGCTCGGCTTCCCGTACCTGATTTTCGTGATCGCGCTCGGCGCGATCGCCCCCACCAGCCTCCCGAAGCCGCTGCTCCTCGTCGGCGTCCTCGCGATCTTCGGCTGGCCCTCGATCGCCCGGGTGGTCCGCAGTCAGACCCTCGCGTTGAAGCAGCGCACCTTCGTGGTCGCCTCGGTCGCGCTCGGCGCCGGCGGCTGGAACCTGCTCGTGCGGCAACTCCTGCCCAACCTCACCGCCACGATCATCGTCTACGCCACGATCACGATCCCGTCGATGATCGGCGCCGAGGCCGCCCTCTCCTTCCTGGGCGTCGGAGTGCCACCGCCGACGCCGGCATGGGGTCGGTCCATCGGCGACGCGATCGGCTGGGTCCAGACCGACCCGATGTTCCTGGTCTTCCCCGGCGGGGCGCTCTTTTTCGCCACGCTGGCCTTCAACCTGCTCGGCGACGGCCTGCGCGACGCATTCGACCCGAAGACCCGAGGGGTGCGGCGATGAGACTCCTCCGACTGATCTCCGCACGCCTGTTCGGCATGATCGTCACGCTGCTCGTGATCAGCCTGATCACGTACGCGGTGTTCGTTCTGCTGCCCAGCGATCCGGCACAGCTGTCCTGCGGTCGCCCCTGCACACCCGAGCGGCTCGCCGACGCCCGCGCCTTCATGGGCTACGACCAGCCCTGGGCGCAGCAGTACCTCGCCTTCCTCGGCGGGATCGTCGCCGGCCGCACGTTCGGCTCCGGAGCCGCCGCCGTGCACTGCGCGGCGCCCTGCTTCGGCTACTCGTTCCGGCTCAACGACTCGGTCACCCACCTCATCCTGGAGCGCATCCCGGTCACCTTCTCCATCGCCATCGGCGCCGCACTGCTCTGGCTGCTCATCGGCGTGGCGGCCGGGGTCGTCTCGGCCGTCCGACGCGGAACCGCGATCGACCGGGCGGCGATGACGTTCTCGACGATCGGTGTCTCGGCGCCCAGCTACCTGGTGGGGCTGCTCGGCATCCTGCTGTTCGGCTTCACCCTCAACATGGTGCCGGTCAACGGGTACGTGCCACTGACCGAGGATCCGGTGGGCTGGTTGTGGCACCTGGTCCTGCCCTGGTGTGTGCTCGCCCTGATCTCCGCGGCGGTCTACGCCCGGCTGACGCGGGGCCAGATGCTGGAGGTGCTGGGCGAGGACTACATCCGCACGGCCCGGGCCAAAGGGCTGCGGGAACGCCGGGTCGTCGGCCGCCATGCCCTGCGCAACGTCCTCATCCCGGTGGTCACCGTGTTCGGGCTCGACCTCGGGTCGCTGCTCGGGGGCGCGGTCATCACCGAACGGGTGTTCAGCATGCCCGGCCTGGGCGCCCTGTTGCTCGACGCCGTCGGCAACATCGACCTCCCGTTGATCATCGGGATCACCCTCTTCTCCGCATTCCTCATCATCCTCGCCAACTTCCTCGTGGACCTGGTCTACGGCGTCCTGGACCCGAGGGTGGCGCGCTGACGCGCCAGACAACGAAAGGAAAGGCACCGATGAAAAGACGTAGCGCGGTCGCGCTCGCGGTCGTCCTCGCCCTGGCCGGATGCAACGCGAATCCGGACCAGAAACCGGCCGCCGGCGGGTCGAACGCAGGCACCGAGAAGGGTGGATCGCTGACCATCCTCAACGCCGCCAGCGACATCAACTTCGACCCCGCCAAGAGCCAGAACCTGGCGATCACCACCCTCGGTCTGGTGCTGCGCCGGCTCACCACCTGGGACGTCCAGCCGGGCAAGCCGGCACAGGTGGTGCCGGACCTGGCCACGGACACCGGCAAGACCACCGACGGCGGCAAGACCTGGACCTTCACGCTGAAGGACGGGCTGACGTACGCCGACGGCGCGGCCATCACCGCCGGCGACGTCAAGTACGGCATCGAGCGCTCCTTCGCGCCCGAACTCTCCGGCGGCCTCGGCTACCACAAGAGCCTGCTGGTGGGCGGGACCGAGTACAAGGGACCGTACTCCGGGGCGGACCTGGCGTCGGTCGAGACGCCGGACGCGCGGACCATCGTCTTCCACCTCAAGACGGCGTACGGCGACTGGCCCTGGATCGTCTCCATGCCGGCGTTCGCGCCCGTGCCGAAGGCGAAGGACGACCCGAAGAAGTACAACCAGAACCCGGTCGCGTCCGGCCCCTACCAGGTCCAGTCGTACCAGCAGGGTGTCGCGGTCAAGCTGACCCGCAACCCGAACTGGGACGCGGCCACCGATCCGGTACGCACCGCCGGGCCCGACCAGATCACCTTCCAGCTCGGCCAGGACACCACGGTCCAGTCGCAGCGGCTCATCGCCGACTCGGGTGACGACCGCTCCGCCTTCGGCGCCGGCTTCGTGGCACCCGCCCAACTCGCGCAGATCGAGCAGAACGCGAGCGCGAAGCAGCGGCTCGTCACCTCGGACGCCGGCGCGCTGTCCTACCTGGCGCTCAACACCCAGCGTGGGCCGCTGAAGGACGTCAAGGTCCGCCAGGCCATCCAGTACGCCGTGGACAAGCGGGCCTACCAGGTCGCCTCCGGTGGTGCCATCGGCGGCGAGCTGGCCAGCACCCTGATCACCCCGGGCATCGCCGGGCGGGTCGACTACAACCTCTACCCGGCCGACCCGTCGGGGGACGTCGACAAGGCGAGGCAGCTGCTCGGCGAGGCGGGGCAGACGAGCCTGAACCTCACGCTGCTGTCCGAGAACGATCAGCCGAACCTCGCCAAGGCCCAGGCCATCCAGCAGGGCCTGCAGCGGGTGGGCATCACGGTGACCATCAAGCCGGTGGACGAGGATGCCTGGACCGCCGAGGTCACCGGCGAGAAGGGTGACTACGACCTGACCGTCTCCAGCTGGCAGCCGGACTTCCCCAGCGCCAACGGCAACATCCAGCCGCTGTTCGCGTCCAGCGAGATCGGCCGCGGTGGCTACAACATCGCGCGCTACTCGCAGCCCGAGGTCGACACGCTGATCGCGCAGGCCACGGCCGAGACCGACCCGGCGAAGGCACAGGCCCTGTGGGCGCAGGCCGACAAGCGCATCCTGCAGGACGCGCCGATCGTGCCGCTCACCTACACGAAGAACTCGTTCCTGCACGGCCCGAAGGTGCAGAACTTCTACGTGCCATCCTTCCCGGCCTACCCGAACTACCTGAAGGTATCGCTGAAGCAGGGATGACGGTTTCCTCCACGGAGCCACACCTCGCGAAGGCCACCCGGTCACCGCTGCTCGCGGTGGCCGGGCTGGCCGTCTCGTTCGAGGTGGATGGCGACACGCACACGGCCGTGCACGACGCGTCCTTCGAGGTGCACGCCGGGCAGGTCCTCGCCCTGGTCGGCGAATCCGGTTCGGGCAAGAGCGTCACCGCGATGGCCGCCCTGGGCCTGCTCCCGGCCACCGCCCGGGTCAGCGGCAGCATCACCCTCGCGGGCACCGAGTTGATCGGCGCCGAGCAGGGTCTGCTGCGGGACATACGCGGCGGCCGGATCGGCACGATCTTCCAGGAGCCGATGACCGCGCTCAACCCGGTCTTCACCATCGGCGACCAGGTCGGCGAGGCGATCCGCGCGCACCGCCCGTCGAGTCGCTCCGCGGTCGCCGCCCGGGTGCTGGAGCTGCTCTCCACCGTCGGCCTGGACGACCCCGCGCGAGTGGCACGCTCGTACCCGCACGAACTCTCCGGCGGTCAGCTCCAGCGAGCGATGATCGCGATGGCCATCAGCTGCGACCCGGTCCTGCTGATCGCGGACGAGCCGACCACCGCACTGGACGTGACCGTGCAGGCCGGCATCCTCGACCTGCTGCGCGACCTGCGGACCCGGCTCGACATGGCCGTCCTCCTCATCACCCACGACATGGGTGTGGTGGCCGACGTCGCCGATGAGGTGGTCGTGCTGCGCGACGGTCAGATCGTCGAACAGGCTGCCGCGGCCCAGCTCTTCGCCGCGCCACGACACGAGTACACCCGGGCGTTGCTGCGAGTCGTCCCCACACTGCCGGAGCTGCGGCTCGCCCAGCCGAAGCCGCCGGAGACGCCAGAGACGCCACCGGCCGAGACGTCGGCCGGCGTCGCACCCGCCGTGCTCCTGCGCAACGTCGTCGTCGAGTACCCGGGGCGGCGGCGCGGCCAGCCGGTGCGGGCGGTGAACGACGTCTCGTTGCACATCGACCAGGGCAAACTGGTGGCTCTGGTCGGCGAGTCCGGCAGCGGGAAGTCGACGCTCGGCCGGGCGCTGGCCGGCCTCGTACCGGTGGCCGCGGGGACGGTAACCGTCACCGGAGTCGAGGTGGGACGGGCCACCCGCCGTGAACTGCGCACGTTCCGTTCCCGACTCGGCATCGTCTTCCAGGATCCCGCGTCGTCGCTGAACCCCCGCCGGACGGTCGGCGCCAGCATCGCCGAACCGCTCTCGCTGCACACCGATCTGCGGCCGGACGCCCAACGTCGCCGTGTCGACGAATTGCTGGAAGCGGTCGAGTTGCCGACGCGCCTGCGCGACCGGCACCCGTACGAGATGTCCGGCGGGCAACGACAGCGGGTGGCCATCGCGCGGGCCATCGCCCTGAACCCGGCGTTGTTGATCGCGGACGAGCCCACCAGCGCGTTGGACGTCTCCGTGCAGGCGCGGATCCTGGAGCTGCTCCGATCGGTGCAGCGACGGTTCGGCTTCTCGTGCCTGTTCATCAGCCACGACCTGGCGGTGGTCGAGCAACTGGCCGATCGGGTGGCCGTGCTGCACCGAGGTCGGGTCGTGGAGGAGGGGCCCGCGACCACGGTGCTGCGGGCGCCGCGGCACCCGTACACCGCGCGGCTGCTGGCGGCGGCGCCGGTCGCCGACCCGCGAGCACGGAGCGGGCAGACCCCCCGTTCCACCTCATGTAAAAGGCGTAAAGAAAGGGCGGCCTTCCGTCATGAACGCGTGAAATAATCTCCTGCGCAAAGCTCTCGCCCGGAGCGCCCTTTACGATGATCGGTGAAGTCATTCGGAAGGAGCATTGGTGCCAAACTCGCGGGTGGACGATAGCAGTGACAACCGTGGAACAATGGATTCCAGCATTCCCAGCGTCAGGCTAGACACTGTTACGGCGGCGGCGGCGACTGGCGCGCCCGCCGAAATCGCTCCCGATCTAATGCGTTCGGCCAGCCGAGTCGCGGATGATCTGGAGCGGCAGGCGAGGGTGTGGGTCGCACCGGGCGGAGAATTTCGTGTCGACGACAGCGCCCTTCAGGTGAGAGAAGAACCACGCGACAACTGGTATCCCTGTCCGTCCAGCATGACGGAACGGGCGATCACCCTCTGCCCCTACCTTCCACAGGGTGCGGGAATCTTCTTGAAATGGAACGACGAGAATAGCAAGATCGCGGGTCCGATCTACGGTACCGGGATCGCACTGACCGGTCTTCTCGGTGTGAAAGCGTTTGGCGAGGAGGCGTACGCGTTCTGGCAGAAGGGCGGTCAAGGTAATTTGCGACGGCTGGCGGCCGGTCTCGTTCATACCGGTGCGTCCGCGGTCTACGGATGGTACAACGCCATGGGTAAAAGCCACCCGGCCGGCGGTTTCAGCGCCGTCGTTATCGGGGCCACCGCCTGGTATCTCGACGGCCAACAACCCGGGCGGCTGGCAGACACCCGCGAGCCGATCCTGCCCCTGCACAGCCCGTCACGACCAGCACCGCAGTCGCCCAACAGCGCCATCGTCGCGGCAGCCCGGCTGAGCACGAGCACACACTCGGATACCGCCCCTCACCGACGGCCGAGTTCTCACAGCCGGCCGAGCAGCCCACCCGCCGACCAAGCCCGCATCGGCGCACACGCTCTGAACGGCGGTGCGCCAGCCGGGCCAGGTCGATGATCCTGGCCTTGATCACCAAGTGGTGTCACCGAGCAAGGCGGCGAGCAGGGCCGACCTGCGGCTGACCTCGGCACAGACCCGCTGCGGGAAAGGCCCCGGCGGCCTTCTCGGGGGCGTGTCGGTGCCCTGTCAGTGCCATGTCAGGCGGTTGGCGCACGCTGTGCGACATGACAGCTGATCTGGTGATCGAGGCCGAGGGCCTCGTCAAGAACTTCGGGAAGACGAGGGCGCTGCAGGGCGTCGACCTCGCCGTACCCCGCGGAACGGTGCTCGGGGTGCTCGGCCCCAACGGCGCCGGCAAGACCACCGCCGTGCGTATCCTCTCCACGCTCCTCACCCCGGACTCCGGCACCGCCCGGATCGGCGGCTTCGACGTCGTCCGCGACGCCGAGCGGGTCCGGCAGAGCATCGGCCTCACCGGTCAGTACGCCTCGGTCGACGAGGACCTGACCGGCCGGCAGAACCTGGAACTGTTCGGGACGCTGCTGGAGCTGGGCCGCGCCGGCGCCCGTCGACGGGCCGCCGAACTGCTCGGCTGGTTCGACCTGACCGACGCCGCCAACCGGCAGGCCAAGACCTACTCCGGCGGCATGCGCCGCCGGCTCGACCTGGCCGCCAGCCTGGTCGGATCACCGGATGTGATCTTCCTGGACGAGCCGACGACCGGCCTCGACCCGGCCAAGCGCGAGGACATGTGGGACGTGGTCCGGTCGCTGGTCACCAACGGCTCGACGGTGCTGCTCACCACGCAGTACCTGGAGGAGGCCGACGCGCTCGCCGACGCGATCACGGTGATCGACCACGGCCGGGTCATCGCCCACGACACCCCGGAAGGGCTCAAGCGGGTGGTCGGCGGGCAGACCCTCGAGGTCCGCCCGTCCGACCTCGCGGACCTGCCCCGGATCGCGGCGATCCTGTCCGAGGTCGGCTCCGGCGGGCAGGCCGACGAGATCCGCAAGGGCGTGCTCGCGGTGCCGGTCACCGACGACCGGGCCCTGACCGCGAGCGTCGCGCGGTTCGCCGCCGCCGGCATCGCGGTCACCGAACTCTCCCTGCACCTGCCGAGTCTCGACGAGGTGTTCTTCACCCTCACCGGGCGTACGGCATCCGAGGACGACACCACCCACCGCACGGAGGTCGCGGCATGAGCACCCTGGTCGGCACACCACCCACGGCGAGCCCCGTCCTGTCCACGGCCGCCCCGAACCCGCGACCGTTCCGGCTCGTGCGGCACTCCCTCGCGCTCGCCAAGCGCAGCCTCATCAAGACCTGGCGTACGCCCGAGGCGCTGATCGACGTCACGCTGCAACCGGTGCTGTTCCTCGTCATCTTCGTGTACATCTTCGGCGGCGCGGTCGCCGGATCGACCCACGACTACCTGCAGTTCCTGCTGCCCGGAATCCTCGCGCAGACCATCGCCACCGGCGCCATCGCGATCGGCGTCAACCTCAACACCGACATCGCCAAGGGCATCTTCGACCGGTTCCGCTCGCTGCCGATCCCCCGCTCCGCGCCGCTGGTCGGCGCGGTCCTGGGCGACGTCGTCCGGTACGTGATCGTCACGGTGTCGACCCTCGCCATCGGCTACCTGATGGGTTTCCGGATCGACACCGACCCGCTGCGGGCGATCGCCGGCTGCGTGCTCGCCGTGCTGTTCGCGCTCTGCCTGAGCTGGCTGCCGGTCTACGTGTCGATGAAGGTACGCACCCCGGGCGCCGTGCAGGGCCTGATGTTCGCGCTGATCATGCCGTTGAGCTTCGCGTCCAACGTGTTCGTCAGCGCCGACACCCTGCCGGGCTGGATGCAGGCCTTCGTCAACGTCAACCCGATGACCCACCTGGTGGCGGCGGTACGCGGGCTGTTCCTCGGCACCCCGCTCGACGGGCACGTGTGGTGGACCCTCGCCTGGTGTGCGGGCTTCGTGGCGGTGTTCATGCCGCTGGCGCTGCGCGCGTACCGCAAGAAGATCTGACCTACGCGAGCAGGTCTCCCATCAGTTCGCGGATGCGGGCGACCACCACGGCACCCGGCCGCTCGCGCCACGCGGCCAGCAACGGCTCACGCTGCTCCTCGCTCCCGAGGACGGCGGTGAGCCGTTCGCCGTTGCCGGGTGGGAAGAACGCACCCACGTGACTGCCGATGCGCGTTCCGAGCGCGAACAGCTCGCGTGCGGCAGCGACGTCCCCGCGGTGCGCCGCGAGTTCGGCGCCGCCGAGAGCCCACGCCCCGATCACCGGCAGGTCCTTCGAGGCGAACGCCTCGTCCCGGCTCAGCGTCAGCATCGCCGCGGGCAGGGCGCTGGCGTCCGCTTCGGTGCCCGGCCGCACCTGCGCCAGGCGCAGATGCAGGACGGCCACCGCGACCCGGAGGATGACCCGCGGCTGCGGCGGCCCGTCCGTCCACCGGTTCAGGATCCGGGTCACCTCCTCGGCGTGGGCGAGGGCCTCGTCGTAACGCTCGCGCTGCCAGGCGAGGTGCGACAGGCCGAGCCGCGCCTGGGCGGCATCCACCTCCTCGGCCTCGCCCGGCGTCGCCGTGTCGACCAGTCGCCGCTCGGCCTCCCGGTCGCCGGCCAGGGCGAGTTGCACGTCCAGCCGGACCCGGATCGAGCGGGCGTCCTGCACGGCGCCGACCAGTTCCATGTGTCGGATGCTGCGCGCCAGCCAGTCGGTCGACCGCGCATCGTCGCGCGGGATGAGGAACTGTCCGACGGCTCCCGCCGCCATCGCCATCCCCCAGTGGTCACCGGCCACCTCGAAACGGCGGTACGCCTGCTCGGCGTCGACCACCGACGCCTCGGGCATGCCACCGTTCTCCCGGATGGCGGCCCGGGCGAACAGTCCGAGCCCCTGCACGTACGGGTCCGGGTGATCGATCAGTTCGGCCGCGCTCTTCATGCTCTGCTCCGGGTCGGACGTGTCGAACTTCGGCAACGCCGACGCGAGCGCGGTCTGCCGGGCCGACACCTCGGTGGGCCGTTCGGCGAGGACCGTCCGCATCGCGCGGCGGGCAAGCACGGCGAGCCGAAGCTCACCGCTGATGCCGGCGTTGACCCCGACCAGCAGACAGGTACGGGCGAGCCGGTCGGCGTCGGGCAGCGGCCGCCCCGCGGACCGGCCGTGCAGGATCGCGGACCGTCGCCGTCGCTGCGGGTCATCGACGTGCAGCAGGCCCCGCACCCAGCCGAGGACCTCCAGGTGCAGGCCGCGCACCGTCCAGAGGTGGAACAACGCGGCGGCGACGTCGATCGAGGCCGGCTCGTCGTCGGTCACGAGCGACCAGCGCAGGGCCGCGACCAGGTTGTCCTGCTCGGCGGCGCACCGGGCGAACGCCTCGACCTGGGCGGGGCCGACGAACCGGTCGGCGAGCGCCGTCGCCTCCGGCCGGGCCCACCCGACCAGGCCGGCCATGGCCAGCTCCCGGTCGCCGGCCGCGTCGAGGCGGGCCTCCCCGTACTCGCGGACGGTCTCCAGCATCCGGTAGCGGGGCGGGCCGTCCCCCTCGACCAGGGTCAGCAGGGACTGCTCGACGAGCGTGGCCAGACCACGTCGTACGTGCGGGGTCCGCGCGACCGAGGCGGCGAGGTCCGCGGTGAACGCGGCGGGGATGACCGCCACCCGTTGAAGCAGCTCACGGTCGTCGGGCGCGAGCAGTTCGCGGCTCCAGTCGACCATCGCCCACAGGCTCGCGTGCCGCTCCGGCAGGCCGCGCAGCGCGTCGTCGAGCAGCGCGAACCGGTCGGTCAGGCCGGCGAGCACGTCGTCGATCGGCATGCTCCGCAGTCGCGCGGCGGCCAGTTCGAGCGCCAGCGGCAGGTTGTCGAGCCGGTGGCACAGGGCGAGCGCCCGTCCGGTGTCCCAGGTCGGTACCGCGCCGCCGGCTCGTGCCCGGGACTGGATCAGCGCGAGCGCGTCGGCGTCCGGCAGCGCGGTCAGCCGGTGCACCAGTTCGCCGGCCAGACCCAGCGGGGCACGGCTCGTCGCGAGCACCGCGACCTCCGGGGACGTCACCGCGACCAGGTCCGCGACGACGGTGGCCACCGCGTCGAGAACGTGCTCGCAGTTGTCCAGCACCACCAGCCCGTCGAGGTCTGGGGCGACGGCGCGCAGGCGCTCCTCCGGGTTGAGGACCCGCCGTTCCAGGCCCAGGTTGCCGCCGGTCGCCGAGGTGTCCGCGCCGCCAAGCGCCGCGAGCACCGTGGGCAGCACCTCCTCGGGGGACCGCACACCGGCGAGTTCGATCACCCGTACCGCCTGCCCGGCCGCCGCCGCGCGCCTCGCCACCTCGGCGGCGAGGCGGGTCTTGCCGGCCCCGCCGGTCGCCACGATCGTCACCAGCGCCGTCTCGGTGAGCGCGCCGGCGACGGCTTCGACGTCACGCTCCCGGCCGACGAGGGTGGTCAGGGACCGGCGCCACGCGGTGGGCAGCGTGATCCGTGCCGGTTGCCGGGGTGGCGTCGCGACGGCCGGGGCGGTGAGTTCGCCGCGCAGCAGCGCCAGGTGGACGTCTGTGATCACCGGCGACGGGTCGGTGCCGTACCGGTCGGCCAGTTCGCCGCGCAGCCGTTCGATCACCTCCAACGCCTCGGCGTCGCGGCCCTGGGCGGCGAGCACCCGGACGAGCAGCGCGGCCGACGGCTCGTCCGGCGGGGTGCGCGCGACAAGCCGGCGCAGGTCCGCCTCGTCGAACGGCCCCGCGCCGTCGAGCGCCGCCCGCGCACGCAGCGCGGCCACGTCCGCGAAGAGGCGGACGTCCTCGGCCGCGTCGAGCTCCGGGACCTCGGGGAACAACGCCCGCGCCTGGTCGGCCGACCCTCGCGCGGCATGGACGTCCCCGCAGCGGAGGGCGGCGGTCGCCCGGTCGACGAGGACCCGCGCCTCGACCGCGTCGACGGTGACCTCGTCGACCGGCAGCCGGTAGCCCCCCGGCACCGCGCCGACGGGCAGCCCGAGCCGGCGTACCCGGGACACCAGCGCCTGCACCGCGCCGGTCGCGTCGTCCGGCGGCGTGCCGTCCCACACGGCCTCGACGAGCAGCGCGGTGGAGACCGCCCGCCCGCGCGCGTCGACCAGCGCGCGCACCACCGCCGCGAGCCGCTCGCCCCGGACCGGTCGACCGTTGACGGCGAGCGGGCCGAGGATCGTGATCTGCACGGACCCAGCATCCCCCACCCGCACCACGGGGTGGCCGGCAACCCGCGCCCGATCGGCGGGTGTCGACCCGGACGCGGACTTCACCGGCGCGGTCGGCGACCCGGCCGTCGTCGAGGAGGCGTTCGCCGCGTGGCGGAGGGAGATCGCCGCGGCCGACAGGTGGCTCGACGCGCTCGACGAGGACGACCTGGGGCGTGAGGTGCCGTTCGGTGACGGCTCGGTCAGCGTCCGCGATGTCCTCGTGCATCTGATCGAGGAGTACGCCCGGCACGCCGGCCATGCCGACCTGCTGCGCGAGTGCGTCGACGGCCGTACCGGGCAGTGAGCCGGGTCCGCTGCGGATAAGTCCTTTCACCACAGTTCGACTGGTTGTCAGTTTCTGTCCGGTACGTGCTTCGGTGCCGCCGCGACGATCAGGCCATGACTGTTTCCCCTCCTGGCCTGTCCGGCCTCCGCCGCGCGGGAGCGTTCGCCGCGGCCACGCTCGCCGCGGTGGCGCTCGCCGTCGCTCCGGGTGCCCGCGCCGATGCCGCCGGCGTCACCCTGCCGATCGGTGACAGCGACCTGACGCAGGTCACCACCAGCCGCACCCTCGCCGACGGCGTGACCCTCACCCGCATCGTGCGCGGGACAGACCCGGCACCGGCCGACCAGATCAACACCACCACCCGGGGTCCGTGGGTGGTGAACGTGCTCACCATCGACCCGCGCCGGGCACGCGGGCACCTGAGGGCGACGTACGGCCCGACCCTCGGGCAGGTCGAGAAGACCACCGACCTGGTACGCGACTCCGGCGCCCTGGCCGGCGTCAACGCCTCCTTCTTCACGTTCACCGCCAGCCAGCTCTACCCCGGCGACCCCGTCGGCCTGGGCCTGTACGGCGGGAAGCTGCTCAGTGAGCCCACCGCCGAGCCGGGTGAGGTCAACTTCGTGGTCGACGCCACCACCAACCGGGCGCTGACCGGGAAGCTGACGTGGTCGGGCAGCGTACGGAACCGGCGGACCAACGCCGTCCTGCCGCTGGAGTTCGTCAACCACCCCCCGGTGATCCCCGCCGCCTGCGCCACCCTGGTCGACCAGACCCTCTGCGCCGAGCCCGGTGACGTCGTCCAGTTCACCCCCGAGTTCGACGCGGCCACCCCGTCCGGCGCCGGCGTCGAGGTCGTCCTCAACCAGCTCGGCTGCGTGGTGCGCACCGCGACCAGCCGTGGCACCGCGCTCGCCACCGGCCAGACGTCGCTGCAGGCCACCGGCCGCGACGCCGCCACCCTGCTCGCCGTGGCCGGACGGGGATGCCTGGACCGGTCGTCGACGCTGACCGACCAGCGGGGACGCAAGCTGGCGCTGCGGCCCGGGCTGTTCGGCGTGAACGGGCGGTACCCGCTGACGGCCGACGGTCAGATCGTCGTGCCCGACGGCGGCTCCGACAGCTTCTTCGCCCGCAACCCCCGCACCATCGCCGGAACGACCCGGGACGGAAAGATCGTGCTCGCCACCATCGACGGTCGCCAGGTGACCAGCGTCGGCACCACCCTCGACGAGACGGCCGCCGTCGCGCAGGCGCTCGGCATGGACGACGCCGTCAACCTCGACGGCGGCGGCTCCACCGCCATGGCCGCACAGGGCGCACTGGTGAACCAGCCGAGTGGGGCGGAGCGGGCCGTCGGTGACGCGCTCGTCTACGTGCCGGGCCGCTACCACGGCGGTAGCTGACCGTCCGACATCGACACTCGGGGGCGGCCGGCACCGGACGAGGTGCCGGCCGTTCTGTGGCGGCTCACTCAGCGAAAGTCGGCGCGGTCGAGACCATTGTCGTACACGATGTCGCACGTCAGATGCGGCCGATGCTTGGCCCGGTAGCTGATTTCCGAGCGTTCCCACGCATCCCACAGGTCCCGGTCGTAGATGCCCCGCCGCAGGTCTCGACGCCGGGCCCGCTCCCGGGCGACGTCCATCGACGCGTCGACCCAGATCCGGTGGTCGTAGTACGGCCACAGCTCGTCGTGGTACGCGGACACACCCTCCACGATCAGGTGGCGCACGTCGGCGACCGGCACCCGCCTGCCCGGCCTGACCGAGCCGCCGTGCGACGACCGTCTTGCCGGCCCCGCCGAACCCCTCCACCCCGATCAGGGTCGGTCGCCCCACCCTCCGGTCCGCACCGATCAGGGTGACGATCTGCGCCAGGTCGAGCCGCGGCCGCACCCCCGCTGGTCCCTCCGCCGTCATCGCCACCTCGGTCCGCTCAGGGATCAGCCGTCGATGTCGATGATGACCTTTCCGGCGCCGGTGCCGCCGGCGACCAGCCGGTGGGCGTCCATGATCGTGTCGAGCGTGAACGTGCGCGGGTCCAGGGCCCGGGCTCGGGGCGGGTGGGAACTTTTCGCTCGACGTGGCCGACCTGACAGACGCCAGGCCCGCCAGTGAGGGGAACATTCATGCCCAGCACCACCACCACCGCACGGCGTCGTCGCGCGGTCGCCGTCCTCGCCGCCGGGGCACTCCTGTCGGCCGGCGTCGTGGCGTGTGGAGACGCCTCGTCGTCCCCCGCTGCCGGTCCGGCGGTCGCGGCGTCGACGAGCGCCGCCGTAGGTGTCGTCGGCGTGCGCGACCCCTGGGTGAAAGCCGCCGACACGGGCATGACGGCGGCGTTCGGCACCCTGGTCAACGAGACCGACACCGATGTCACGATCACCGGCGCCGCCACCGAGGTGTCGCCCATGGAGCTGCACGAAATGACCATGAAGGACGGGAAGATGGTCATGCGGGCCAAGCCGGGCGGCATCGTGATCAAGGCGAGGAGCACCCACGTCCTCGAACCCGGAGGCGACCACCTGATGCTGATGAACGTGAGGCAGCCGGTACGGGCCGGCGACGAACTGGCCGTCACACTCACGTTCGCCGACGGCCGGAACCAGACGTTCACCGCGGTGGCCAAGCCGTTCACCGGCGCGCAGGAGAGCTACGCGCCCGGTCACGGGGCCAGCCCGATGCCGGAGACGAGCATGAGCCCGGCCGCATGACCCGCAACCCGACCTCCCGACCGGTGAGCAGGCGCGGCCTGCTCACCGGCGGGGCCGTTGCCGCCGGAGGCGCGCTGACCGCGGTAGCCGCCGCCGAACGCTCCGGTCACCGCGACGGGCGGCCGGCCGAGGTCGCCCTGGCGAGCGCGGTCGGCACCTCGGTCGAGCCGTTCCACGGGCCACGCCAGTCCGGGGTGACCACCGAACCACCGGCCCACGCGTCGTTCGTCGCGCTCACCCTGCGGCCCGAGACCGACCGGGCTGCGCTGGGTCGGCTGCTGCGTCTGCTCACCGACGACGCCGCACGTCTCACCCAGGGTCAACCCGCACTGGCCGACACCGAGGCCGAACTCGGCCTGCTGCCCGCGCGGCTGACCGTGACCTTCGGTTTCGGCCCCGGCCTGTTCCGGGCAGCCGGCGTCGACGACCGTCGGCCGCCATCCGTGGCCGACCTGCCCTCGTTCCGCATCGACCGGCTCCAGCCGGCCTGGTCCGGTGGTGACCTGCTGCTCCAGATCTGCGCGGACGACGCGCTCACCGTCGCCCACACCCAACGCGTCCTGCTCAAGGACAGCCGACCCTTCGCCACCGTCCGCTGGGTACAGCAGGGCTTCCGACGCGGCCCCGGCGTCGAGCCGGGCGGCCACACCCAACGCAACCTGTTCGGTCAACTGGACGGCACCGCCAACCCCCGGCCCGGGACACCGGCGGACCGCGCCGTCTGGATCGCCGACGGGCCCGCGTGGCTGCGCGACAGCACCACCCTCGTCGTACGACGCATCAGCATGAACATGGAGACCTGGGACCTGCTCGGCCGCGCCGACCGGGAACTCGCCGTCGGCCGACGCCTGGACACCGGTGCACCCCTCACCGGCACCGCCGAACACGACGCACCCGACTTCGCCGCGACCGGCCCCGACGGGCTGACCGTCATCCCCGACTTCTCCCACCTCACCCGCGCGCACGTCACCGATGACCGGCTGAAGATCCTGCGTCGGCCCTACAACTACGACGCGGTCCCGACGGCGGAGGGCCAGGCCGACAGCGGCTTGATCTTCACCTCGTACCAGGCCGACATCGCCCGACAGTTCCTGCCCATCCAGCGCCGACTCGCCGACCGGGACCTGCTCAACGAGTGGACCACCCCGATCGGGTCCGCCGTCTTCGCCATCCCGCCCGGATGTCCACCGGACGGATGGATCGGCGAGCAGGTGCTCGGATGAGGCACGCCAACCGGCTCGGCGCGGCCGTACTCACCGTCCTCGTGGCGTTGCTCGTCCCGGCCGCGCCGGCCTGGGCGCACAACAGCCTGCGGTCGTCGACGCCGGCCCGGGACGCGACCCTGCCGAGCGCGCCGGTCGAGGTCACGCTCGAATTCATGAGACGGCTCGACCCCGCCTTCACCACCATCGTGCTCACCGACGCCACCCGGCAAAAGATTCCCACCGGCGATCCGGTGGTCGTCGGCGCGACGAGCACGGTCCGGGTGACCGGCCCGCTGCCGAACGGGACGTACACCGTCGGCTACCGGGTCGTCTCCGCCGACGGGCACCCGGCGCAGGGGTCGTATCCGTTCACGGTGGCCGATCCCACGTCGACCGCCGCGCCGGTCCGGGACGCTTCGACGCCGGCTCCGCCCGCCGCCGCGGTGCAGCCCGGTGGCGGATCGAGTGCCGGCGTACGTCTCGCCGGCGCGGCGCTGGCCGTCCTCGCCGTGGTGGTGGCCGGGCTCCTACTGCGGCGCGCGACCCGCCGCTGAGGACGGCGGGAAACCACCGAAGCTCTCGCCCCGACTATCCCGATCGGATCACCATGTCTCTCACCGAGGTGTCCGGCACGCCACCGCCGGACCACGCCACGACCGCCGAAGCACCGCCACGACCGGCCCCGCGTACGTCACCGTTCGGCGCGCTGCTGCTGCGGCTGCACTTCTACGCCGGAATCCTCGTCGCCCCGTTCCTGGTGGTCGCCGCGTTGACCGGCCTGGCCTACACGGTCACCCCGCAACTCGACGGCGTGCTCTACGACGACCAGTTGACCGTCGCCCAGGTGGGTGAACGTCCACTCCCGCTGGCCGACCAGGTCGGCACCGCCCGGAACGCGCACACCGACGGCAGCATCGCCTCGGTGCGGCCCGGGACCGGCGACCGGACCACCGAGGTGGTGTTCTCCCTGCCCGAGCTGGGCGAGAAGCAGCACACCGTCTACGTCGACCCGTACACCGCGCAGGTCAACGGACAGCTGACCACCTGGTTCGGCTCCACACCGGCCACCACCTGGCTGGACGACCTGCACCGCAACCTGCACCTGGGGGTGGCGGGCCGGCACTACTCCGAGCTGGCCGCGAGCTGGCTCTGGGTGCTCGCGCTCGGCGGTGTCATCCTCTGGTGGCGTCGGCGCAGCGCCTCCCGGGGCACCGCCCGGCACCTGCTCGTGCCGGATCTGTCCGCCGGCAGGGGCGTCCGCCGTACCCGGGGATGGCACGCCACCACGGGCATCTTGCTCACCGTCGGCCTGCTCTTCCTCTCGGCCACCGGGCTGACCTGGTCCCGCTACGCCGGGGCGAACTTCGGCGCCGGCCTCGACGCGCTCGATGCGCGTACTCCGGTGATCTCTACCAGCCTCACCGGCGTCCCGGCCGATCCCGGCGGCGGCCACGAGCACAGCGCGGCCGGGGCGGGCGGTGTGGTCGAGTCGGCGGCCTTCGACCGGGTCCTCACGTCCGCCCGCGCGGCCGGCCTCGCCGGCCCGGTCGAGATAACTCCGGCACAGGAAACCGGCTCGGCCTGGACCGTCGCGCAGATCGACAACACCTGGCCGGTCGCCAAGGACCGCGTCGCCGTCGACCCGGCCGGCGGTGCGGTCACCGCCCGCAGCGACTTCGCCGACTGGCCCCTGCTGGCGAAACTCAGCGGCCTCGGCGTCCAGGCCCACATGGGCGTCCTCTTTGGCCCGGTCAACCAGATCCTGCTCGCGGCGCTCGCCCTCGGGCTGCTCTGCGTCGTCGTCTGGGGCTACCGGATGTGGTGGCAGCGCCGACCCACCCGCGTCGACCGGCGCGCCCTCGCCGGCAGGCCGCCCGCCCGTGGCGGCGTACGACGTCTGCCGCTCTGGACGCCGCTGGTCGGCGTACCGGTGACCGTGGCGATCGGCTGGGCGCTGCCGGTGTTCGGGCTGACCCTGCTTGCCTTCCTCGTCCTCGACGTCGTCGTGGGCGCGGTGTCGCGACGCCGCCGGCCCGCCACGGCTCCCAGCTCCCCGGCACCCACCGGCGGCTGACGCACCGTCCGGCCGCCCGTCCGGCGGCGGGCGGCCGGACTCAGATCACCACCTGTTTCATCGTCGGCAATCCGTCGACGATCGACTTCTGCACGTTGATCGTGTCGGCGACGATCTCGTGGGGCGTGTTCGCCAACCACTGCATCACCGAGATGTCCTCGAACCGGGGATACTTGAACATCTCCAGGAACACCAGCGGCTCGTCACCGGTGTTCTCGATGTAGTGGCCGTACGCGAAGGGGACGTAGCCGACGTCGCCGGCCTGGAAGTCGAACGTCCGAGCGGCGGCCTGGGACGCGAACACGCCCATCCGTCCGGTGCCCGAGATGTAGTACTGCCACTCGTCGGTGGTCGGATGCCAGTGCAGCTCCCGCATCCCCCCGGGCTCGACCTCCACGAGGGCGGCGGCGGTCGTGGTGGACGCGGCGAAGTTCGTCGAGTCGGTGATCCGGACCGTTCCACCACGGAACCGCTGCGGGGTCTGCGCGAGCATCCGGTGTTTGAAGCTTCGCGGGATGTCGCCGGTCGGGCTGATCACCCGGTCCTGTTGCAGGGGCGGCGGGACGTCGCCCTGGAAGATGTACTTCTCCCGCTCGGGCAGGTTCTCCATCTGATCCGCCGTCCAACCGAAGTTCTTCGCCAGCACGTGCCGGGGCGTGTGCGCGAAAAAGTCGCTGAGCAGGAACGTGTTGTTCTCCGAGAAGGCGCCGTCGTCGAAGACCAGCAGGAACTGCGCGCCGTCGTCCAGCGCCTGGATGTTGTGCGGCACCCCCTGCGGAAAGAACCACAGGTCGCCCGCCTTGACGTCCTCGATGAAGTTGCGTCCCTCGTGGTCGACCGCGCTGATCCGGCAACTGCCGCTGAGCATGTACGCCCACTCGGACTGCTGATGCCAGTGGATCTCCCGGTACGCGCCGGGCTCCAGTCCGAACTGGACCCCCGCCATCGTGGTGGCGATCGGCAGGTCCCGGACGGTGACCTCACGGGTCCAGCCGCCGCGCTCCACCCGGGTGTGCGCCTGGGAGAACGAGAACTTCAGGTTGGGCACCAAGCGACTGTCGGTCGTCGGCGGCACCAGGAGATCCGGATTCTGCCGTTCCACCTCGACGTTACGGCCCGCGAAGGGAGCCGCCCCCTCGTCGCCGCGTCGCGGTTGGGGATCGTTGTTCGCCATGGTCGCTGACTCCTTACTCCGAGCGGATCGGATTCGGTGCGGGGACGGCGCCGCCGCGCGAGCGTGGCCGGGGAGGCATCCCCAGCAGGGCGCCAACCGTGGACCAGCCGTACTGGATGGCGACCGCCGCCGGAACGGCCACCGCGGTCGCGGCCAGCACCAGCCGGGTCCACGGCGGCGCGTGTCCGCCCGCACCGGTAATCGCCAGCAGCACGAACGCGAGCAGTACGACCCGCAGCCGGTGTCGGCCGGGAAGGTCGGTCCGCGCCGGGCGGATCCGCGGCACGGTGTCGATCGGCGTCACGACGGCCTCCTGTCGCAGGTCCTGTCACCCGATGATCTGGGGTGCACCGGCGACCCCACATCACGTGATCGCGCCATAGCGGCGCGCGATATCACGGACGACGTGGACGATTCGTCGCACCGTGGCTGTCGGTTGCCGGCCACGCCCGCTGGTTCGTCGATCCGGCCGCCCGCCGCTGCCGCCCTGATTAGGCTCGGTCGCAGGACGGCATTTCAACGGGCCGGGTTACCACCGGGGAGAAGGCCATTGTCCGATTCACCCTTCGACGCCGTACCGGACGCGGCCGCGGACCAGCTCCGCCTCGCCGGGCGTGGGGCGCAGGCCCTGGCCGTGCTGACAGCGCGGATCGCCGCGAACCGTGGCGGGGATCCTGACCGTCGCCGCCTGCTCGGTCGCCTCGCGGAGGTCGCCGCCGGAGAGCGACCGTCGGTCGTCCTCACCGCTCTGCGGGACGCGCTGGCGCGACCGCTGGAGGACGCCCGCAGCCGGAGCACCCTGCTCGCGATGGTCGCCGTCGTCGCGGCGCGTACCGGACACCCGGATGCCGACGCCCTGCTGCGCGACGCCGGTACCGCGCACGCGGCGGCGGGTGACGCCTCGTCGGCGCGCCACCTCGCCGTCGGCCGGGCCGCCCGCTCACTGTCGTACGGTGACCTACCGGGAGCCGATGCCGTGCTGGCGGCCCTGGCCCTCGACGCACCGGCGGTCCGTCGCGACGCCGCGTCGATCCGGGCCGAGCGGATCCTCGTCACGCTCTGCCTCGGCCGGCACGAGGACGCGCGAACGGCGATCCGCCAGGCGTTCATCGACACGGCCCCGCCCGGCACCGCGGCGAGCAGCAGGCTGACCGCCCTGGACTGCCTGCGCATGGTCGCCGTGGGAGAGCTGCCGGAGGCGGCCGCGCTGGCCGCCATCACCCTCGGATCTCCGGACATCGATCACGAGGTACGTGCGCTGCTGGTCGCCGTGGTCGCCGAGGTCCGCTACCGGCGTGGCGAGGCCGACGCCGCGCGCGCCGTCCTGCGCGCCTCCGCCGCGCCACAAAACTGGCCCGACAGTACGATGTGGACGGCCGCCCGGTGTGTCGCCGTCCGTGATCCCGTCCTCGGCGAGCCGGCGCGGACGCTCGGTCAGGTCGTGGCCGATCTGCACCGGTCGGTGCGACCCCTGCTACCCGTGCCGCAGTTCGGCCCCCGGCTGGTACGCGCGGCCGTGGCCGCCGACGACCCGCACGCCGCCCGCCGGGTCACCGAACTGGTCGGGCGGGTGGCCGCGCGTACCCCCGTCGCGCTGTGGCGCGCTCTGGCCGATCAGACCAGGGGCCTGCTCGACGGCGATCCGGACGCGCTGCGGTCGGCGGTCGGCGGCCTGCGCACCACCGCCGCGTGGCCGGCGCTGGCCGACGCGTTACTCGACCTCGCGAACAACCCCGGGCTGCGCCCGGCGGAGGCCCGGGAGGCCGCCCACGAGGCGGCCGCGCTCTACGCCCGGATCGGCGCTCCCGGTGACCAGCTGATCGCCGACGCCCGTTGCGCCGCGCTCGCTGCCGCCCCACACGACCAGCGGCGGCGGGTCGGCGCACTCACCCCCGCCGAGGAGCGGGTCGCCGAGCTCCTCGCCACGGGCGCCACCAAGAGGGAGGCGGCCGGGAGCCTCTTCGTCTCCTTCCACACGGTGGACACCCAACTGCGGTCGATCTACCACAAGCTCGGTATCAACAGTCGACTGCAACTGGTCCGGGCCTGGGATCGGTACCGGGCGACCAGCAACTGATCGTCGCGGTCTCGCGCCCTCCGCGCGGGTCGACCTGCCGCGGGGCGTCGCCCGGTCCGGGTGGGAGGGGCTTCGGACCCATCATCAAGGTGGCCTCGGCCGCCGCTGTCGCCTGGCAGTTCTCCGGCCCGGACCACGAGCGCCGGGAACGCGCCGCGCCGGACGCGAACTCGGATCGGCCCCGGCCGTCGCCGACTCCCGGCAGACCCTCCTGTGCACCTATCTCTCCGCGGTGCCCGCTGGGCGGGCTGGCGGTCAACTCGCTGTTCGGCTGGTGGTGGGCCGACCCGACCGCCGCCCTCGTCATCGCCACGGTCGCGGTCAAGGAGGGACGCGACGCCTGGCGCGGCGACGCCTGCTGCGCCCCCGGCGCCACCCTGCGCTCCCCCCGACAGCAGCGGTGACGTCAGGCTGACAGCTCGGGATGCCCGAACAACCCCGGCAGGCCACCGCTGTGCAGAAAGACCACCCTGTCGCCGTGCGGGAAGCTGCCGGCCAGCAGCGCCGCCATCGCCCGGCCGGTGTACGTCGGATCCAGGAACACGCCCTCCTCGCGGGCGGTCGTCCGCAGGGCCGCCCGCACGGCGTCGGTGAGCGTGCCGTAGCCCGCACCCACCTGCGATCCGTCGATGCGCAACGCGGCCGGCTCGACCTGGCCGACGAGCAGCCCGGCGACGGCGGCACGAGCGTCGGGCAACGCGCCGGTGTCCACGCCGACCACCCGCTCGGCACCCAGCTCACGGACCAGTCCGGCCATCATTCCGCCGGAGCCGACCGCCACCACGACCTCGACCCCGTCGATGTCCGGCACCTGGGCGCGCAGCTCCCGGCCACAGTCCACGTAGCCCGCCAGCGACGTCGGCGAGGTGCCACCGAACGGAATGACGTACGCCGAGCGTCTCTCCGCCTCGACCGCCACCACCTCGGCGAGCGGCCGGTCCCCGCTCCAGACGATCTCCGCGCCGGCCAGCTCGTCGAGGAGCAGGTTGCCGCGCCGGTCCCGCACGGGCGGACCGGCGAGCACCAGCACGCAGGCGAGACCGAGCCGCCCGGCCGCCGCAGCGGTCAGCCGCGCGTGGTTGCTCTGCGGTGCGCCCGAGGTGATCACCATGCTGGCGCCGGCGGCGAGGGCCTCGGCGCAGGTGTACCGCAGTTTACGGATCTTGTTGCCGCCTCCGCCGAGCCCACCGAGGTCGTCGCGCTTGAACCACAGGTCGGCCAGCCCCAGACGGGCGGCGAGGCGAGGTGCGGCCTCCAGCGGGGTCGGCCACGTACCGAGGGAGACAGGGGACGTCATCCCCACAGCTAAGTGGTCCGCTCCGTAAATCCTTCGGGGGTTATGCGGTCAGGGCCAGTGCGGCAGGCTGGTGATCGCAGCCGGTGGGTTGCTGGGGGTTCTGCTC
>NZ_JBFAHZ010000039.1:0-49388 GCF_040654415.1 Micromonospora sp. NPDC050695
TTTATTTTGGTTTGGGTCTGGGGTGTGTTTGGCCAAAAACCCTCCACCCCACGGCGGGGCTCGCCCTCGGTCGCCCGGGTGGGGGGGGGGGGGGGGGGGGGGCCCCCCCCCCCCCCCGCCCCCGTTGCCGTCCCGCCGCGCCGCGCCGCGCCGACCCACTGTCGGGTGACCGACACCCCTACTCGCCGGTTGTGGATAACTCGGCGAATCCTGTGGACAGCGCTGGACAGCGGCCCGGCCACCTGTGGACAACGATCGACCGAGAGCAGGGAAGCGGTCACGATTCGTCACCATGAGTCGTCCCATGCTGCCCCGGCCCACCCTGCTGCCCGGCCTCAATCGGCTGTGGCGCGACCGCCACACCCTTCAACTCGGCGTCGGCCCCGGCCCTGCCGTGCTGCTGGAGCTGGCCAACCCTCGCGCCGCTTACCTGCTCGACCTGCTCGACGGCACCCGTAGCGAACGGCAGGTGCTGGCGTACGCGCCCGCCGCGCGGGTCACCACCGACGATGCTCGTACCCTGCTCGCCGCCCTGCGCACGGCGGGCCTGCTGGTGCCCGCGCACAGCCTGCTCCCCCGCGAGCTGGCCGGCCCGCTCCGGGCGCGGCTCGCCGCGGAGGCGGGCGCGCTGGCCCTGGCCGCGGCCCGGCTGCCCGGCACCCCCGCGCAGGTGCTGCGTCGCCGACGAACCGCCCGGGTGCTGCTCACCGGCACCGGCGCACTCGGTGCACCGCTGGCCGTGGCGCTGGCCCAGTCCGGCGTCGGGCAGGTGATCCCCCACCTCACCGGTCCGGTACGCGCCGTCGACCTGGTCGGCACCGGCATCACGGCCGCCGAGTTGGGCCATCCGCTGGCCCCGGCGGTACGGGCCGCGATCGACCGGATCGCACCGGGCACCGGCACCCACCCGGGCCGTGCCGTCCGCGTCGACCTGGTGATCCAGTTGGGCACCGACCGTCCTCCGGCGCTGCTCGCGGCCGGTCTCGCCCAGCGCCGCCAGCCGCACCTTCTGATCACCCTGCGCGAGGGCGTACCGGTCGTCGGGCCGCTGGTCCGGCCGCCCGCCGGGCCGTGCCTGCACTGCGTCGAGCTGCACCGGGCCGACCGCGACCCGGCCTGGCCGCGGCTCGCCGCCCAACTCGCGGCCACCGCGCCGACCCCGGCCGGTACGACCGGCACGCTGCTCGCGGCGATCGGGTACGCGCTCGTCGAGGCGCTGACGCAGCTCGACGGCGGCAGTCCGGAGACGCTCGGTGCCGCGCTGGAGATCGTCGGCGCCGGCCGGTTCCGCCGCCGGGGCTGGCCACCCCATCCGGCGTGCGGGTGCTCGGAGAGCCGGGCGTACGCACCAGCCCGGCCGCACGGCAGCAGCGGGGCCCTCCGGTCGGTAACAATGACCGGGTGACCGACATCCCGCGCCGGGCCGTGTCCCGGACCGCCAAGCTCGCCGCTCTGCCGCTCGGCTTCGCCGGCCGGACCGTCCTCGGCATGGGAAAGCGTGTCACCGGGCTCGCCTCCGACGTGATCTCCGCGGAGATCCAGCAACGCACCGCCGAGCAGCTGTTCAGCGTCCTGGGCCAGCTCAAGGGCGGTGCGATGAAGTTCGGCCAGGCGCTGTCGGTCTTCGAGGCGGCCCTTCCGGAGGAGATCGCCGCCCCCTACCGGCAGGCGTTGACCAAGCTCCAGGAGGCGGCGCCGCCGCTGCCGGCCGCCAGCGTGCACAAGGTGCTGGCCGAGCAGCTCGGCCCGAACTGGCGGGACCGGTTCGTCGAGTTCGACGACACCCCGGCCGCCGCGGCCAGCATCGGCCAGGTGCACCGGGCCCGGTGGCGGGAACCGGGGTACGACGCCTCGGGTGCGCCGAACGCCCGCGACGTGGCCGTGAAGATCCAGTATCCGGGCGCCGGTGACGCGCTGCTCGCCGACCTCAAGCAGCTTTCCCGGCTGGGCGGGATGTTCCGGGCCATCCAGCCCGGCCTGGACGTCAAGCCGCTCCTGGTGGAGCTGCGTGAGCGGATCACCGAGGAGTTGGACTACGAGCTGGAGGCCGAGTCGCAGCGCACCTTCGCCGCCGCGTACGCCGACGACCCGGAGATCTACATCCCGGCGGTGATCAACGCGGCGCCCCGGGTGCTGGTGACCGAGTGGGTGACGGGCACGCCGCTGGCGGACATCATCCGGGAGGGCACCGAGGAGCAGCGGGACGAGGCCGGCCGGCTGATGGCCACCCTGCACCTCTCGGCGCCGCAGCGGGCCGGGCTGCTGCACGCCGACCCGCATCCGGGCAATTTCCGGCTGCTGGCCGACGGCCGGCTCGGGGTGATCGACTTCGGCGCGGTGGCGCGGATGCCGGAGGGCACGCCGGAGCCGATCGGTCGTATCGCCGCGTTGGCCCTGCGCAACGACGCCGCCGGGGTGGTGGAGGGGCTGCGGTCCGAGGGCTTCATCGGCGCCGCCGACGATATCGACGCCGAGGGTGTGCTCGACTTCATCCGGCCGATGCTGGAGCCCATCGCCACCGACGGGTTTCGCTTCACCCGGGCGTGGCTGCGCGGCGAGGCGGCGCGACTGGCCAGCCCCCGGTCCCCCACCTACCAGCTGAGCCGGCAGCTCAACCTGCCGCCGTCGTACCTGCTCATCCACCGGGTGACACTCGGATCGATCGGGGTGCTCTGCCAGTTGGAGGCGAAGGCCCCGTACCGGAGCATCCTGGAACGCTGGCTCCCCGGCTTCGCTCCCGTGGCGTGAGCACACCGGGCTGAGAACGTCACGAAGGGCGGGTGCCGGTCGGCACCCGCCCTTCTGAGTGGGGTTGGTACTAGAGAACGCCCAGGTCGCGCGCCGACTGGTTACGGCTGTTCATGGCGACGGTACGGGCGGATCGGGTTGCCTCAGTGCTCGTGGTGGTACGACCGGCCTGAGGCCGGCGCATTCGAGCCCGGGACAACGCTTCGTGGAGTAGTTGCATCTCGAAGGCTCCAGTCGGGACGTTGAACATCGTCTTCTCACTCGCTGCCGGCGTGACACCGGCGTAGCTGGTACGGATCGGGAACATGTCAGGCTGCCAGCCGGACCGCGCCACGCACCTCGGACAGCCCACTGGCCGCCAGGCGCGCCTCGGCCTCGACCCGGAGCTCGGCGTCACGGGCGACGTCGTCCTTGCGCGGACGGCCACGGGGCCGCTTGCGCGGGACGACCGCGCCACGCTCGAAGATCTCGCCGCCCCAGACGCCCCACGGCTCCGCTCGCTCCACCGCCCCGGCCAGGCACTCGACGCGCAGCGGGCAGTCCCCGCAGAGCGACTTGGCCAGCTCGAGCTGGGCGGGCGAGTCAGAGAACCACAGGTCGGGGTCGAACTTCCGGCAGGGCAGGTTCGCCTCCATCTCGACGCTCACATCGAGGGGGGCCAACGCCAGACTCATCTCCCGGTCACCTCTCTCTCACTTCGATCTCGTGGATCGCATTCCGACGTAACTTCGGCGGGGCAAAAAACTGAGGCCGCGGATCCCGGTAGCGGGTTCCGCGGCCTCGAGGTGAGCCGGTGTCTGAGAGTCAGACCGGTCTACCTCGAGGTGGAACGCCGCGGACATTCGTGCGCTTCTTGGCGCCATCGATGCCCATGCCCGTGATGCCACTGGTCCCATCGACTCCGGTGGGCGCGACGGCCAGGGTCAGCTCGGCCTGAACCTGGTGCACCTGCGGAACCGACGGTCGTGCGGCCGCAAGGGCCACCCGGACAGCCGACAACGGAGCGTGGACAGACGGCATCGCCGCCAGACGCTCATAGGTGAAGATCTTCACGGGTGCCACCTCCCTCACGTTCCTCGAAAATCGACTGGACCAACCCCCGTGAGCAGCCGGAATGGCGCCGCTCGCGTGGTGTGTCCTGAGGCTATTCCTCGCGCCGGGGCGAGGGCAAACGAATTTACGACTGGATTTCGAAAGTTTTCTCCGGGCAGACGTCGTCCACCCCCGCGCCCCCCACGAGCGCCAACACCGACTCCCCGTACAGGCCCAACTTGCGGGGGCCGATGCCGGCGATGGCGATCAGCTCCTCCGGCCGGCCGGGACGCCGCTCGGCCAGCGCGGTCAACGTGGCGTCGGTGAAGACCACGTACGCCGGGACCTTCTGCGCGCCGGCCACCCGCTGCCGCCACTCCCGCAGTCGTTCGTGCAGCTCATCGTCGATGTCGGACGGGCAGGTGGGGCAGCGGCCCAGCTTGCGGTCGGGACCGGCGAGCAGGGTGGCACCGCAGATCCGGCAGGACACGATCTGGGTCCGTCGACGCTCCGGGCGGCGGGCCGGACCGGTGCCGCCGGCCGCCCGTTCGGTCCCGCCCGAGCGGTCCAGCTGGGGCAGGAACCGCGACGGCCGCCGGGCCCGCCCGCCCGGCGAGCGCGCCGAGGCGTACGACAGCCAGAGCCACTGCCGGGCCCGGGTGATCCCGACGTAGAGCAGCCGTCGTTCCTCCTCGACCTGCTCGACGGTCTTGGCGTACGTGGTGGGCAGGGTGCCCTCGGCGAGGCCGACCAGGAAGACCGCGTCCCACTCCAGCCCCTTGGCCGAGTGCAGGGAGGCCAGCGTCACCCCGTCCACGGTCGGCACGTGCTGCTGGGCGGCACGGTTGGCCAGCTCCTCGGTGAAGTCGGTCAGGGTGACCGGGCGCTCCACCGAGGCGGCCTCCCCGATCGGCACGACCTCGGGGGTGGCCGCGTACTCCTCGGCGAGCTGGACCAGCGCGGCGAGTGCCTCCCAGCGCTCGCGGGCGGCGCCGCCGGCCGGGGGCGTGTCGGGTGCCCACCCGACCGCGGTGAGCGCCTCGACGACGGCGGCCGGTAGCGGCGTCTCCCCGGGGATCGAGCGGGTGGCGGAGCGCAGGGCGATCATCGCCTGGCGCACCTCGGTCCGCTCGAAGAAGCGCTCCGCGCCCTGCACCACGTACGGCACGGCGGTCTCGGTGAGCGCCTTCTCGTACGCCTCGGACTGCGCGTTGGTGCGGAACAGCACGGCGATCTCCTTCGCCGGTGTGCCCGCGTCGATGAGCGACCGGCAGCGGGCGGCCACGGCGTTCGCCTCGGCCGGCTCGTCGGTGAAGATCCGCAGGTCCGGTACCGGTCCCGGGGGGCGTTGACCGCTCAGCTCCAGCCGCAGCCGCGCCTCGGTGCCCCGGGCCTGGGAGATCACCGCGTTGGCCAGCCCGACCACCTGCGGGGTGGAGCGGTAGTCGCGGACCAGCCGGACCACGGTGGCGTTGCGGTGCCGGCGCGGGAAGTCGACCAGGTACGACGAGGTCGCCCCGGTGAACGAGTAGATCGTCTGGCTGGCGTCGCCGACCACGGTGAGGTCGTTGCGGCCGGCCAGCCAGGCGTCCAGCAGCCGCTGCTGGAGCGGGTTGACGTCCTGGTACTCGTCGACCACGAAGTGCCGGTACTGGCCACGGACCTGCTCGGCGACGTCCGGGTGTTCCTCGATGCCCCACACCGCGGCACGCAGCATGTCCTCGAAGTCGATCACGCCGTTGGAGCGCTTGAGCTGCTCGTACGCGGTGAACACGTCGGCCACCTTCGCCGGCTCGTGCGGCGTGTCCCGCAGTGCCCGGGCCGCCGCCACCACGTAGTCCCCCGGCTCGACCAGCGACGACTTGGCCCACTCGATCTCACCGGCCAGGTCCCGGGCGGCGGCCCGGTCGGTGCGCAGGCCGACCCGGGCGGCGGCGAGGGTGACCAGCCGCACCTTGCTGTCCAGCAGCTCGGGCATGGCCCGGCCGGCCAGCAGCCGGGGGGCGAAGTAGCGGACCTGGCGCAGCGCGGCCGCGTGGAAGGTGCGCGCCTGCACGCCCCGCACGCCGAGCAGCGAGATCCGGTGCCGCATCTCGGCGGCGGCCCGGGCGGTGAAGGTGACCGCGAGCACGTGCCGCGGGGAGATCTCACCGGAAAGCGCCCGGTGGGCGATCCGGGTGGTGATCGCGCGGGTCTTGCCGGTGCCGGCGCCGGCCAGGATGCAGACCGGGCCGGCGGGTGCGGTCACCGCGGCGCGCTGCTCCGGGTCCAGCCCGGCGAGCACCTGTTCCGACGCTGAGTGAACCACCACAACCAGGAATCATCTCAGCTCCTCCGAACGTTGCAGCGAACAGCCTCGGCTTGATCCGCAAGCCGGCGGCCGGAGGAGTTGGAGGATCCGACCATGCTGACGATGTATTCCACCCCCTGGTGCGGCTACTGCCACCGGCTGAAGTCGCAACTCGACCGGGAGGGCATCGGGTACGAGGTGGTCGACATCGAGCAGGACCCGAAGGCCGCGGAGTTCGTGATGAGTGTCAACGGCGGCAACCAGACGGTGCCGACGTTGCGCTTCGCCGACGGCAGCGCCCTCACCAATCCCTCGATCACCCAGGTCAAGCAGCACCTGGCGACTCTCACCGCCTGACCGCCGGTGTCATCCGCGACGAGCGGCCGTCCCACCCGGGGCGGCCGCTCGTCGTGTCCGGTATCCGTCAGTTCCGGGGTGGCCGGTGGATGCCGGTGACCACCGGCTCGTCGGCGTCGTCGGCCGGGCGTCGGGGCGCGGGCAACCTCGGGCGGGTCGGCGGCGTGGGTGGGCGGGCACCGGCCGGCGCGCTGAGGTGCCGGCCCCGCCACAGGTAGCCGCCGGCGGCGATGGTGGCCACCCCGACCAGCGCGAACAGCACCCGGTAGTCCAGGAAGCCGACGAGCAGGGCACCCGCGCCGATGGAGAACGCCTGCGGTCCGCTGATGACCGCCTCGGTGGCCGCGGCGACGCGGCCGACCAGCCCGGGTGGGGTACGTCGCTGGATCAGCGTGTGCAGGCCCACCATGGTCAGCGGGAGCGACACGCCGGCCAGCAACACCGCCGCGAACCCGAGCCGCAGGTCGGGGTACGCGAGCGCGAGCGCCGCCGGCCCGAACAGGGCGACCCCGGTGGCCAGTGTGCCGACCTCACCGAGGCGGCGGACCAGCGCCGGTGAGCAGAGCCCGCCCAGCAGCCCACCCACCCCCTGCACGGTGACCAGCACGCCCACGAAGGCGGCGTCCCGGTCCAGTCCCTGGTCGACGTAGGCGAAGATCAGCGACTCGCTGAAGCCCATCACCAGCGACCCGAGCCCGTACCCGAGCAGGGCCCGGCGCAGGGCCGGCTCACCGGCCAGGTGGCGCAGTCCGGCACCCAGCTCGGCCGGCCAGCGCAGCCGCACCATCGGTGGTGCGGGCTGCGGGGTGGGCAGCGCGCTCACCACCGCCGCCGCGGTCAGGAAGCCGACCATGCCGATACCGGCCAGCGCCCAGCCGCCGATCGCCGCGTAGAGCGCCGCCCCGGCCAGCGGGCCGATCAGCCGCAGCCCCTGGCGGACGGTCTGCAGGACGCCGTTCGCCTCAGCCAGCAGCTCCACCGGCACCAGCTGCCGGATCAGCCCACTGAGCGCCGCGCTGAGCGTGATGTACGACAGGCCGTACAGGGCGGCCACCAGGTACACGAGCCAGACGTCGCCGGCGTCCCGGACGGTGAACAGCGGGATGAGCAGCACCGCGGTGACCAGGTTCGCGGCCACGAAGAAGGGGCGACGCGGGTAGCGGTCGACGAACCAGCCGACCAGGGGCGCCAGCGTCATCGGTGCGATGACGGCGAAGATCGTGGCACCGGCGAGCCCGTCGGAGCCGGTGAGGTCCTTGACCCAGATGGCGAGCGCGAGCAGCAGGATCGACTCGGCGGTCATGCTGGCCAGGAGGCCGCCGAAGAGCAGACGGAAGTCGGGTCGGCGCAGGACGGTGCGCATGGGATCCCTCCGGCGGGATGGTGTGCCCGGGGTGGGCGGGGTCGACGGGGCCGACAACGGGTCCGTCGTGCTCCGGCGTACCCGTGGTCCATTTTTCGCAAGACACGCCCCCGCCGGAACCTCCGACGCCGGTCGCGCCGTCCATACTGACCGTGGGGGGCGAATTTCATACAGTTACCGTCGCGTCTGCGTCGGTCGACGGGAAAGAGGACACCGTGCCTCCTGCCGCACCCAGCCCGATCCTGCGTCGTCGCCGGTTGGGCGTCGAGCTGCGCCGCCTTCGCGAGGCCGCGAGCCTGACCGGGGACCAGGTCATCGAGCGTATCGGTTGGGCGTCCGCGTCCAAACTGTCCCGACTGGAGAACGGTCGCAGCCGTCCGGACCCGCAGGACGTCGCGGTCCTCCTCGACCTCTACGGCGCCGACGCGGCGCAGCGCGAGGAGTTGCTCGGGTTCGCCGGTGAGGCTGGCGACATGCGGACCTGGCTGAAGAACTTCCCGGTGATGACGCTGCAACAGCGCAGCTGGGCGGAACTGGAGGCGGGCTGCGCGGAGATCTCCGAGTACAACCCGGTGCTGGTCCCCGGGCTGTTGCAGACTCCCGGGTACGCCCAGGTCCGGATCGTCTCGGCCCGCCAGGTGGGTGCCGGCGCGGGCGAACCGGAGCCCGGCGACGAGCCCGAGACCGAGGTACAGGCGCGGTTGGCCCGCCAGTCGTTGCTGACCCGGGAGACCGACGCGCCGCGCTACACCGCCGTCCTGGAGGAGGCGGCCCTCGGTCGCCGCGCCGGGCCGCCCGAGGTGCTGCACGAGCAGTTGGTCCAACTTTGCGAGCTGGCTCTGCTACCGAACGTGACGCTGCACGTGCTCCTGCGCGACACGCAGATCGGAGATTGGTACCTTCCGCCGACCGCGTTCTCCCTCTATCGGTTCGCCGATCCCCTCGATCCGGAGACGTTGGCTATCGAAGGGGGCTTCACGGACGTCATGTCGTCCGACGCTATTGCACTAAATCGCTATAAAGTGGTGTTCGAGTGGCTATGCACGGCGGCACTGAACGCCTCGGACACCCTCTCCTGGCTGATCGAGGCGACGGGACGGCTGACCGAGGCGGTGCCCCCATCCACAGTGGCGTTCGGGCCGGCAACGGCGCCGACCCAACGCCGCCGGGCTGCGGGGCGACTGACGGACCGGTGATCCACGGGGGACCATCCGTCGGGGCGTGCGGCACCACTCGTCCCATCGGATCGCTGCACATCAGGAGCAGAACCATGAACGACATCCGCAACACGCCGTCCGTCTCCGCGCAGTCGCTGGTAGACGCCCCGTGGCGTACGAGCACACGCAGCCAGACCTCCAACTGCGTCGAGGTCGCCCCCCTGGGCACCGGTCCCTCGGCGGTCGCGCTGCGCGACAGCAAGGACCGGGGTGGCCCGGTGCTGCTGTTCAACCGCGCGGGCTGGCTCGGCTTCATCACCGGTGCCAAGGAGGGCCAGTTCGATCTGAACTGATCCGGTGACCGGGACGGGGCCGTCGGCGTATCGCCGGCGGCCCCGTCGTCGTGTGCGCCGCCAACCCCGCTGACCAGCCCATCGGTTGATCGGACGAGGCTGGAAACCGATAGGCGCGTTTCAGTTGCTGGGACGAGTACGCGGCGTAGCATGACCTCGAGTACGTGGAACTTCCACACTGGCTCATCCGTCGCGGTTCATCCGGAGACCCTCATGCGGTTCCTGATCGTTCGCACCGACATCCGCGCCGTCGCCGACGGGGACATCGCCGCCGCCTGGGCGGACGGCCACCGACTTCGCGACGAGCCGACCCAGCCTGAGCCGCGCCGGCAGATCGTGCACGCCGAGGACCGGGACGCCGCGCTGTTGCTGGCCCGGGCGCTCGCCACGGTCGGCGCCGTACGCGCCGGCAAGCAACGGGTCAAGGTCCTGCCGCTCACCGAGCCCCGACCCGCGTTCCGACACAAACCGGGCCGCACCGGCCCCTGACCCACCAGACGTCCGTCGTGGTCGGATCGGCTCCCCCGCCGTGTTCCTTGCCTCCGACCATGACGGCCCGTGTTCCCGGCCCGTGACCGCCGCGGCAACGTCGGCCACGGGCCGGGACCGTGCTCAGCGGTCGCCGTCCACCCAACCGTCCAGCCAGCGGTGGATGAGGAACAACGCGATCGACGACGGCGGCGGCAGGATCAGCCGGGCACCGTCGCCCACGTCCACGGTCCGCCCGGCCAGCGCCGCCCCGATCTCCTGCCGGGAGAACCACCGGGCGTACGCGATCTCCGACGGATCGACCCGCACCGGATCCGACGGGTCGGCCGTGGCCAGGAAACCCAACATCAGCGAGCCGGGGAACGGCCACGCCTGGCTGCCCACGTACCCGATCCGCTCGACTCCGATGCCCACCTCCTCACGGACCTCGCGCAGTACGGCGGCCTCGGCCGACTCCCCCGGCTCGACGTAGCCGGCCAGGCACGAGTAGCGCCGACCACCCGGGGTGCCGGGCCAGCCGGCGTTGTTGCCGAGCAGGCAGCGCCCGTCCGGCCCGTCGACCCCGTCGTGCACCAGGACGATCATCGCCGGGTCGGTGCGCGGCCAGATCCGGCCGCCGTTTCGGTCCACCCGGGACCAACCGGCCTCGTCCATCGCCGTCGGCGCACCGGTGCTCGCCGAGTAGCCGTGCCGGGTGTGCCAGTTGACCAGCGCCAACGCGGTAGTGAAGATGCCGGCCTCCCGGTCGGCGAGCAGATGCCCGACCTCGCGCAGGTTGACCGCCCGGGTGCCCGACAACGCCGGCAGCGGCGCGTCGACCGCGAAGACCGGCACCCCGTCCGGCTCGACACCGAGGAACATCGCCATCGACTCGGACCCGGCCGGCAGGTCCGCCGCGCCGAACAGCACCAGCGCCGGAGGCGACACGTCGGTACGGGCCAGCGTCCGCCCGTCGTCGGTCGAGTCGAGCAGCAGCACCCGGGCGCGCAACCACGCCTCGGTCAGCCACTGCGAGTCACCCCGCCGGTGCGCGGCCCGGTCCAGTGTCGACCGGGCCAACGGTGGCGCCGTCTCGCCGCTCACCGCAGGGACTCGGTACGGATCGTGGTCAGCGCGGCCAGACCCGGGGTGACCAGTTCGGCGTCGCCGAGCACGACGACCGCGGCCCGGGCCGGCGCCAGGTAGCGGGCCGCCACCTCCGCGACGTCGTCGATGCTCGCCTTGGCCAACCTCGCCGCGTACTCGGCGAGGAAGTCCAGACGTAGCCCGTTGCCGGCGTACGCGCTGGTCAACGCGGCCAGCCCGGCCTGGGTGGACATGCCGAGCTGAAGGGTGCCGAGGGCGTACTGGCGGGCCTGCTCCAACTCCTCCGGCTTCGGCGGCAGCGACGCCAACCGGCCCAGCTCGTACGTCGTCTCGAGCAACGCCGGACCGGTGACCTCGGTGGCCACCTCGGCGGCGGCGACCAGCACCGACCCGGCCACCGAGTGCTCGATCACCGAGTGCGGCCCGTACGTGTAGCCCTTGTCCTCGCGGATGTTCTCCACCCAGCGGGAGGAGAAGTAGCCGCCGAAGATCAGGTTGGCCAGTTGCAGCGGAGCGTGGTCGGGGTCGGTGCGGGACACGGCCGGCAGCGCGATCCGCAGCGAGGACTGCACCGACCCGGGCCGGTCGACCAGCAGCAGCGGCCCCGGCTCCAGCGGGGGTGTCCGCGGCAGTTCGGCGGTGCGACCCGCGCCGGACCACCCGCCGAGCGCCCGCTCGGCCGCGTCCAGCGCCTTCTCCGGCTGCACGTCGCCGACCAGCACCAACTGCGCACCGGCCGGATGCACCCGCTCGGCGTGCAGGGTGCGCAGCGTCGCCGGCCGGACCGCGCGGATCTGGTCGGGCTCCGGGGTCTGCGTCGCGTACGGGTGCCGGCCGTAGATCCGCTTCAACAGCGCCTCGCGGGCCAGGTGCGCCGGCTGGCTCTGCGCCACCTCGATCCGGTCGACCAGCCGGTCCCGTTCGGTGGTCACCTCGTCGGTCGGGTAGCTGGCGCCGGTCAGCACCTCGGCGAGCAGCTCCAGCATCCGGTCCAGGCCGGTGACCAGGCCGGCGCCGGAGAGCATCAGCCGGTCCGGGTCGACACCGGCGGCCAGCCCACCGCCCACCTTCTGCAGCTCGGCGGCGATCTGCACGCTGGTCATCGACTCGGTGCCGGAGAGCATGGTCTGCGAGAGCATCGCCCCGCGGGCCAGGTGCGCCCGGCCGAACGGGATCCAGAGGCGCAGCTCGACCAGGGGTACGGAGGGCCGGCGTACCGCGATCACGGTCAGACCGTTGCGGAGCGTGCGTTCGGCCTGCCGGGGCACCTTGAGCTTGCGGGTGGGTCCGAGCGGGGGCAGCGTGCGTACGCTCATCGGGCACCTCCGGCGATGACCTCGATGGTGGCGCGGCGTTCCGGTCGGAGGGTGGCGGCGGCGGTCTGGACCTGCTCCTCGGTGACCTCGCCGATCAGCCTCGGCAGGTCGTTGAGCAGCCCCGGCTCACCGCGTTGCTGTTCCAGGACGGCCATCCGCAGCGCCCGGCCGAGCACCGCGTCGGTGTCGCGCAGCAGGTGGGTCGCCATCCGGGCCTGGGTGCGGGCCAGTTCGCCGTCGGTCAGGCCGTCGGTGGCCAGCCGATCGAGTTCCTCGTCGACGGTGCGCAGCACCTTGTCCACGTCGCCGCCCGGCGGCAGGTGCGCCTGCAGCAGCAGCGCGGTGGGATCCCGCACGTCGAACGGGTCACCCATGAAACCGAGGTAGCCGCCGAGGCTGGTCACCGAGCGGTCGCGCTGGACGAGCCGCTCGACGAGCCGCGACGCGTCGCCGTCGGTGAGCACCTCGGCCAGCACCACGTACGGCAGGTAGCCGGCGAAGTCGGTGACCGGGTCGGGCACCCGCCAGGCCCCGGCCACCGCCGGCAGCGGCGCCAGCCGGTCGGTGTACGTGGTGCGCCGCTCGGCGGCCAGGTCGGGCTCGGTGAAGTCGGGTCGCTTCGGCGCGGGGCGGGCCGGCACGTCGCCGAAGTGCCGGTGGACCAGCTCGGTCGCCTCGGCCACGTCGATGTCGCCGCTGACGGCGAGGACCGCGTTGCCGCTGGCGTAGTAGCGGCGGAAGAAGTCGGCGGCGTCGGCGACGGTCGCCGACTCCAGGTCGTCGAACGAGCCGTAGCCGTCGTGCGCGTTGGGGAAGGTGTCGAACATGACCGGCGGCAGGGTGAGCCAGGGGAAACCGCCGTACGGCCGGTTGAGCACGTTGACCCGGATCTCCTCCTTGACCACGTCGACCTGGTTGCGCAGGGTCTCCTCGGTCAGTCGGGGGCCGCGCATCCGGTCCGCCTCCAGGAACAGCGCGCGTTCCAGCGCGTTGCTCGGCAGCGTCTCGAAGTAGTCGGTGTAGTCCAGGTGGGTGGAGCCGTTGAAGGTGCCGCCGGCGCCCTGCACGTGCCGGAAGTGGGCCAGCTTCTCCAGATTTTCCGAGCCCTGGAACATCAGGTGCTCGAAGAGGTGGGCGAAGCCGGTGCGTCCCTCCGGTTCGGAGCGGATGCCGACGTCGTAGACCACCGCCACCCCGATCACCGGGGCGCTGCGATCGGGGGTGAGCACCACCCGCAGGCCGTTGTCGAGGGTGAACCGCTCGACCGGGTACTTGGTCGCTGGAATTCTGGATCTCCGCGCCGCCACGGGACTGACCCTAGCGCGTCGACACCCGCCCCACCGGCGTCCTCCGCGGAGCCGGCACCACCGGTTTGGTGACCAGCGGCAGCACCTCCGCGCCGACCCGCTCGGCCTCCTCTCGGTGCGGCCAGCCGGAGAGGACGAACTCGTCGACGCCGAGGTCGGCGTACTCGTCGATGCGGGCCGCGACCTCGGCGTAGCTGCCGACGAGCGCGGTGCCGGCGCCCTCGCGGACCAGGCCGACCCCGGCCCAGAGGTTGGGTGCGACGGTGAGCCCGTCGGTGCGGCCGGCGTTCAGCGCGGCCATCCGGGCCTGCCCGACGGAGTCCATCCGGCGGAACCTGGCCTGGGCGGCGGCGATCCGTTCCGGGCTCATCCCGGCCAGCAGGCGGTCGGCCTCCGCCCACGCCTCGGCGCTGGTGGGCCGGGCGATGACGTGCAGGCGGAGGCCCGTGCGCAGGGTGCGGCCGTGCTCGGCGGCGAGCGCCCGGACACGGGTGACGCGGGCCGCGATGGCCGTGGGTGGCTCACCCCACATGAGGTACGTGTCGGCCTGCTGGGCCGCGACCGCCTCGGCGGCGGGGGACGCGCCGCCGAAGTAGACCGGCGGCGGCTCGGACAGGGGGGTGGCCAGGCCACCGCCCTCCACCCGGTAGTGCACGCCGGAGTGGTCGAACGGCCGGCCGGCCCAGGCGCGGCGGAGCACCTCGATGAACTCGCCGGTGCGTGCGTAGCGGTCGTCGTGGCCGAGAAAGTCGCCGTACGCGCGCTGCTCGGCCGGGTCGCCGCCGGTGACGATGTTGAGCGACAGCCGACCGCCGGAGACGGCCTGGAACGCCTCGGCCTGCTGGGCGATCAGGGTGGGCAGCGCGAAGCCGGCGCGGACGGCGACCAGCATGCCGAGCCGCTCGGTGTGCTGGGCGACGGCCGCGCAGACGATCCACGGGTCGGGGCAGCCGGCACCGACCGGGGTCAGGACGGCGCTGAAGCCGCCCGCCTCGGCGGCGCGGCCGACCTCGGCCAGGTACGCCACGGTGGCGGCCCGGTCGTGGCGGGCGGCGCCCGCCGTGACGGTGGCCGCGCCGACCTGGTCGCCGTCGCCGGAGGTGGGCAGGAACCAGTGGAAGGTCCGTGATCCAGTCACCGGATTACCCTAGCAAGCTAGTAGGAAATACCGACATATCTGAGACCCCGCGTCCCGGCATGTGGATGCCTCTTGACGCTGACCACGCCCTGGCCCACTCTTCCTACCAACTAAGTAGGAATACTGCGGATTGGATGGACGATGAGACGGCTTCCCTTGCGCCGCTTGGTCACCCTGGCCACTCTCGCCGCCCTCGGCGCGGCGACCCTGGGCAGCACCGCCGCGTGCGGCGACGACAGCGAGGGCGCGGGCGGCAGCTCCGGCCCGGTGACGCTGCGCCTCGGCTACTTCCCCAACATCACCCACGCGCCGGCGGTCGTCGGCGTCGAGAAGGGCATCTTCGCCGAGAAGCTCGGCGCCGACGTCCAGCTGGACCCGAAGACCTTCAACGCCGGCCCGGCCGCCATCGAGGCCGTCTTCTCCGGTGCGCTGGACGCCACCTACATCGGTCCGAACCCGACCGTGAACGCGTTCTCCAAGTCGAAGGGCGAGGCGGTCCGGGTCGTCTCCGGCGCGGCGTCCGGTGGCGTGGCGCTGGTGGTCAAGCCCGGCATCAACGGCCCGCAGGACCTGAAGGGCAAGAAGGTCGCCACCCCGCAGCTGGGCAACACCCAGGACGTGGCGATCCGCTACTGGCTCAAGCAGCAGGGGCTCACCACCACCAAGGAGGGCGGCGGCGACGTCAAGATCGTGCCGCAGGAGAACGCCCAGACGGTGGAGACGTTCAACAGCGGCGCGATCGACGGCGCGTGGGTGCCCGAGCCGTTCGTGTCCCGCCTCGTCAACGCCGGCGGCAAGGTGCTCGTCGACGAGCGTGACCTGTGGCCGGACAAGAAGTTCGTCATCACCAACCTGCTGGTCAGCACCAAGTTCCTCAAGGCGCACCCGGACGTGGTGCAGAAGCTGGTCGACGGCCAGGTGGCCGCGAACGAGTTCGTCAACAGCAAGCCCGAGGAGGCCCAGCAGGCGATCTCCGACGCGATCGGCAAGATCACCGGTAAGCCGTTGGACCCGAAGCTGATCAAGCAGGCGTGGCCGACGTTGGAGTTCACCAACGACCCGATCCCCGCCTCGCTCAAGGCCGGCCTCGACCACGCCGTCGAGGTGGGGCTGACCGAGCCGGTCGACCTCAAGGGCCTGTACGACCTCACGTACCTCAACACCGCGCTCAAGGCCGCCGGCAAGCCCGAGGTCACCCAGCCATGACGTCGACCACGACGACGCCGCAGAGCGCGACCACCGCGGTCGCGCTCTCCGGCGTGACCAAGGTGTACGGACGCGGGGCGAACGCCGTACTGGCCCTGGACGGCGTGTCCCTGGACGTCGCGCCGGGCGAGTTCGTCTGCCTGGTCGGCGCCTCCGGCTGCGGCAAGAGCACCCTGCTCAACCTGGTCGCCGGGTTGGATCGGCCCAGCGGCGGAGAGATCGGCCTGGCCGGCGGCGTCAACCCCGGGCTGATGTTCCAGGAGCCGGCGCTGTTTCCCTGGCTGACCGTCGAGGCGAACGTCGAGGTGCCGCTCAAGCTGCGCGGACTGCCCCGGGCCGAGCGGCGGGAACGGGTCGCCGAATTGCTGCGCACCGTGCACCTGGGCGAGTTCGGCCGCAAACGCCCGCACGAGCTGTCCGGCGGGATGCGGCAGCGGGTCGCGCTCGCCCGCACCCTGGCGCTGGACACCCCGGTGCTGCTGATGGACGAGCCGTTCGGCGCGCTGGACGCGATGACCCGCGACATCCTGCACGACGAGCTGGAACGGATCTGGTCCGAGCGCAAACTCTCGGTGCTCTTCGTGACACACAACGTCCGCGAGGCCGCCCGGCTGGCCGACCGGATCATCCTGCTCTCCAGCCGACCCGGCCGGATCATCTACTCCACCGAGGTGGACATCCCACGCCCGCGACGGATCGACTCCCCCGAGGTCGCCGCCATCGCCGCCGAGGTCACCGAACGGCTCCGTACGGAGGTGGGCCGCCATGGCCAGTGACACCCTCACCAGCTCGGCGCGTACCGACGCGCAGATCTCCGGCCTCGACGCGCTGGAGATCGCCGGCCGGGACAAGGAGGTCTCCCGGGGCGCCCGGATCTGGGCCGGCACGTGGCCCAAACTCGCCGCGCTGGCCATCGCCATCCTGGCCTGGCAGCTGGTGGTCTGGTCGGGTTGGAAGCCGCCGTACTCGCTGCCGGGCCCGCTGGTCGTCGGCCGCGAGCTGCTGGCCCAGGCCCAGGGCCCGCAGCTCTGGGAGGGCCTGCTCACCACGCTGCGCCGCGCCGCCGTCGGCTATGTCTTCTCGGTCGCGGTCGGCCTGCTGCTGGGCCTCGCGGTGGCCCGGTCCACGGTGCTCCGGGCCGCCATCGGCTCGATGATCACCGCGCTGCAGACCATGCCGTCGATCGCCTGGTTCCCGCTGGCCATCCTGCTGTTCGAGCTGAGCGAGAAGGCGATCTTCTTCGTGGTGGTGCTCGGCGCGGCACCGTCCATCGCCAACGGGGTGATCTCCGGTGTGGACTACGTGCCACCACTGCTGAAGCGCGCCGGGCGCAACCTGGGCGCCCGAGGGCTCAACCTCTACCGGTACGTCATCGCACCGGCCGCCCTTCCGGCCATCGTCGCCGGCCTCAAGCAGGGCTGGGCGTTCTCCTGGCGCAGCCTGATGGCCGGTGAGCTGATCGTGGTCGGCATCTCGCAGACCTCGCTCGGCGCGCAGCTCACCTACTCCCGCGAGCTGTCCGACGCGCCCTGGCTGCTCTCCACCATGATCGTTATCCTGGTCGTCGGCCTGGTCGTCGACGCCGCGTTCGGCGCGGCGGACAAGGCGATCCGGCGCCGCTGGGGCGTACTGGACCAGGCTGGTCAGTGACGTGTACGTCTCCGCGCGCAGCGACTACGCGCTCCGGGCCATGCTCGCCGTCGCCGCCGCCAGTGACGGTGCCGGCGAGTTGGTGAAGGCGGCCAGCCTGGCCGAGGTGCAGGACATCCCGCTGAGCTTCCTCCAGGGCATTCTGCTCGACCTGCGCCGGGCCGGCCTGCTGCACAGCCACCGCGGCGCCGAGGGCGGGTACGCGTTGACCCGGCCAGCCGCGGAGATCACGGTCGGGGACGTGCTGCGCGCGGTCGGCGGCTCGCTCACCACCGTGCGCGGCCTGCCGGCCGAGCGGGCCGGCTACCACGGGGTCGCCGCCGGGCTCACCGACGTCTGGCTGGCGGTGCACGGGGCCATCGCCACCGTCGTCGACAGCACGAGCCTGGCCGACCTGCTGGCCCGCGACCCGACCGGCCACGCCCGCAGCGCCTCCTGAGCGCGGTCCCGGTCCGCCCCTGCTCCGCGATCTCCCCTGGATGATCGTGCTCGATCATGGATGTAGTGCCCTCGTCCATGCTGGAAGGGGCCTGTTTCCTGGATCGAGCGCGATCATGACGCGGGTGAGTGCGACCAGGCGCGATCAGGCACCGGGGCGGTGTGGTCGGGTCGGTGCCCCGCCGACCCGACCACACCTCGTACCGATCCTGACCGGGCCTGCCCCTCGCCGGCTCCGGTCGGCCGGTCGCTGCTCAGCCCACGTGCGCGACCGTCGGGCCGGGACCCGGGCCGCCGGGGCTGCGCAGCTCCACCAGACCGGCCGGAGCGTTGCCCGCCGGGGTGGCATGCCAGGGTGCGAAGGCCGCAACCATGGCGAGCAACAGACCGGCGAGCGCGACAGCGACCACCAGGATCAGTTCGCGCAGCGCCCCCGAGCCGGCCTCGCCCGCCATGGTCACCCCTCCCGTGCCGGGCCCCCCGCCCGGCCTCCCCCGTTGGCCAGCTTCGACCAGGCCGGGGCGGGGCGCAGTCGGCCAACCGACCGAGCCAGGGCTGATTGCCGACTCAGATATTCAGGCGGGCGGCGTGACCGACCGGCCATCGGATCGTTGCCGCGGACAGACGAGACCGACCCGCCCAGCCGAAGCGGGACGGGTCGGTCTCGGTGCGCAGAAGATCAGACGGTACGGGGCCGACGCGGACGGCGGGACCGGCCCGACGCGCGATGCGCCGGCCGGGCGCCACCGTCGGTGGCCGAGCCACCGGAGGCGCGTACCCGACCGGGCGACGCCGGCGGCGCGGCGATGGTCACCGGCACGCCGGACGGCTCACGGGCACCGGTCACCCGGACCAGCGCCTCGTCACCCGGGCGCACCTGGACCGACTGCGGTCGGATGCCGGCGGTGGCCATCAGACGGGACACGTCCCGACGCTGCTCCGGCAGGACCAGGGTGACCACGGTGCCGGACTCGCCCGCCCGGGCGGTACGGCCACCCCGGTGCAGGTAGTCCTTCGCCTCGGTCGGCGGGTCCACGTTGACCACCATGTCCAGGCCGTCGACGTGGATGCCCCGGGCCGCCACGTCGGTGGCGACCAGGGCGGTCACCTGACCGTTGCGGAACTGCTCCAGGATCCGGGTGCGCTGCGGCTGGGACTTGCCGCCGTGCAGCGCGGCCGCGCGTACACCCTTGGAGAGCAACTGGCGGGCGAGCCGGTCGGCGCGGTGCTTGGTGCCCATGAACAGGATGGTGCGGCCGTCGCGGGCGGCGATCCGGGTCAGCGCGTCGGGCTTGTCCACCGCGTCGACGTGCAGCACGTGGTGGGTCATCGCGGTGACCGTGGCGGTGCCCGGGTCGACCGAGTGGGTCACCGGGTTGCTCAGGAAGCGGCGGACCAGCCGGTCCACGCCACCGTCCAGGGTGGCGGAGAAGAGCATCCGCTGCCCCTGCGGCGCGACCTGCTCCAGCAGCTTCGTCACCTGCGGCAGGAAGCCCATGTCGGCCATCTGGTCGGCCTCGTCCAGCACGGTGATCTCGACCTGGTCGAGCCGGGCGTCACCGCGGTTGATCAGGTCGTGCAGCCGGCCGGGGGTCGCCACGACCACCTCGGCGCCGGCACGCAGCGCGTCCGCCTGGCGCTGCAACGACAGCCCGCCGACGACGGTGGCGCAGCGCAACCCGACAGCGCGGGCGTACGGGGCCAGCGCGGCGGTGACCTGCTGGGCCAGCTCGCGGGTCGGCACCAGCACCAGGGTCAGCGGACGACCCGGGCGGGCCTTGCGGCCGGCGGTGCGGGAGAGCAGCGGAAGCCCGAAGGCGAGGGTCTTGCCGGAGCCGGTGCGGCCCCGGCCGAGCACGTCGCGGCCGGCGAGCGAGTCGGGCAGCGTCGCCGACTGGATCGGGAACGGCTCGGTGATGCCCTGCGCGGTCAGCGCGGTGAGCAACGCCGGTGCCAGACCGGTATGAGCGAACGACGGAATAACCGTGGTCATGCAGAAGCCTTCCTCGACGCGGCACGTGTCGAGGGAGGGCGCCGATGTCGGCGCTGTCACCGGCGGCCACAGGCAGCCGGGACTCACAAGCACGAACCGATTGGAGTACAGGCCGGCCCGCCGCCAGGCCGCCGCCTGCGGAGGCAGGCGGCGGCGGGGCGGGCCGGTCCCGTCACCGTCACACCCGGAGGGCGCGACAGGTAATGCTGACCGATCCGAAGATCAGAGCGGGCGGATGTTCTCCGCCTGCGGGCCCTTCTGACCCTGGGTCACCTCGAACTCGACCCGCTGGTTCTCGTCCAGGCTCCGGTAGCCGGAGGACTGGATCGCCGAGAAGTGGGCGAAGACGTCGGCGCCGCCGCCGTCCGGGGTGATGAAGCCGAAGCCCTTGTCAGCGTTGAACCACTTCACGGTGCCAATAGCCATGTGTTTCGTCTCCTTGACGGAACGTCGGACACGCACGTGTTGCGCGCCCGAAGAGGAGCGCTCCGCGCGGGAATGCGCGAATCGCCTGTCGCTTCTGGTCGCCCCGCCCGGAGAACTCCGGACACAACAAAGAGCGCCTGGGGCCACAATCCCGCCAGGCGCACACAGAGTCTCTGGTAACCAAAACTGCAACCCGATCAACCTACCACGGTTTTGCCCGCAGCGGTCAAGCTTGGGCGGAATCTTCGGGCAACTGGGCGATCATGGCGGTGAGCCCGGTCACGTCCAGCAGGTCCGCGGGGCGCACCGTCACCCCGTCCCGGACGTAGTGGAACGCCGCACCCACCCGGTCGACCGGCACCCCGACCAGCTCCGCCCAGGCCAGCCGGTAGACGGCCAACTGCACCGCCGCCACCTCCGCCGCCGGCCCGGTCAACTGCCGGCCCGTCTTCCAGTCGACCACGTCGAACCGGCCCCCCGGTCGGGCGAAGACGGCGTCCATCCGCCCCCGGACCACCACACCGGCGATCACCGTGGCGAACGGCACCTCCACCTCCACCGGCGCCCGGTCGGCCCACTCGCTGGCCAGGAACCGCTCCTGGAGCTCGGCCAGCGCCTCGTCCGGCGCGGCGTCCGCGTCCGCCGCGCCGGGCAGCTCGTCCAGGTCGAGCAGCCGGTCGGCGCCGAAGCGCTGCTCCAGCCAGGCGTGGAAGGCGGTGCCGCGGCGGGCGTACGGATTTGGTTCGGCGGGCACCGGCCGGCGCAGCGTACGGGCCAGCGCCGCCGGATCGTTGCGCAACGCGACGAGCTGGGTGACGCTCAACTGCCCCGGCAGGGCCACCTCGACCGCGCCGGAGAGCCGGGTCAGCTCGGCCCGCTCGGCCAACAGCAAGTCCGCCTCACGCCGCCAGCGCGCCACCTCCGGATCCGCCTCCACCGGCGCGGAAGCCACCGGCCCGACAGCCACCGGCGCGGAAGCCACCGGCGCGACAGCCACCGGCGCGGAAGCCACCGGCCCGACAGCGACCGGCCCGACAGCGACCGAAGCCGGGCCGTCGGTCATCAGGCGGCGGACCAGCCCGGCCGCCTCGGCCAGCGCCGGACGCCGGCCACCCAACGGGTCGGCCGGCCACTCCGCGCGGAGCACCACCTCGGCCGTCGGGTTCGTGGCATCCGGGGTGGGCTCCGGCGCCCACGCGTCGACCAGGTGCCCCGGGCCGCCGTCCAGGCAGGCGTCGTACACCTCGCGCAGGAAGACCGACGGGCCGCGCGGCCGCTTCGTGCCCTCCCCCCACCAGTAGCCGGAGCACAGCAGCAACCGGCGCGGTCGGGTCACCGCCACGTACGTCAGCCGGCGTTCCTCCCGCTCGTCGTGCGCCCGCCAGGCATCGGTGAAGTCGGCCACCGCCCGGGCCACCGCCCGCTGGTCCCCCGCCTCGTCGAGCGCCAGCTCCGGCAACCCGTCGACGTCGCCCCGCAGCGGGAACGGCAGCACACCCAGCCCGCCCAGCCAGTGGTCGGAGTTGCGCACCGGCCCCGGCCACGACCCACGGCACAGGCCGGCCACCGCCACCACGTCCCACTCCAGACCCTTCGCGGCGTGCGCGGTGACCACCTGGACGGCGCCCTCCACCACCTCGACCTCGCCGGGGGCCAGGCCCCGCTCCTCGTCCTCGGCGGCAGCCAGGTAGGACAGGAAGCCGGACAGGGTCGCACCCGGGGTCTCCCCGCTGAAGCGGGCCGCGACGTCACCCAGGGCGTCCAGGTGACCCCGGGCCAGACCGGCGTCACCGGCGCCGTCCCGGCCGGCGCGCACCGCCACCTCCACGTCCAGGCCGATGGTCCGTTCGATGTCCGCGATCAGATCCGGCAACGCCTGGTCCAGCCGGTAGCGCAGCAGCGCCAACTCCGTGCCGTACGCGCGCAACCGCGCGAAACCCTCCGCCGAGTACGCCTGCGCGGGACCGAGGTCGGCCAGCGCCTCCACCAGGGTCGCCTCGTCGAGCAGATCGGGGCTGATCTCCGCATTCTCGTCGGCGGCCACCTGCCGCCGGGCGTTCGCGATGGCCCGAGCCCGGCGGTGCAGCGCCACCAGGTCACGCGGCCCGATCCGCCAGCGGGCACCGGTGAGCAACCGCAGCAGCGCCGCCCCGTCGGTCGGGTCGGCCAACACCCGCAGCGTGCAGACCACGTCGCGAACCTCGGGAGTGTCCAGCAGACCACCCAGCCCGACGACCTCCACCGGCAGGCCACGCTCGCGCAGCGCCGACTCGATCGCCGGGATCTGGCTGCGGACCCGGACCAGCACGGCCGTCGTCGGGCGCTGCGCCACCGGGATGTGCTCCGGTGCCACGCCCGGCATCCGGGCCGCGCCGCGCCAGGCGGCGAGCACACTGTCGGCGATCCAGGCCGCCTCGTCGGCGTACGTGGGCAGCAGCGCGCAGTGCACCGTGCCACCGGCCGCCCCGCCGGGGCTGCGGTGCGGGATCGGCTCCAGGACGGTCAGCGCCGAGCGCAGCTCCGGCACCCGGGCACCCGCCGCGCGCAGCGGGGTGGACAGCGCGTTCGCCACCCGCAGGATCTCCGGGCGATTGCGCCAGCTCGTGGTGAGCCCCAGCGCCTGCGCGGGCTGACCGTCGGCGCGCGCGAACTCGGTGGGGAACCGGTCCAGGGTGCCGGCGCTGGCCCCCCGCCAGCCGTAGATGGACTGACACGGGTCACCCACCGCCGTCACCGGATGCCCGCCACCGAACAGCGCGTTGAGCAGCACCACCTGGGCATGGCTGGTGTCCTGGTACTCGTCGAGCAGCACCGCCCGGAAACGGCCCCGCTCGATCTCGCCGACCGCCGGGTGATCCCGGGCCACCCGGGCCGCCCGGGCGAGCTGGTCGGCGAAGTCCATCGCCTCGAAGTCCTCCTTGCGCCGGGCGTACGCCCGCACCAGCGGCAGCAGACGCAGCCGGGTCTGCTGCAGGGCGAGCGCCTTGCGCACGTCGGCGTACACCCGCCCCGGCCGCGACTGCACCTCGGCGAAGAACCGACCCGTCCAGGCCGCCAACTCGTCCGGGGCGACCAGGTGCTCGTCCAGCTCCCCGGCGAGCGCCAGCACCGCGTCGGTGATGGTGCTCGGCATCCGGTCCACCTCGGACATGTCGCCGTCGTAGTTGCGGACCAGCAGGTCGACCAACTGCCAGCGGGACGCCTCGGTGAGTAGCCGGGTGGACGGCTCGTAGCCGGCCCGCAGCCCGTGCTCGGTGACGATCCGCCCGGCGTACGAGTGGTACGTCGAGACGGTCGGTTCACCGGCCAGCGGGTCGTCCAGCGGGTCCCGACCCTGCCGGCCGAGACGGCGGATCAACTGGTCGAGACGGGTACGGACCCGGTGGGCCAGTTCGCCGGCGGCCTTACGGGTGAACGTCAGCCCGAGGATCTGCTCCGGGCGCACGTACGAGTTGGCCACCAGCCAGACCACCCGAGCGGCCATCGTCTCGGTCTTGCCGGAACCGGCCCCGGCGACCACCAGCAGTGGCTCCACCGGGGCGGCGATGATCGCGGCCTGTTCCCGGGTGGGTGCCGGCAGCCGCAGGAGCTTCGCCAGCTCCACCGGGGTGTACCGGGGGCCGGAGTCGGCGAGCCGGGGCGTCGGCGCCGGGCCGGCGCCGAACAGGGTTGGCTGGGTCACGGTGTCGCCTCGGCTCCCAGCACCGGCTCACTCCTCGCCCTCATGGGTGGCGCCCCGGGTGGTCGGCGGCTCGACGACCTGGCGCCCCTGCCCGGAGACCGGGCAGCTGGTGCGCACCGGGCAGACCCGGCACTTCGAATTGGCCACCGCGGCGAACGTGGCAGCGGCCATCGTATCGGCGGTCCGCCGGACCAGCGCGGTCGCCCAGCCGGCCGCCGGGCCCTCACCCGCCGCCGGCTGGTTCTGCTCCCGGGCGTCCTTGGCGGAGGTGCCGAGCTGCACCAGCGCCGCGCCCCCGGACTCGTCGCCGAACTCGGCGAACGCCCCCGCCTCCACCGCCGCCTGGTAGGCGCCGAGCTGCGGGTGCTCGGCCAGTTCGCTGCCGGTGACCGCGGTGGACTTGCCGGTCTTCAGGTCGATCACCACCAGCCGGCCGGCCTCGTCGACCTCCAGCCGGTCGACCCGCCCGGTCAGGTCGACCGGCCGATGCGGGTCGTCCAGCCGGACCGCGAACTCGTGCTCGATGGCGAGCAGCCGGCGCGGGTTGGTGGCCAGCCAGCGCAGCAGCTTGTCGACCATCGCCTCGGCGCGTTCCCGTTCCGGCCCGGCCATCCACCGGGCGGCCAGCTCGATCGCGTCGAACCGGGCCGCCACGTAGTCCAGCAGGGCACCCCGGTCGGCGCTGGCGTCCTCGGCGAGCATCGCGGCGGCGTGCACCAGGTTGCCCACGCCCTGCGCGGTGCTGGTCGGGCCGCTGCCGCCGTGCCGTTCCAGCAGCCAGCGCAGGCTGCACCGCAGCGCGCTCTCCATCGCCGACGGCGTGACCCGCACCGGCTTGCCGTCATCGACCAGGGGCCGGTCGTCGGAGAGCGCCCGCAGGCCCCACCAGTCGTCCGGGTGCGCGCCGGGCACTCCGGCGGCGGCGAGGCGGGCCAGCTCGGCCGCCGCCGCGCGCCGCCGGGCCGCCGGCGCGGCCGGGTCGGTGATGGCGGTACGCAGCTCGGCGACCAACGCCGGCAGGGTGAGCGCCCGGGGTGGCCGGGTCACCGGCAGCGCGCCGGGGCCGTCCGACTCCCCGTCACCGTCCTCCCCCGCCGCACCACCGTCGCCGGATGCGCCGCCGTCGCGGCCTGCCGCGCCACCGTTGCCGGATGCCGCGCCACCGTCGCCGGGTGCGCTGGCGGCCGTGGACGAGGTGGGCGGCGGACCGCCGTCGTCGGGTGGCGGGCCGTTGCGCGGGACGGGCGGTGCGGGCGGCGGGGTGGGCGGTGGCGCGCTCGGGCCCAGCTCGTGCAGGAAACGGCTCGGCTGCTCCTCGTGGTCGTCACCGCCGACGGCGGCCGACGCCACGGCGCTCACCAGCAGGCGGTGCCGGGCACGACTGATGGCGACGTGGAAGAGGCGGCGTTCCTCGTCCAGCAGCGCCGAGGTCTGACCCACCACGTTCGCCGCGGTCGCGCCGCCGACGGACCGGCCGGCCAGCACGTCGACCAGCCGCTCCGAGCCGAGCAGGCTGCCACGCAGCCGCAGGTCGGGCCAGATGCCCTCCTGCACACCGGCCACCGCGACCAGGTCCCATTCCAGACCCTTCGCCGCGTGGGCGGTGAGCAGCCGCACCGCCGCGCCCCGGTCGGCGGTCGGCGCGATGGTGTCGGCCGGCAGGTCCTGGGCGAGAACGTGGTCGAGGAAGACCTCGGTACGGGCACCGGGCAGCCGGTCGGTGAAGCGGGCCGCCGCGTCGAAGAGCACCAGCACGGCGTCCAGGTCGCGGTCGGCGGCCTCGGCGCGCCGCCGTCGGGCCAGGTCCCCCTCGCCGGGGGCGGGCCGGCCCTGGCCGATCGCTCCGGCCCACCGTTCGGCGAGGCCGCTGGCGTCCCAGACTTCCCAGAGCACGGTCTCGGCGGTCGCACCGGGTTGGGCGGCCGCGTCCCGGGCGGTGGCGAGCAGAGCAGCCACCGCCTGCGCCGGCTCCGCCCACCGCCGGTCGATGCCGGCCAGCTCGGTCGGGTCGCGCAACGCCTCGACGATCAGCTCACCGGACGGTCGCCGGTCGCCGCCGGACAGCGCCAACGCCCGCAGGCCCTGCCGCAGCCGCCGTTCGGCCAGCGGATCCGCACCACCGAGCGGCGAGTGCAGCAACGCGACCGCCGCCTCCTCGTCCAGGTGCTCCGGTTCCAGGGCGCAGCGCAGCAGGAGCAGCAACGGTGCCACCGCCGGTTGCAGGTGCAGCGGCAGGTCCTCGCCGTGCACCACGGTGGGTACGCCGGCAGCGTGCAGCGCCCGTTGCAGGGTGGGCAGCTGCAACGCGGTGGACCGCACCAGCACCGCCATCCGCGACCAGGGCACACCGTCGAGCAGGTGGGCCGAGCGCAGCGCGTGGGCCAGCCAGGCGGCCTCGCTGGTCGCCGAGCGGAACGTGTGCACCTCGACCACACCGGGCGGCGCGTCCGGCAGTGGGTGCAGCCGGCGGTGCGCCGACGGGCCACGCAGCCGACGACCCAGCCGGGCGATCGCGGCGAGCAGGCCCGGCCCGGCCCGGTACGACGTGGTGAGCAGCACCTGCGCCGCGGGCGCCCCGGACGCGGTCCGGAATCGGTGCGCGAAGGTGCTCACCCCGGCCGGGTCGGCGCCCCGGAACGCGTAGGTGGACGAATCCGGGTCGGCGAACGCGACAAGGGACTTGCCCCCACCGGCGATCACCGAGAGCAGGTCGAGTTGGGCGGGGTCCGTGTCGGCCAGCTCGTCGACGTACACGTGGGCGAGCCGGCGACGCTCGGCGGTCAGCAACTCCTCGTCGTCGCGCAACAACCCGGTGGCGGCGCGGACCAGTTCGGCCGGGTCGTACGCGATCGAGCCCCGGTTGCTGACGTCGCGCAGTGCGAGCACCGACACGTACTCCCGCAGGAAGCGGGCGGCCGCCGGCCAGTCGGCGCGGCCGAGCTTGTCACCCAGCCGGGCCAGGTCGATCGGGCCCACCCCGCGTTCGGCGGCGCGCATCAGCAGGTCGCGCAGCTGACCGGCGAAGGCCCTGGTCCGCAGGGCCGGGCGCAGGTCGGTCGGCCAGCCGACCGGGTCGTCGTCGGGCTCCTCGCCCACCACGTCGAGCAGCTCGCGGATGATCAGATCCTGCTCGGGGCCGGTGAGCAGGCGCGGTGACGGCTCGCCCCGTTCGGCGGCGGCCCGGCGCAGCAGCCCGAAGGCGTACGCGGGGAAGGTGCGCACCAGCGGCTCGCGCAGCACCCGGTGGCCGTCCTGCGCCACCCGGGCCTCGATGCGCTGACGCAGTGCGGTGGCGCCCCGACGGCCGAAGGTCAGCACCAGGACCCGTTCGGGGTCGACGCCCTCGCGCACCCGGGCGGCGACCGCCTCGACCAGGGTGCTGGTCTTGCCGGTGCCCGGACCGCCGAGCACCAGCAGCGGCCCGTCGGTGTGCGCCGCCACCTCGGCCTGCGAGCGGTCGACGCGCCACCCGGCGGGCCCCGGCTCGGTGTCGGCGGACGCACCGCCGGCGGCGGGCACGGAACTGTCGGCCGGCGCCGCCCCGTCCCCCCGCGCCGGCCCCTCGGACCGCCGCACCAACCGGTACGCCTGCATCAGCTCATCCCATCAGAGGAGTACGACACCCACCGAGCCCCACCCCACCCCATCACGCTCCGTCGATCATGAGGTTAGCGGCGCGACACGCCGACGGCCTCGCCGCCAACCTCATGATCGACCGGGGAGGCTGGGAGCCCGCGTCAGGTCAGGGCGGACTCCAGGGCGTCCAGGGCGTCCGGGACGGTGGTGGTCACCGTCAGCAGGTCGCGGCCGGCGGGTTTGAGGAAGTGCTGGTCGGTGAGGGTGTCGAGCCAGTCCAGCAGGGGGCGGTAGAAGCCGTCGGTGTCGATCAGCACCATCGGCTTGCCGTGTAGGGCGAGGGTGGCCGTGGTCCAGACCTCGAACAGCTCGTCGAGCGTGCCCAGCCCACCGGGCAGGGTGAGAAAGGCGTCCGACTTCTCGATCATCAGCGTCTTGCGACTGGCCATCGAGTCGGTGACCAGCAGTTCGTCCGATGCCAGGTCGGCGACCTCCAGGTCGACCAACGCCTGCGGGATCACACCCACGGTGCGCCCGCCGGCGGCGCGGGCACCATCGGCCAGCGCACCCATCATGCCGACGCAGCCACCGCCGCTCACCAGCGTGTGCCCACGCCGGGCCAGCTCCGCGCCGGTCTCCGCGGCCAGGTCAAGGAAACGCTGGTCGAGGGTACGGGAGGACGCGCAGAAGACGCAGATCGCCGCCATCAGTTGTCCCGTGGCTGGTCGGCGGCCTGGTCGGCGGCGGCCTGCCGGTCGGCGCCGGTACGCGCGACGGCCTCGTCGCGGACCGCGTCCTGCTCGACGGAGAGCGCCGCCTCGGACTCGACGATGTGCCGGACCGCCGTGTTGACGTCGTCGGTGAGGCAGATCAGGTCCAGGTCGACCGGGCCGATCTTGCCGCCGGCGGCCATCGTGTCGCGCAGCCAGTCGAGCAGCCCCTGCCAGTACGCGACGCCCATCAGCACGACCGGGAACCGGGTCACCTTGCCGGTCTGCACCAGCGTGAGCGCCTCGAACAGCTCGTCCATGGTGCCGAAGCCGCCGGGCAGCACCACGAACGCCTGCGCGTACTTCACGAACATCGTCTTGCGGGCGAAGAAGTAGCGGAAGTCGATGGCCAGGTCGACCCAGTCGTTGATGCCCTGCTCGAACGGCAGCTCGATGCCGAGCCCGACGGACAGACCGCCGGCCTCGGTGGCACCCCGGTTGGCGGCCTCCATCACTCCCGGCCCACCACCGGTGATCACGGCGTAACCGGCCCGGGCCAGTGCCCCGCCGACCTCTTCGGCCAGCTTGCACTCGGCGGTGGCCGGACCGCTGCGCGCCGAACCGAAGACACTGACCGCCGGCGGCAGGTCGGCGAGGGTGTCGAAACCCTCGACGAACTCACTGAGGATGCGCAGCGCCCGCCACGCGTCCCTGGTCTTCCAGTCGCCGCGCCCGCGCGAGTCCAGCAGTCGCTGGTCGGCGGTGCTGCTCGGGATCGCCCCCCGGCGCAGCGTGACCGCACCCCGGTGCCGCTCCTGCGCTGGACCGCGGCTGGCCTCCCGCCCGTTGCTGTCGCTCATGGAGCAACCGTAGTGGAGCGGCACCCACCGGGTGTGCGGGGCGCGGACGCCAAGAAATAGTTCGCGATCAAGGGCAACTATTCGGCTCGCCCGTACGTCTTACTATTCACATACCGGGTATGCCCCGGCGCGCGCCTTCGGGGGAGGAGACAGCGTGATCAGTAACAGCGAGATGATCCGGATCCGTCGCCAGATGCAGCGACGGATCAGAGACGTGGTGGCCGAGCGCCGCCACATCCGGGACCTGACCCCCTCCCCCACGGCCCCCGCCACCTCCGGAGCTGATCAAGAGGTTCGCGTCGCCGACAACGGGCCCGGCTGACGCAAACCTCTTGATCACCGGGCGCGACACGCCCGGTGCGCCGGTCAGGCCGGGGCCAGCCAGCGGTGCAGGGTTGCCGCGCCGTCACGGATCTTGCTGATCTCGACGTGCTCGTCCGGGTGGTGCGCCAGGTTGGGGTCGCCCGGCCCGAAGTTCAGCGCGGGGATGCCCATGGCCGCGAACCGGGCCACGTCCGTCCAGCCCAGCTTGCCGATCGGGGCCGCGCCGACCGCCGCCAGGAACTCCTTCGCCGGGGCCGCCTCCAGCCCGGGCGGGGCGCCGGCCGCCGAGTCCGTCACGACCAGGTCGAAGCCGGCGAAGACCTCGCGCAGATGCGCCTCCGCCTCGGCCGGGGTGCGGTCCGGCGCGAACCGGTAGTTGACCTCGATCTCACAGTGGTCGGGGATCACGTTGCCGGCGACCCCGCCGTTGATCCGCACCGCGTTCATGCCCTCGCGGTAGTCGCAGCCGTCGATGGTGACCCGCCGGGCCTCGTACGTCTGGAGGCGCCGCAGCACCTCACCGGCACCGTGGATGGCGTTCACGCCGTGCCAGGAACGCGCCGAGTGCGCCCGTACCCCGGTCGTGGTGACCACCGACCGCATGGTGCCCTGGCAACCCGCCTCGACGATGCCGTAGGTGGGCTCCAGCAGCACCGCGAAGTCCGCCTCCAGCCACTCCGGGAACGCCTGGGCGACCAGGTTCAGCCCGTTGTACCGCGACTCGATCTCCTCCGCCTCGTAGAACAAGTACGTCACGTCGTAGCGCGGGTCGGGCAGGGTCACCGCCAGGTGCAGCGCGTACGCGGTGCCGGACTTCATGTCCGAGGTGCCGCAGCCGTACATCAGGTCGCCGCGCATCGTCGACGGAAAGTTGTTGTTCAGTGGCACGGTGTCCAGGTGCCCGGCCAGCACGACGCGCTGCGACCGACCGAGGTCGGTGCGCGCCATCACGGTGTTGCCGTGCCGCTGGGTGCTCAGGTGTGGCACACCGCGCAGGACCTCCTCGACACAGTCGGCGATCGCCTTCTCGTTGAGGGACACGGACTCGATGTCGACGAGAGCGCGGGTCAGCGCCACCGGATCGGCGAGGACCTCGGGGGTCAGCGGGTTCTCCATGGTTCGCACGGTACCTTCAGGTCTGTCAGCGCGAGGAGTGAGCTGAGGCCGACGCGGCCCAGACCGAGAGGTGTAACAGTGACGTCCGCAGATTCCGCCTGGGGCATCGGCCTGGCCACCGTCACCGCCGACGGGCAGGTGCTCGACACCTGGTACCCGACCGGCAAGCTGGGCCTGGGTGAGCTGCCGTTGGTCGCCGGCGAGGGCGAGTCGGACGTGCTCGATCTGCCGCCGGGTGCGCTCGGCGACCGGGCCCTGCCCGGTCTGCGTACCGTGCAGGTGGTCACCGTGGTCGGCTCGCTGGACGACCCGATCAAGGACGCCCCGGACGCGTACCTCCGGTTGCACCTGCTCTCGCACCGCCTGGTGCGACCCAACCAGCTCAACCTGGACGGCATCTTCGGCAAGCTGGCCAACGTGGCGTGGACCTCCGCCGGGCCGTGCCCGCCGGAGCGGGTCGACGAGCTGCGGGTGATCGAGCGGGCCGCCGGCCGCCACCTCGCCGTCTACGGGGTGGACAAGTTCCCCCGGATGACCGACTACGTGGTGCCGTCCGGCGTGCGGATCGCCGACGCGGACCGGGTCCGCCTCGGCGCCCACCTGGCCGCCGGCACGACCGTGATGCAGGAAGGCTTCGTGAACTTCAACGCCGGCACCGTCGGCACCTCGATGGTCGAGGGGCGGATCGTGCAGGGCGTGCTGGTCGGCGACGGCTCCGACATCGGCGGCGGGGCCTCCATCATGGGCACCCTCTCCGGCGGCGGCACCGAGAAGATCAGCATCGGGGAGCGGAGCCTGGTCGGCGCGAACGCCGGGGTCGGGATCTCGCTCGGCGACGACTGCGTGGTGGAGGCCGGCTGCTACATCACGGCAGCCTCGAAGGTCACCCTCCCGGACGGCCGGGTCGTCAAGGCCCGAGAGCTGTCCGGCATCGACGGCCTGCTGTTCTGGCGCAACTCGGTGACCGGCACGCTGGAAGCCCGTCCGCGAACCGGCCGGGGCATCGAACTGAACGCCGCCCTGCACGCCAACGACTGACGCACCCGCCGGGTCCGCGGCACCGCGCCGCGGACCCGGACGGGGTACGCCTCAGCGCAACCGGTACGCCTGGATGATCCGTTGCGTCGCCGTGTTACCGGCGGCGTCCCGCGCGGTGGCCCGCAGCGACACGTGCCCGGTGCCGGTCGGATGCTGCACCAGGGCCGACCAGCCGTCGCCGGAGGTGCGGACCAGCTTCGCCGCGCGCCAGGTCTTCCCGCCGTCGTACGAGACGTCGACGGTGAGCTTCTCCACCCGGGCGGCCGCCGCGCCGGGCTGCCGCTGCACCCGCACCGGGACGACGAAGCTCCGACCGGCCGGAGCGCTGTTGTCGACCCGCAACGGCGGCGCGAAGCGGATCGCCGACAGGGGCAGCCGGGCCGGCGTGTCACCGGCGACGTGCCGGGACCGGAAGGTCCAGCTGGACTCCACCTCGGTGCTCAGGTCGGTGAAGCTGCGCTTCGCCGACGTGACGAGCCGGTAGTCCGCCGCACCCGGTGGCACGGCGAACTCGCCGTAGCCGGCGTACTCGCTCTCGCCGACCAGCTTGCCGTCGCGCCAGAGTTCGGTCCGCTCGCTGTCGGCGAGTGACCCGCCCGGGTGCCCGGCGGCGTCGCTGAACATCGGCAGCCCGACCCAGACGGTGTCACCGACCCGGGTGACGCTCTCCTCGGGCCAGCGCGGGGTCGGGAACGACGGTCCGTACGGGGCCTGACTCCAGACCTCCTGCACCGTCCGCCCGACCCGGTACGCGGTCGCCGTGGAGAAGAGCGCGGCCTGCGCGTTCAGCCAGCCTTCCTCGTCCCGCGTTCCGAAGTCGAGCTCGGACTCCCACCGCACACCCCTGGTGTTGTAGTACTCGACCCGCTGGCCGGGCACCGCGGTGGGCAGGATCAGGGCCGAGCCGCCGACGTTGTACTCCAGCACGGGGTACACGATCCGCTCGGCCTCCGTGCCCGGGTAGCCATCGTGGAACCGGTGCACGACGGTGGCCAGGTCCCGTCGGGCGTAGTCGCGGACGAACCCCGTCGGCATCCGGCCAGGAATCGCCTCGGCCAGTGCGTACAGGTAGGGGCTGTTGGCCGTGTCCGGCGTGGTCCACTGGCTGCTGACCGTGGCGACGAACCGGTCGGCGGCGACCGGCTTGCCGAGCTGACCGCTGGTCAGGCCGGTGAACGTCTCGGCCCAGAGCCCGATGCCGTACGCGCTGCCGTCCTCGGCCGTGAAGTTGCCGCTGAGGTCGATCAGCTGTGGGACGGCGTTCCGGTCCGGAATGGTCGTCCGTACCGGCTTGGCCGAGCGGGCGTCCACGACGATCCGGGTGTCCTGCTCGATGGCCACGTCGGGCTGCGCCAACAGGGACATCCCGCCCTGCTCACCCTCCGGTGCGGGCTCGAGCACGAGAGCGCTCAGGCCGTAGTGCCCCTTGGGCACCCGCACGGTCGCCACGCCGTCGGTGCTGACGAGGTCCCAGTAGCTGAAGGTGTCCATCCCGACCAGGGTGCTCCAGTGGTCGGCGGTGCGCTCGCCGGCCCGGTTCAGGTGCTCCACGGTCAGCGTGTAGCTCTCCACTTCCCGGTGCACGGCCAGCGGGGTGACCGCGACCGCCGCACCGGATCGGGCCACGATCCGCCCGGTCCAGTAGCCGTCGGCGTCGCCGATCCGGGTGTTCGCGGTGATGGTCGTGGCGGCGGTGCCGCCCGCCGGCACGGTGAGCTGGTTGGCGCCCAACTGGAACAGGCCGGCCGGCAGCGCCCGACCGCCGGGGCCGGCGCCCTCGACGCTCAGGTCGACGCTGACCGGTGCCGGACCGTCGTTTCGCCAGGTGACCGTGCGGGTGATCGGCTCGTCGTCGCCGTGCGGCCAGAGCGTACGCCCGAACGAGACGCTCACCGGGTCGCTGGTGACCTGCTGGGTGATGGCGTGTGCGACGTCGACCCGCCCGGCGCCCTGCTGGTAGGCGGTCTGGTCCGGGTGCGGCTTGGCGGCGGCCATCAGGGTGGCCTTCAGCCGGTCGGCCCGCCATCCCGGGTGCTGCTGGGCGAGCAGCGCCGCCGACCCGGCCACGTGCGGGGTGGCCATCGAGGTGCCGGAGAGGGTGACGTAGCGGTCTCCCACCGGATCGCCGATGACGCCGTTGGCGGACCGGGCGGCGACGATGTCGACGCCGGGCGCGGTGATGTCCGGCTTCAGCGCTTCGTCGCCGACCCGCGGGCCCCGGCTGGAGAAGTCGGCCAACTCGTCGTCGCGGTCGACCGCGCCCACGGCGAGCGCGGCGTCGGCGGTGGCCGGGGAGCCGACCGAGCCGTCCGAGCCGTCGTTGCCGGCGGCGAGGACGAACAGCGTGCCGGTCTGCGCGGTCAGGGTCTGCACCGCCTCCTCCAGCGGGTCGACCTCCGGGGTGTCCCAGCCGCTGAGGCTCATGTTGACCACGGCGGCCTTCTTCTCCACCGCGGCCCACTGCATGCCGGCGAGGATCGCCGAGTCGGTGCACCCGGCGCCCTCACAGACCTTGCCGTCCAGCAACGTCGCGTCCGGCGCCACGCCCCGGTACTTTCCGCCGGAGGCGGCGCCGGTGCCGGCGATGGTCGAGGCCACGTGGGTGCCGTGGCCGACCGTGTCCCGAGCGTCGGGCACCTCGGTGAAGTTGCGCGCCTCGGCCACCTTGCCGGCCAGGTCCGGGTGGGTCGCGTCGACGCCGGTGTCCAGCACCGCGACGGACACCCCCTTGCCGGTGAACCCGGCCGCCCAGGCGGCGGGCGCGCCGATCTGCGGCACGCTGTGGTCGAGGGTCACCGTGCGGCGGCCGTCCAGCCAGATCCGCTCGACGTCCCCCGCCGCGTCGAGGCGGGCACCGGCGGGGCCGGTGGTGACCGTCGTCCAGACCGCGCCGAGGGAGGACTTGCCGGTGGTCAGGGCCGCGCCGCGGATCGCCGGCAGGTCGCGGGTCACCCGCGAGCCCGGCAGCGCGGCCGGGGCACGCCGGGCGGTGCCCGTCGAGCGGTACGCCACCAGCAGCGGCAGGGTGTTCCGGTGGGCGTCGTCGTAGCCCGCCTCGACCAGCCCGGTGACGTCGAAGAGCCGCCGGTCGACCCGGCCCGAGCGCAGCAGTGGCAGCGCGTCCGTCGGCGTCACCGAGAGGCGTCCGCGCTCGCGCCGGATCAGGAACCGCACGTCCTCGCGACCGGCGCCGGGTCGGACCGCGGCACCGGAAGCGGTGACGGTGACCCGGTCACCGCTGATCAGCGTGACGGTGGTCGAACGGTTGGCGGTGGGTCCACCCGGAGCGGCCGGTCGGCCGGTGCCGTCCGGCGGGGTGGGCGCGGCGGCTGCCGCCGGAACCGGCGCGGAGAGCGCCAGTGCGAACACGAGGCCGAGGGCGGCCAATCTTCTTCCCTGGTGCAACGGATCCTCCTCGTCAAGCGTCTTGATGTACGGGAGTCACATTGACCTCCTACAATTGCATACCGAGTATGCAAAATTAAGGCCGGAAGATGACGGACCCGCCACGAGCCGACCAACCGGGCCGGCATGATCGGGCGGTGACCTCCATGAAGGACAGGATGCTCGCCGGTGAGCCGTACATCGCCGACGATCCCGAGATCATCGCCGACCTGGACCGGGCCGCCCGGCTGATGGAACGCTTCAACACCAGCCCGGCGGCCGATCCGCGGGCTGGACTCGCGGTGCTGCGCGAACTCCTCGGCGACCTGGGCACGGACACCTGGATCCGCCCACCGTTCTACTGCGACTACGGCTCACGGATCCGGATCGGCCCACGCGGCTTCGTCAACTACAACGCCGTCTTCCTCGACGTCGCCCCCATCACCCTCGGCGCGGACGTCCAGGTCGGCCCGAACGTACAGCTGCTCACCCCGACGCATCCGGTGGAGCCCGGGCCACGGCGGGACAAGTGGGAGGCGGCCAAGCCGATCACCATCGGCGACAACGTGTGGCTCGGCGGCGGCGCGATCGTGCTGGCGGGTGTGACGATCGGCGCCAACACGGTCGTCGGCGCCGGCGCGGTGGTGACCCGTGACCTGCCGTCCAACGTGGTGTCGGTCGGCAACCCGGCCCGGCCGGTCCGCGAACTCGACTAGGGTGCGGCCGCAGGGCCTTGTTCGAGTCGGAGTACACGGAGGACAGCATGGGCGTGATCCACATTGATCTGTTCGCGACGCTCGACCTGGTCGGCCAGGCACCGGGCGGTCCGGACGAGGACCCCGACGGCTTCCCGTACGGGGGATGGCAGGCGCCCCTGTTCGACGAGACCGGCGGCCGACAGGTCGTGGACGGCATGCGGGGCATGGACGCGCTGCTGCTGGGCCGCCGGACCTACGACATCTTCGCCGGGTACTGGCCGCACCAGACCGACGGCGTCGACGGCGGGATCGCCACCCTCTTCAACAGCATCCCGAAGTACGTGGCCTCGCGCGGCACCCCCGACCTGGACTGGGCGGGCTCGACGCAGTTGGGCCCCGACCTGGCGAGTGCCGTGCGGGAGGTGCGGGACAAGCACGAGAAGGTCCACGTGATCGGCAGCCTGAACCTGGTGCAGACCCTCCTGCGCGAACGCCTCTTCGACCAGCTCAACCTGTGGATCTTCCCCATCGTGCTGGGCGTCGGCAAGACGGTGTTCGACGGCGGTGCCGTCCCCGCCAACCTGACCCTCGTCGAGCCGCCCGTCACCACGGACAAGGGCGCGGTGCTCCTGCGCTACCGCCTCGGAGCGGGTACGCCCGCCACCGGCGACATGTCCCGCGAGGACCGCGGCGTCACGGACTGAGGCAGACCCGGCGTGCCCCGGCGGTCCCGTTCAGACCGCCGGCGGCTCGCTGAGGCGGACCACCAGGTCGGCGCGCTCGGCGGTGGGGGTGATGAGGGCCGCGTTCGCCTCGTCAGTGCCCAACGCCCAGGCCCGGGCCTGCTCCGGTGACCGGCCGAACGCCTCGTGCCGGGCGGTCAGCCGGCGCTGGCGCACCTCGGCGTCCAGGTCGAGAAACCACGCCTCGTGCAGCAGCGGCCGGATCTCCTGCCACGGAAAGTCCGGCAGCAGCAGGTAGTTGCCCTCGGTCACCACCAGCCGGACCGAGGGCGGCACCTCGATCGCCCCGGCCACCGGCTCCTCCAGCTCCCGCCGGAACTCCGGCGCGTACACCGAGGTCGGTTCCAGCCGGCGTAGCCGGCGCAGCAGCGAGGCGTACCCGTTGGCGTCGAAGGTGTCGGCCGCGCCCTTGCGGTCCGCGCGGCCCAACCGGACCAGCTGCGACTGCGCGAGGTGGAAACCGTCCATCGGCACCAGCCGGGCGGTCGGCCCGACCTCGGCCACGATCCGCTCGGCGAGGGTGGACTTCCCGGCGCCCGGCGCACCGGCGATGCCGAGCAGCTGTCGCGGGCCGGCCTCGGCCAACGCCAACGCCCGCGCCACCAGCTCGTCGGCGGACAGCACCTGAGCCGGTGGCATCAGCCCAGGACCGGGTCGCTGATGGTGAAGCGCGCCTGCACGGCGGCCTGCACGGTCTGCGGCTGCGGGTCCAACTCCAGCTCCGGTGCGCCGCCGCCCCCGCCAGCCCCGCCGAACGCGGCGCGGGCGAACATCGGACGCTCGGCCGGGCCGGCGTCGGCCAGCTCGATCAACGCGGTGACCCGCGCGCCGAGCGCTTCGGCGTACTCCCGGGCGCGCAGCAGGGCGTCACCGATCGCGGCGTGTCGTGCCTCGCGATGCGCCGGGCTGTCCGGACGAAGCTCCCACCAGGGACCGGCCACCTCGACCTGATCCTGGTCGGCCAACCTGAGCATCAGCTCGCCGAGCGCCGTGAAGTCGGTGACGGTGACGGTGACGGTGGTGGTGACGCTGCCGTGCCAGGCCACCACCCGCTCGCCCGAGCGTCGGGTCTCCGGCCGCACCCGCAGGTCGCCGGTCTCCCGCCGGGCCACCACCGGGCCGGAGCCGTCCAGCAGCACCCGTACGGCGGCGGCCCGCTCGGCCAGCCGGGTCAACGTGGCCTCCCGGTCCCGGTCCCGAGCCGTCGCGGTGACCGCGAAGCGGGCCAGCTCGGGTGGCACCTCCCGGTACGCCTCGCCGCGCACCTGCACCACCGGGCCATCCACTGCCATGTGCTCAGCCTAGTCAGCCGCCGGCGTCCACGCGGTGTAGGAGACGGCCTCCGAGCCGACCCGACACCCGGTCAGGTGTCCACCGACGTCGCCCAACCCGCGTAGCCAGGTCACCTCGGCGGCGTGGTCGCCACCGACCGGGAACTCCCGGTCCCGTTCGGCGAACCGCCGACCCAGCAGCGCGGACCGCACGGCGGCGGCCTCGGCGTACCGGGCGGTGAGAGCCGCCGCGTCACCGGCCCGGAGCGCGGCGCCCAGCGCGTCCAGGAAGGCGGTGACCTCGGTCAGCTCGTGCAGCACCCGCTCCCGGTTGCCGAGCAGCATATTCGCGGTCCGCTCGGCGGGGGTGCCGGCCACCCGGGTGCCGTCGCGGAAGCTCCCGGCCGCCAGTGCCAACACCGCGTCACGCAGCGGCGCTCGCTCGGCCGCACCGGCCAACGCGCCGGCCAGCAGGTGCGGCACGTGTGAGGCGAGGGCGGCCGCCGAGTCGTGCGTCGGCGCGGACATCGGCACCACCCGGGCGTCGAACACCTCCACCAGCAGCCCGGTCAGCCAACGGAAGGCGTTTGTCGCGGCGCCCGGCGCCGGGCACAGCACCCAGGCGGCACCGGCCAGCAGCCTCGGGGAGGCGGCGGACAGGCCGGTCGACTCCGCGCCGGCCATCGGGTGCCCGGGGACGAAGCGGTCGAGGAGCCCGAGCCGGGCCGCCACCTCGGTCACCTCTGACTTGGTGCTGCCGACGTCGGTGAGCACACAGCCCGGTGCCGTGGCGGCGGCCACCCGGGCCAGCGTCCGGGGCAGCGTGGGCAGGGGGCCGCAGAGGAAGACCACGTCCCGGTCGGCCACGGCCTGCTCGATCGTGTCCGGCGCGGCGACTCCGCTGGCACGTGCCCGCTCGCGGGTGGCCGGGTCGGGATCCCACCCGGCCACGTCCAGGCCGGCGTCGGCGAGGCGCAGCAGCACCGAACCGCCGATCAGCCCGGTGCCGACGACGGCCGCCCGCACCCTGGCGTACCGCCCGGACGTGCCGTCGGTCATCGCCGGCCCGCCGGTGTCAGGCCCGCAGCCGGCCGGCGACCGCCGCGACGTGCTCGTCGGACTCGGTCAGCGCGACCCGGACGTGCTGAGCGGCCGTGGGGCCGTAGAAGACGCCCGCGGCGACCAGGATGCCGCGTCGGGCCAGCCAGTCGACCGTCTCCCAGCAGTCCTCACCACGGGTGAGCCAGAGGTAGAGACCGGCCTCCGAGTGCTCGACCGTGAAGCCGGCACCGGTGAACGCGGCCCTCAACACCTCACGACGAGCGCGGTAGCGCTCCCGCTGCTCGTCGGCGTGTCGCTCGTCCTGCAGGGCGGCCACCATCGCCGCCTGCACCGGCGCGGGCACGATCATGCCGGCGTGCTTGCGGACCTTCAGCAACTCGGCGACGAGCGCCGGATCGCCAGCCACGAAACCGGCCCGGTAGCCGGCGAGGTTGGAACGCTTGGAGAGCGAGTGCAGAGCCAGCACACCGTCGTAGGTGCCACCGCAGACCTGCGGAGACAGCACCGACACCGGCTCGGCCGACCAGCCGAGCGGCAGGTAGCACTCGTCGCTGGCGACCACCGCGCCGCGCTCCCGGGCCCAGTCGACCACCTTGCGCAGGTGCGCCGCGGGCAGCACCCGGCCGGTCGGGTTGCCGGGCGAGTTGACCCAGACCAACCGCACCCGCGAGGTCGGCCCGACCGACGTGAGCGAGTCGGTACGGACCACGGTGGCGCCGGCCAGCCGTGCCCCGTCCTCGTAGGTGGGGTACGCGACCGACGGCACGACGACGACGTCACCCGGACCGATGCCGAGCAGGGTGGGCAGCCAGGCGACCAACTCCTTCGAGCCGATGGTCGGCAGCACACCGAGACCGTCGACCCCGGCGCCACAGGCGCGGGCGACCCACGCGGCGATCGCGGCACGCAGCGCCGGGGTGCCGGCGGTCAGCGGATAGCCGGGAGCGTCGGACGCGTCGGCCAGCGCCTGGCGGATCACCTCGGGCACCGGGTCGACCGGCGTACCCATGGAGAGGTTGATCAGGCCCTCCGGATGCGCCGCGGCCAGAGCGGCCGCGGCGTCCAGGGTGTCCCAGGTGAACTCGGGCAGCCGCGACGAGACCGGCGCGGGCGTGCTCAGTGGCCCTCGCCGCGCGGCGGCTGCGCGGCGACGAAGGTCGCGTCCTTCTCCACCTTGCCGATCTTCGAGGCGCCCCCGGGCGAGCCCAGGTCCTCGAAGAACTCGTAGTTGGCGCCCGTGTAGTCCTTCCACTGCTCCGGGACGTCGTCCTCGTAGAAGATCGCCTCCACCGGGCAGACCGGCTCACAGGCACCACAGTCGACGCACTCGTCGGGGTGGATGTAGAGCATCCGATTGCCCTCGTAAATGCAGTCGACCGGGCACTCCTCGATGCATGCCTTGTCGAGCACATCCACGCACGGCTCGGCGATGATGTAGGTCACCGGTCTTCTCCTCCGCAAGACACGTCGCGATCTCCCGCGACGGTAAGAGCCTAGTATCTCGCCGGGGAGGGGGTCGATCGTGCTCCGACAGCAGGATGTGGGACACCGGATCGTGGTTCGCCGGATTGTGGGGATTCGCGAAGGCCGCCCGCTGTTCTCCGACGCTCTCGGCGAGCTGGTGGAGCTGAGCGAGACTCATCTCACGCTGGCCACCGCGCAGGGTCGGCTGCGGGTGCCGGTGACACAGGTCCACCGGGCCAAGCGGGTGCCGCCGACGCGTCGACCGACCGCCGCGGCAGTCGTGGCGCTGGAGCGGGCCGCCGACGAGGCCTGGCCGGCGCCCACCCGTGGCCGCCTGGGAGACTGGCTGCTCAGATCGGCCGACGGCTGGACCGGGCGGGCCAACTCGGCGCTGCCGATCGGCGACCCGGACCGGCCGCTGCCGGCCGCCGTGGACGCGGTGGAGCGCTGGTACGCCGAGCAGGGCCAACCGGCGATGGTCAACACACCACTGCCGCTCGCCGCGCCGGTCGGCGCCGAGCTGGACGCCCGAGGATGGGGCAGCCGCCCGCCCACGCTGGTGCAGACCGCGCCGCTCCCCCTGCCCACGTCGACCCCGGCCGACGCCGCCGCCGGCGCGGACGTCGAGCTGAACACCGCACCCAGCGAGAAATGGTTGGCCGTCGCCGCCGGCCGCAAGGGTGGCCTGCCGGACGCCGCACGGCACGTACTCACCGCCGTGGCCCAGGTGCGCTTCGCCCACGCGTACGTCGACGGCGAACTGGTGGCGACCGGCCGGGGCACGGTGACCGGCGGCGGACGCTGGCTCGGCCTGAGCCTCATCGAGGTGCTGCCGGCGGCCCGCCGCCGGGGGCTGGCCCGGCAGGTGATCCACGAACTGGCCGCCTGGGCGGAGTCAGCCGGCGCGACGCGTGCGTTTCTCCAGGTGGAGCAGCGCAACAGCGCGGCGGTGGCGCTCTACCAGAAGCTCGGCTTCACCACCCACCACACCTACCTGACCCGCGTCGCCCCGCACTGACGATCCGACCGCTCCGACGGGTCAGCGGCGGACGACCCGACGCGGCTTGGCGGCCTTGACCTCGGCGTACCGCTTGAGCTGCTGCGAGCGGTAGTCGCGACCGAGCGCGGTGAGCACCAGGTACCCGATCAGCACCCCGGCGCCGGTGGCGAGCAGGTACAGCCAGATCTGGGCGAAGAACGTCCCCGCCCCACCCGCGAACGGGTCGTGGCCGACCAGCAGCGGCCCGACCAGCACGGTCAGCGCCATCGCGGCCCCCACCACGACGGCCACGTCGCCCGCCCAGGCACCCAGTGGCCGCCCGCTGCCCCAGCGGAAGGCGACCACGGCCAGGATCAACCCGATCACCACGAACATCGCCAGCGACATCCGATCGGCGGCGGTGTCGTCACCGTCGAAGCCGAACCGGATGATCAGCCGGGCGGCGACGTTCGCCGCGAACAGGGCCCCCGTGAGCACTCCGACATCCCGCCACCGTCTGTCCATCGCGCGACCTCCTGCCGTACGCCCCATCGCGGGGCCGCATCCCTGGCATGAATATCTACCACCCGTACCTGGGTGGCGTCATCAGCCGAGGAGGGTGGGCGGCGGGGCGAGGATCTGCCGGAAGCCCATCACCGCGAAGGTCATCGCGCCGGCCACGATCATGGCGAGGCCGACCCAGTTGTCGGCGGCCAGCAGCAGGTCGCCCTCGGAGGTCCGGATGGCGGCCACCGCCATCAGCGCGAACCACGGCACCGCGGGCAGTGCCACCGCCCACCGGCGGCCCACCGCCTCGTGCGCGAACCAGCTCAGCGCGATGTTGGCGCCGACGGCGACCAGCACCGACACGCCGATCAACTGGCCACCGACGCGGACCGTGGCGAGCAGCAACTCCAGCACCCCGGTCAGCACCCCGGCCAGCACCACCACGACCCCGCCGGCCACCCGCAGGCCCAGGTCCAGCAGTCGCGGCGGTGGCCCCGCCTGCGGCGGGGTGTCCTGATCGTGCACGACCGACATCGGCGCGGCGGGCAGGGTCACCGGAGACCGGCCGCCGCGACCGGGCGACGATCGGCGCCGGCCCCGTCGGGCAGTCCGGTCTCGTCGGGCAGCCCGGCGAACAGGTCGTCCTCCCACCTGTACGGGCCGGAGCCGGGGCCCTTCTCGCCGACCGCGAGGGTGAAGAACTCCACGCCCATGAACTCGCCGCCGAAGTTGCCGGCGATCGAGTAGAGCCAGGAGGTGGCCGGAATCTGGGTGGCGTGCGCCCGCATCGCGGCCTCCTTCGCGGTGTGCTGGTCGGTGCCGTCGATCCGGGCGGCGATCTGGCCGTCCGGGGTGCCGAAGGGCAGCTCGGCGAGGTCCTGGATGCCGGCGAACGGGTTGTCCGAGGATTCGGCGAAATGCGCCATGCCGGCCTCCAACACGCTGAGCGGCATCGCCGTCCAGTAGACCTTGGCCGGGGCGCAACCCTCGGCGGCGGCCAGCTCGACGGCACGCATCGCCACCCGGTGCGCCTGGATGTGGTCGGGGTGGCCGTAGAAGCCGTTCGGGTCGTACGTGACGAGCACCTGCGGGCGTACCTCCCGCATGATCTCCACCAGGTGCCCGGCGGCCTCGTCGAGGTCGGCCTGCCAGAAGGCGCGGGGGTGCTCGTTGGTCGCGAGCCCCATCATCCCGGAGTCGCGGTAGCGGCCCGCTCCGCCGAGGAAGCGGTGGTCGCTGACGCCGAGCGCCGCGCAGGCGGCGGCCAGCTCAGCGATCCGGTACCCGCCGAGCTGGTCGGCCTCGGCGGCGACGAGCTGGGACAACGCCGGTACGTGGATCTCACCCTCCTCGCCGAGGGTGCAGGTCACCAGCGTCACGTGCGCGCCGGCGGCGGCGTAGTGGGCCATCGTCGAACCGGTGCCGATGGACTCGTCGTCCGGGTGCGCGTGGACCAGCAGCAGGCGGCGGTCGGGCAGCGTCGTCACGTCAGTCACTCTAACCGGCGGTTCTCCCCCGGCCGGCGCTGACGCGTCCGCCCAGGTCGGCCACATCACCTCCGGTACCGCTCTACGATTTGGCCTGTGGACTTTCCGGAGCTGGCCGCCCGCACCCGCCGGTTCACCCACGGCGCGCCGCGCGCCGTCGCCGTGGCCGAGGACGGCTCCCGAGTGATCTTCCTGCGCTCCGCCGGTCCGGAGGACCCGGCGGACGCGCTGTGGCAGCTCGACGTGGCCACCGGCGAGGAGCATCTGGTGGCCGACCCGGCCACCCTGCTGGGTGAGGGCGGCGACCCCCGGTCACTCTCCCCGGGCGAGCGCGCGTTGCGCGAGCGGCTGCGGCTCAACGCCGCCGGCATCGGTTCGTACGCGCTGGACGCCGCCGGCCGCGTCGCCGTGTTCGCGCTGGCCGGGCGCCTCTTCCGGGCCGATCTGGTGCACGGCGACGTGGTCGAGGTGGCCGCCGTCGGCCCGGTGCTCGACCCACGTCCGGATCCGACCGGGCAGCGGCTGGCGTACGTGACCGACGCCGCCGAGGGTGTCCGCCGGGGCGAGCTGCGGGTGATCGAGGCCGACGGCACCGACACCCTGCTGGCCGGCGAGGACGCCGGGGTGAGCTGGGGGTTGGCCGAGCACATCGCGGCCGAGGAGTTCGGCCGGTTCCGGGGCTACTGGTGGGCGCCGGACGGCCGCATGGTACTGGCCGCCCGGGTCGACGAGTCCCGCCTGGAGCGGTGGCACCTGCACGACCCGGCCGACCCGGCGAGCCCACCGACGGCGGTCGCGTACCCCCGGGCGGGTGGGCCGAACGCGGAGGTCAGCCTGCACCTGCTGGACCTGGACGACGGCTGGGTCGACGTGCACTGGGACCGGGAGACCTACCCGTACCTGACCGGGGTCAGCTGGGGTGAGGGCAGCCCGCTGATCACCGTGCTGCGCCGCTCGCAGCAGCACGGGCTGGTGCTCGCGGTGGACCCGCGCACCGGTGAGACGCAGGTGCACGCCGAACTGGCCGATCCGCGCTGGGTGGAGCCGATCGCCGGCACCCCGGCGCACCTGCCGGACGGCCGGGTGCTGGTCGGTGGGGAGCTGGCCCACGACGGGTACGACGCGCGGTGCCTGTTCGCCGACGGCACGCTGCTCACTCCCCCGTCGCTGTACGTGCGGCGGGTGGTGGGTCGGCTGCCGGCCGTGTCCGGCCCGGCGGACCTGCTGGTCGAGGCGAGTGACGGCGAGCCGAGCGAGCGGCACCTGTTCCGGGTCCGCACCACGATCGGCGGTGGGGTGGACGCGCGCCGGATCACCACCGACTCCGGCTGGCACACGGCCGCCGTGGGCGGGGACGTGCTGGTCGTCGGGGTCGCCTCGCTGGACCACGCCGGGGTGCGCTGGACGGTCCGTCGCGGCGATCAGGAACTGGCCGAGCTGCGGTCGCTGGCCGCCAACCCGCCGTACTCACCGCTGCCGCTGCTGGAGCGGGTGACCGACCGGCGGCTTCCGGCCGCGGTGCTGTACCCGGACAACCACGTGACGGGCCGGCGGCTGCCGGTGCTGCTGGACATCTACGGCGGCCCGGGGCACCAGGAGGTGGTGGCGGCGCGGGCCGCGTGGTTGGAACGGCAGTGGTGGGCCGACGCCGGATTCGCGGTGGTCACCATCGACAACCGGGGTACGCCGGGCGTGGCGCCGTCGTTCGAGAAGGCGATCCACCGGCGGGTCGCCGACGTGATCCTGACCGACCAGATCGACGCATTGACCGCCCTCGCCGGCAAGCACCCGGACCTGGACCTCGAGCGGGTGGCGGTGCGCGGCTGGTCGTTCGGTGGCTGGCTGGCCGGCCTGGCGGTGCTGCGCCACCCGGAGCTGTTCAAGTGCGGGATCGCGGGCGCTCCGGTGACCGACTGGGCGCTCTACGACACCGCGTACACCGAGCGTTATCTCGGGCTGCCGGAGGACGGCCTGGACGTGTACGCGCACCATTCGCTCATCGAGTTGGCCGCCGAGCCGGTCACCGGGCCGGACCAGGCCCGCCCGTTGCTACTGGTGCACGGTCTGGCCGACGACAACGTGGTGGCCGCGCACACGCTGCGGCTCTCGGCGGCGCTGCTGAGCACCGGCCGCCCGCACGCCGTGCTGCCGCTGACCGGCGCCACCCACATGGCCGCGAACGGCACCGCCGAACGTCTGCTCCCGCTGGAGCTGGACTTCCTCCGCACCCACCTGGTGCCCAGCGTGTGATCCGTGCCCGTTGGAGCACGGACAGCGGGTCAGCCCTTGGGGCTGGCACCGAAGCGGTTCGCCCCGGGCGTGCCGTCCAGCACGAAGAACACGAGCAGGACGATGGCGCCCACGAGCGGCACCACGCCGATCAGCACCCACCACCCCGTCCGGTCGGTGTCGTGCAGGCGTCGCACCGCGACCGCCAACGACGGCAGCAGCAGCACCAGGTAGGCGATGAGGGCGATGAAACCGGTGGAGGAGCCCTCCCCGAAGGTCAGTCCCAGCGCGCTGTCCAGAATGGCAGCGACAATGCTGACAAGGACGCTGAACAGGGCGAACCACCAGTACTCAGACCGCCGTGCCCGGCCCTTGAAGCCGACGTACTGGCTGAAGACGGACTTGATTGCGGCAATGAAGGACATGACTATCTCCTGTTCATCGAGGGGTGTTCAAGGTCATCGCGGAGGCAGCCAAACAGACCGACGCGGCGGGGTCAACGGTTCAAGCGGTCGAGGTGCGGTAGCCACGACGCCTGAACTCCCAGACCGGCCGCTGCGGGTCGTCGTTGTGCATGACGATGTCGGCGTAACAGTGGTGGAAGCGCCGATCTCCGTCCGGGCCGAGTGGATCGAGCAGGACCCGGTTCAGCGCGTCGTAGTCGTGGGTGTCGAAGCAACACCCCTCGGCCGAGTACTCGCCGCGCGAATAGCGCCGCGCGCGAGGGAAGAGGAAATCGTCGATCGTCGCGCGGATGACGTCGCGGCCCTGGTCGCGTAGGGCGACGGCCAGCTCGTCGGCGAGCGTCGTCTTGCCGGCGGCCGGCGGGCCGTCGATGGCGACCCGCGTCGGATGCGCGACGGTGACGGACCCGACCGCCTCAGCCAGGTGACCGATCAACTCGTTCCGCGTGCCCTGGTTCATGCCCCGCCCCATCCCGTGTTCGTGAAGGCCGCCACGTCCCGCTCCCAAGATCGCGCTCGATCCAGGCTCGAGCGTGAACTGCACGCACTTGGGCCGCCCGAGACCCTCGGCCACAGCGAGCACCAACGACCTTCCACGCTGGTAGCACAAGTGCTACAGTAGGGCTTATGCATGAAGTTGGACTGCGGGAGATGCGGCAGAACGCCAGCGACCTGGTGCGCAGGGCACAAGCTGGCGAACGCGTGACAATCACTGTCGCCGGCCGCCCGGCAGCCGTGCTCGGCCCGGTCAGTCCCCGGAGCTGGCGCGAATGGGGCGACCTGGCCGGCGTGTTCGACCAACCCACCGACCCGGGTTGGGCAGACGATCGGGATCTCCTCGACAACACTGTCACCGATCCGTGGGTTGAGCGGTGAGCCGCGGCATCCTCGACACAAGCATCCTCATCGCCTCCGACGTAACCCCGATTCCTGGCGAACTGGCTATCAGCGTCGCCAGCCTTGCCGAACTCCAGTTCGGTGTTCTGGTCGCGAAGACCGCCGAGGCGAGAGCCCTTCGTCTAGCGCGGTTGGGCGCAATCCAACGCCGATTTGATCCGCTTCCCATCGACGAAGCCATCACCGACAGCTACGCGCGATTGGCAGCCCGCGTCGTCGAGATCGGCCGCCAGCCACGAGCGAGAGTGATGGACCTGCTCATCGCCGCGACCGCACACGCCCATGACGCCGCCATCTACACCCGCAACGCCGACGATCTCGCAGGTCTCGAAGACCTCATCACGATCCACACGATTTGACCTCCACCTCGACGGGAGACCGTCATCACTCACAGCACGCCGAGGCTGATGGCGAGTTGGGTGATAGTCGGTGGGGCGTCCGGGTCACGGGCGACCAGGGCGACCACGTCCCGCGCGGCTGGCCGGTGACGGATCTCGGCGGGCGCGACGCTGTTCGCCCGCAACAGGACTCGGGCCGCGTTGGTCAGGTCGTCCGTCAGGAAGTAGGCGCGCGCCGCGTCGATCAGGTGCGCGGCACGGTGCTCGACCGGCAGCCACCGCCATCCGTCCCGCCCGATCGCCTCCTCGTGCCGGGCGACCGCCTGCGGCCCGTCGCCCAACTCGATTGCCGCCGTGACTCGCGCCAGCTCGACGGCCGTCGGCCCGAACGCCGTCCGGTAATGGTCCTGTCCGTCGCCGACGTAAGCGGCCAGCTCGGCGGCCTCGCTCAGCAGGTCACCGACCACCCGGTCGTTCCCCGCCCTGGCCGCGATCAGAGCGGCCTGCACGAGCAGCGATCCGCACAGCGACAACTCCTCCGGCGTGCCAGCCTTTCGATCGGACGGGGCGATCTGGCGAGCGGCGGCGAGCATCACCGCCCCCGCCCGCGCCGACGCCCGCAGCACCTGGCCGAGCTGCACCGCCGCGCAGGCCAGCAACACCCGGTCGCCGGCGGCGGCGGACATGGCCCGGTCAGCGGCCAACCACGCCAGACTCCCCTCACCCAGCTTGACCAGGAGCGCCGCCGTAACCCGGTACGCATCCACCGCCGCCGCGCGCCCAACCTCCGGGTCCTGGGCGCGGTACACCTCGGTCACCACCGCGGGCAGCAACTCGACCAGCCGCGCGTACCGCGCGTGCTGGTAGGTCATCCACGCATGCCGCACCTCCCGCGCCAACCGATCGGGCGACATTCCCGCACGCTCCGCCGGGCGACCAAAAGCCATCGGGTACGCCGACAACGCCGCCCGAATCCGCGCGACCCCTTGGCGCCGCTCAGCCACCCCAGCGGGCTGGACATCCCGACCGAGCAGTGTTGCGGCGTCAACCCTCAGCACCGCCGCAATCTCCCGGATGGTCGACACCCGCTCCAGGGATCGGACCCCACGCTCGACCTTGTCCACCCAGCTCTTCGACTTCCCCAGCCGATCCGCGAACGACTGCTGCGACAACCTCCGCCGCACCCGCAGGTAGGCGACCCGTCGACCGATCGGCACCGACTCAGGGCTCACCACGCCACCGCCGATCCGGCACCGCTCGAGTCGTCTCCTGCACCGGTATCCGCTCCGCCTCGGCCTGCGCGAGCAACCGGCGTTTGGCCTGTTCCCGTTCGGCGGCGTCGATCTGCTCGCCCATGTTGGGCGCACCGGTATCGTCCTTACCGCTCATTTCCACCTCCGCTGGGCAGGGGCAGGTGATCTCGTTTTGACGACCTGGTTCGCACCGATCCCGCCCTCACTCACAGCATCTGGTGAACGTGAGGTGACAGATAGCTAGCGATTGTCCGCTGGTCGCGTGTGCCGTCCGCTATCGAGCCACGGGCCGGTACGCCTCGTACACCTCGCGGAGGGCTGCCGCTTCCGCAGCCCCGGTGTGCTCGACCTTGCGGAGCACCTCCCGCGCCCGCCACCAGTTCGAGGACACCACTCGCCCCGACCGGACCGCATCGGCGGCGACGACGCTGGCCTCGTCCGGCTGGTCGGCGGCCAACAGCGCCATCGCGAGATCAAGACGGGCGGAAGCAGAGCGCCGCGGCCGCTCACCACCATCGCCGCGCGGGTCCAACTCCGCTAAGAGCGACCGGCAATAGGTATCCAAGATTCGGACAGTTGGATACCCGGGGGTAGCAAGCAGGCACGGGAGGTTGATCATCGGAGTTCTCTACGCTCAGTGATCAATGGAGTCCCGTGCCTGCCCTCCCATCATCGTTGCTCGAACCGATCTTCGTCCAGTTCGCCGCGTTGTGTCCCGAGCAGCCCGGGTTCGACCCGACGCATCCGCTGGGCTGCCACCGCCGCCAGATTCCGAACCGGGTCGTGTTCGAGCTGCTCATCGCCGCTCTGGTCCACGGATCGGGCTACGAACGGGTAGCGACCCCACAGTGTTCGGACCGAACGATCCGCAGACGCCTGCACGTGTGGGCCGAGGCCGGCCTGGGCGAACAACTACACGAACTGGCACTCGAAGCCTACGACCGCATGATCGGCCTG
>NZ_JBFAHZ010000040.1:0-49281 GCF_040654415.1 Micromonospora sp. NPDC050695
AGAACCCCCAGCAACCCACCGGCTGCGATCACCAGCCTGCCGCACTGGCCCTGACCGCATAACCCCCGAAGGATTTACGGAGCGGACCACTTAGCGATGCAAACCGGCCGCTCAACCCGTGAGCGCACTAAGAGGTTCATGGGTTGAGCGGCCGGCGGCGGCTATCGGCGCGCCTGGCTGGGCGACCGCCGGCACCAGTCCCGGTAGGCGGTGGGGGCGATCACGGCGCCGTCGGGAGCGATGAGGGCGTCGCCGGGTACGGCGGCGAACATGCCGGCGCTGTTGTCGGTGGTGACGGTGCGCTGGTCGCCGTGGGCGGCGAGGGTGATCCGCCCCAGGTCGTCGAGGCCGAAGACGTCCGGGCCGGCGACGTTGCGGACGCCGCCCAGAGGGGCGCCCATGCTGACGTCGGCGACGGCCTGTGCCACGTCGGCGGCGGCCATCGGCTGCACTGGGGTGGCGGGCAGCCGGACGGTGTTCTCGTCGGCGGTCCAGGACAGGATCGCGTCGACGAACTCGAAGAACTGGGTGGCGCGGACGATCGAGTACGGGATGGGGCCGGCCTTGAGGAGGTCCTCCTGCAGGACCTTGGCGCGGTAGTAGGCCAGGTCGGGCACCTCGTCGACGCCGACGATGGACAGCACCACGGCGTGGCCCACGCCCGCGTTCGCGGCGGCGGCGAGCAGGTCGTCCATGGTCGTCTGGAAGAAGGCGGGGGAGGCGTCGTCGAAGGTCGGCGAGTTCGTCAGGTTGACGACGACGTCGGCGCCGGTGAGGGCGTCGGCCAGGCCCTGCCCGGTGAGGAGATCCACTCCGGTGGATGGTGAGAGCGGCACGGCGTCGTGTCCGGCCGTCTGCTCTCCGGAGCGCGGGTCTGCTCGACGTGGTCCGGGCCGTCGACGGCCCCGGCCCCACGTTCGTCTGCACGGAGATCCGCCAGCGCGGCCCGCTGTCCACCCCGGCCGCCGCCTGCACCAGCCCGTGCCCGATCGCCCGCGCCATGTGGGCGGCGGAGGACGCGTGGCGCCAGGCGCTCGCCGGGGTCACGATCGCCGACCTGGCCCGCGACGTCGACGTCGACTCCGGCCCCGAGGCCCTGGTCAGCGTCAGCGCCTGGCTCGGCGGCGACAAGGACGGTTGAGCACGGGTCAGCCCGTGTGGCGTACCTCGGTGTCCCAGATCTGCGCCCACGGACGCCGCAGCCCCCGGCACACGTAGATCGGGCCGCCGTTCTCGTCGTTGTCCACCTCGACCCGCTGGTCCACCCGCCCGGCGAGCGCGCACGCGTCGAACCAGGCGGTCAACCGGTCGGGGCGCTCCCAGCCGACGGCGACCACCACGTCCGCGTCGGCCGGCGGTCGGCCGAAGTCGGCCATGCTGTTGTGCCCCGAATAGGCGCGGGGCAGGCCACGGGCCGGACCGTACCGGGCCACGGCACCGGCCTCGCCGTAGTTGCCGGTGAGGATGACCGCTCGCGAACGCTCCTGCGCCGGCAGGCCACGATGGACGGCGGCGAGAGAGTCGGCGAACGCCGGCCAGCCGATCGTCTCAGCGGCGTCGTAGTTGACGTCGACCACGAAACCGGGCAACCGCTCGGCCGGCAGCACCGGCAGCAGCAGAACCACGGTGGGCAGGAGGAACGGCACCGCGCCCACCGCGAGCAGTCCCCGACGGAGCAGGACCGACCCGCGCGAGGCCCACGCCACCGTCACGACCGCGCCGGCGGCGGTCAGGACCAGCAGCAGCGGCGCGTCGTAGTAACCCTTGCCGCCGGCGATCAGCACGACGCCGATCACGACCAGCCAGGCCCAGCCCACCGCCCGGTACGCCCGCCACACCGGCCGGCGCAGCAGCGCGACGAGACCGGCGATCCAGATCGGCACGGCGTACGGGCTGATGATGACGAACTGGAGGACGAACGCGTCGAGGCGACCGCTGTAGGAGCTGTCGCCCTCGGAGATGGAGGCCGCCACTCCGAGCTGCGGGAAGCCGTGCGTCGCCTGCCAGATCAGGTTCGGTGTGGCCAGCAGCACGGCGACCCCGGCGGCGGCGAGCACCCACCGGTCGCGCAGCAGCCGACGCGGCCCGGCGATGAGCACCCCGGCGATGAGACCCACGGCCAGCAGGGCGGGCAGCAGCTTGTTGAGCATGCCCACGCCGAGCGCCAGCCCGATACCGAGCGCCCAACGGCTGTCACCGGTGCGCAGCAGCCGTACCGCGCACCAGGCCGCGGCCAGCCAGGCCAGCAGGTCGACGGTGGTGGTGCTGAGCAGGTGCCCGCCGGCGAGGACGATGCCGGACAACGCGGCGAGCACCGCCGCGAAACTCTGCCCGCCCCGGCCGGCGCCCAGTTCCCGGGCGATGGCGGCGACCAGGAGCACCGCCACGCCGGCGAGCACCGCCGAGGGGGTACGCAGCAGCACCAGGTTGCCCGGCGCGATCGTGTCGAGCAGCCGGGCCAGCGCCGGAACCAGCGGACCCTGGTCGACGTAGCCCCAGTCGAGGTGTCGGCCGGCGAGCAAAAAGTACAGCTCGTCGCGGTGGTAGCCGTAGCGGCCGGCGAGCAGCAGCAACGTCAGGCTGGTCGCCGCGACCGCCAGCCACGGGCCGAGCGCGCGCGGGCCGGGCTGCGGTGGCCGACCCGGTAAGGGCTGGGCCGGTTGGTGAGGTCGGTCGATGCCGATCGCGGACTCGCTCACCCGCCCATCATCGCCCCCGTGGCCACCGCGCGGGTGCCCGCGAGCCTCCGGGTGCAGGTGCCCCGGCCGGGTGCGAAGATCAGCTTCGTCACTCGGACCGGAAGGACGACATGCGATATCGCACTCTGGGCGCCACCGGCACGGTGGTGTCGACCCTGTGTCTGGGCACGATGACCTTCGGCGCCGAGACCGACGAGGCGGGCACCTTCGCGCAGCTCGACCGCTTCGTCGACGCCGGCGGGACCTTCATCGACACCGCTGACGTCTACTCCGCCGGCATCTCCGAGGAGATCGTCGGGCGGTGGCTGTCGGAACGGCCGGGCGTGCGGGACCGCCTGGTGATCGCCACCAAGGGCCGCTTCCCGATGGGTCCCGGCGCGAACGACGCCGGCCTGTCCCGGGTGCACCTCACCCGCGCCCTGGACGCCAGCCTGCGGCGGCTCCGTGTCGAGGCCGTCGACCTGTACCAGGCGCATGCCTGGGATCCGCTGACCCCGCTGCCGGAGACGCTGCGGTTCTTCGACGACGCGGTCCGCGCCGGCAAGATCCGCTACGCCGGGGTCAGCAACTTCACCGGCTGGCAGTTGCAGAAGGCGGCCCTGCTCACCCAGCACCTCAACCTCACCCCGGTGGTGACGCTGCAACCGCAGTACAACCTGCTGGCCCGCGAGATCGAGTTCGAGCTGGTGCCGGTCTGCGAGAACGAGGGCATCGGCATCCTGCCATGGTCGCCGCTGGGCGGCGGCTGGCTGACCGGCAAGTACCAGCGCGACAGCACGCCCACCGGCGCCACCCGCCTCGGTGAGAACCCGCAGCGCGGCGTCGAGGCGTACGCGGGTCGCAACGCCGACGAGCGCACCTGGCGGGTACTCGACGCGGTCGGCCAGGTCGCCGGGGAACGTGGCGTGTCCATGTCGGCGGTGGCGTTGGCCTGGCTGGCGGCCCGACCGGCGGTCACCTCGGTGATCCTCGGCGCGCGCACCATCGAGCAGCTCGACGACAACCTGACCGCCGCCGACCTGGTCCTCGACGCCGAGCAGATGCGGCTGCTGGACGAGGCGAGCGCCCCGCCCGTGGGTGACTACCCGTACGGCGGCGCGGGGGTGCGCCAGCGCGGCCGCGACCTGCCGACCGCACCGTGATCCCGTTTCCCGAGCCCACCGCGGCGGCCGGCAGTCGCAGCGAGGTCTTTCTGCGCTACCTGGACTACTTCCGGGAGTCCGTGCTGGCCAAGGTGTCGGCGTTGGACGAGACGGAGGTGCGGCGCAGCCGGCTGCCGTCGGGCTGGACGCCGCTGGAGCTGCTCACGCACCTGCGCCACGTCGAGCTGCGCTGGATCGAGTGGGGCTTTCAGGGCCGGCAGGTCGCCGAGCCGTGGGGTGACCGTCGTGGGGAGCGCTGGTACGTGGCGCCCGAGGAGACCCGCGCGGACCTGGTGGCGGCACTGCGCGCGCAGGGCGCGCACACCAGCTCCGTGGTGACGGGCCACGACCTGGCGCAGGTCGGGGCGCCGGGCCCGCGGTGGAACGGTGCCGAACCGGCGTCGCTGGAGCGTGTGCTGTTCCACCTGGTGCAGGAGTACGCCCGTCACCTCGGCCACCTCGACGTGGTCGCCGAACTCGCCGGCGGCCCGACCGGCGAGTGAGGCCAGCCGCGATACTGGGACGATGCCGCTGCTCGTCGCGCCTGCCCTGCCCGCCGGGAGCGTCGGCGGGCAGGAGCAGCCCCACCTTCCGGTACGCCCCGGGTTGGCGTTGCGACCGTGGCGTGACGGCGATGCCCCGCTCGTCCGGGTCGCCTTCGACTGCCCGGACATCCAGCGGTGGCATGTGCGCCGCTTCGACGGCGACGACGAGGCGCGGGCGTGGACGGCGCAGTGGGCCGGCCGGTGGCGTGCCGAGACGGCCGCCAGCTGGGCGATCGTCGACGCCGACGACCGGCCGGTCGGTCAGGTGGGGTGGCGGGGTGTGCTGCTCAGCGAGGCGTCGGCGCACCTGTCGTACTGGGTGTTGCCCACCGCCCGTGGCCGGGGTGTCGCCGCCGCGGCGGCGCGGACGCTGACCCGGTGGAGCTTCACGCGCGCCGGGCTGCACCGGCTGGCCCTGGAGCATTCGACCGCCAACGCGGCGTCGTGCCGGGTGGCCGCGCGGGCCGGGTTCACCGTGGAGGGTGTGCTGCGCGGGTCGGTGCGGCACGCCGACGGCTGGCACGACATGCACCTGCACGCGCGGCTGCGCACCGACCCGATGTGACGCCTCAGCGGGCGGCGACAGGTTCGGCCGGTTGCGGGGTGGTCGCCGGCCAGGTGAGCCGGCGGGCGCGCCGAGGGTGAAACCCTCGGCCCGGCACCTCCGCACCCACCCCGAGCGGACAAAACGGTCAAGCCGACATGCTCAGACAGGTCGCGAAGCCTTTAGAGAGCTAGCCGACGAGGCGGCGGTTCAAGCTCGCATCCGAGCTGCAGAAGCGCGCCGCCAGGCTCGGGTGGCGGCTGCTGCTGCGAGCCGATCTCAACGGACAGTGTTTGGCAAAGCGCGGGGTGGTGGGCCTGAGGCAGGTGCTGGCGGCCGCCTTTCCCGTCTATCGAATGCGTTCCCATTTGGCCGCAACAGATGGTCGGTGACTGGGGGCCCTCGCCCTTGGTGAAGGGCTGCCCTAAGACCGTGTGTCAGTTGGGAGTGGACCCGTCCGTAGTTTCCAGACCATAAACAACTCCAGCGCTGGTCACACGGGCTGATCATGCCGGGCTCCAGACGTCCGAGCAGGGTCGCCTTGACCAGCGCTGGAGTTGTTTTTCGCGGGAAACTACCGCGCGGCCAACTGGAGGCAGGCCTGGTTGATCGCGAAGACCTGGGACGGGATCGGCCGAAGCCGGTGTTCTTGCCGGTGCGGATGCGGTAGCGCCCGGCCTCGGCGCGCCTGCACCGCCAACCCATCCGAGCCTGAGAACATTTTTCACATGGTCTCCTCCGACGCTCCGGTGCTCGTCCGCCCCGCCGCCCGCCCCGCCCTGCCCGGCGGGCCGGTCGACGTCACCGAGGCGTGGCTGCGCAACCGGCGGCTGTCCGAGCACACCCGCGACGCGTACCGGCGGGACGTCACCGGCTGGCTCACCTGGTGCGCCGGCCGCGACCTCGATCCGCTGCGGGCCACGTTCCTGCATGTCAACGAGTACGCCCGGGCGTTGGAGTCCACCATCGGGGCGCGCAGCGGCCGACCGCTGACCCCCGCCACCGTGGCGCGTCGGCTCTCCGCGCTGTCCAGCTGGTACGACTTCCTCGTCAAGCTCGGCGCGGTGCCGGCCAACCCGGTCGCCGGCGCGGACCGTCCCCGCGTCGACCGGGACCACTCGGCCACCGTCGGGCTCACCCCCGAGGAGGTCGACGCGCTGCTCGGCGCCGCCGACGCGGAGACCGGCCCAACCGCCGCGCGCAACCGGGCCGCCATCGCGCTCCTCGCCGACCTGGGCCTGCGGGTCGGCGAGCTGATCTCGCTGGACCTGACCGATCTCGGCACCGAACGCGGCCACCGCAGCGTGCGCTTCGTCGGCAAGGGCGGCAAGCAGCGCCGCCGCGCCCTCACCCCCGGCACCGGGTACGCCGTGGACGCCTACCTGGCCGAACGGGCCGCCGCCACCGGCGTGCCGGTGCCGCAGCTCACCGGACCGCTGCTGGTGACCGCCAGCGGTGCCCGGCTCGACCGACACTCGGTGTTCCGGATGGTCCGCCGGCTGGCCCGCTCGGCCGGCATCCCGGCCTGGGCGAGACTGTCCCCGCACTCCCTACGCCACGCCTTCGCCACCACCGCCCGCTCCGAGGGCGTCCCTCTGGAGGATGTGCAGGACGCGATGGGGCACGCCGACCCACGGACCACCCGCCGCTACGACCGCGACCGGCACAACCTCGACCGCGATCCGGCGTACGTGGTGTGGGCGGCGCGCTCGCGGCGACGCGGCTGAGCGTCGTACCCCCTTCCCAGGGTCGGCGGATGAGACACGGTCTGGAGATCTCCGATCCGTCGCGGTGTCCACCCTCGTCGAGTTGGGCGAGCTGGCCGAGCACGCCGGGTGGGACGGCGTGTTCCTGGAGGACTATCTGATCCACTACGACGGCGACGACCGCTGACCGACCTGCTCAGCGGCGAGCGGGTCCGTCACCGGGGCACCCACTACCGCGCCGATCAGGTGGCGCTGCGGCCGCCCCCGGTGCAGTCGCCCCGGGTGCCGGTCTGGGTCGGCGGCAGCACCCAGGCCGGCGCGGTACGACGTCGGGCGGCCCGCGCCGACGGCATCGTGCCGTACAAGCTCACCGACACCGCCGGCTGGTCCGACTTCACCCCCGACGAGGTGCACGAGCTGGTGGCTGCTCTGCCGCCGACGCGTGCCGACGGTCAACCGTTCGACGTGGCGATCGGCGGTCGACGGCGCCGACCCGACGAGCGCGCCGAGCGGGCGTACCTCGGCGAGCTGGCCGCGGCCGGCGCCACCTGGTAGCTGGAATTCGTCCCGGCGGCCGATGCGGCGACGATGCGCGCCGCGGTCGCCCGTGGCCCCCTGCGCTGACCGCCGCGTCAGCCCTTCGGGCGGGGGCAGATGCAGAACGGCTGGCCGATCGGGTCGATGAGCACCACCCACTGTTCGCCGCCGGGCTGGAACTCCGGCTTCGACGCACCGGCCGCGACGAACTCCTTCTCGGCCACCGCCGGGTCGTCGACGTAGAGGTCGAGGTGGTAGCGCTTGGCGGCGGCCGGGTCCGGCCAGGACGGTGGCTGGTAGCCCTCGACCAGCCCGAAGCCGATCGAGACGCCACCACCGCTGATCATGGCGTACTCGGTGTGCCTGTGGGTGATCTCCCAGCCCAGCACCCGGTGGTAGAACGCGGCGTGCGCGGCCGGGTCGGAGCTGTCCAGGTTGACCATCGCGAGGTCTGCGGTTGTCGTCATGCCGGCAGTCTGCCCCGGCGTACCTGCCAGCCACTGTCAGGTACGCCGGCGATTCCCGACCCGCCGCGCATCGTGGGTCAACGCACGTCGAGCGGCCACACCGACACCCGCGCGGCACTCTCGCGGCAGACCAGCCGGGCGCCGGCCCGGCGGCAGTCGGTGATCCCGGCCGGGAGGACGCCGCGCACCCGAGGGCCGTCACGACCCACCGTCGCGACCAGGGTCCGCCGCCCGTCCGCCGCCGTCCCGAACAGCACCAGCGTGTCGGTGGCACCCCGGGCGCCCGCCACCGTGCGCCACCGCTGCCCGGCCGGCCACGTCCAGGCGCGCGTCCCGGATCCCGGGTCGAACGCCCACCGGCCGCCCCGGTCCTGCGCGCAGAGCAGACCCTGACAGGCCCGCAGCGTCAGGTCACCCGCCTCGACCGGCATCCGCCAGCGCGGCACCAGGCCGGGCAGGTCGTACCCGGTCAGCGTCACCCCCGCACCACTGGGGTGGCGCAGCACCAGGTGCCCGCCGACGGCCTGCGGGTTGTCCGGGCCGTAGTCCGCAGGCGGCAACGACCCCTGCCCGTGCACCCTGCCGTCACGCGCGTCGAGCAGCCGGGCCAGCCCGTCGTCCTGCACCAGCAGCACCCGCGCGGGCGAATCGGGCAGCACCTCCAGCACGGCCGTCGAGGGCACCGGCACCGACCACCGGGTGGCGCCGGTGCCGGCGTCGACGCCATGCACCACCCCCTCCACCCGCCGCCCCGGCTCGGACGCGCTGCGCACCTCGCTGACCGCCACCGCCGTGTCGCCGACCGCGTACACCCGCTCGGGTCGCCGCCACAGCGGCAGGCCGGTCCGCACCGACCGGGCCGTCGTCGCCGACGCCCGGCGCAGCTGGTCGCGTTCGGTGATCAGCAGGAGGTCGCCGGCGGTCTCGGCGGACCATCCGGTGGCCGGCGACATGCCGACCCGCCACCGTGGCGTGCGGTACGACGCCGCCGTGTCGTACGCGCTCAGCGTCGGCGGGTCGGCCCCCGGATCGACGAGCAGCAACAGCGGGCCCGCGCTGAGCAGGATCGCCCGGCTCGGCAGTGCCGGCCCCACCTGGGCGCTCAGCCGCGCCGGCGCGGCGGCACCGCCGAGCAGGGCACACATCGCCAGCAGCAGCGCCACCCGCCAGCGCGGCGACGGCCCGGCCGGCGGCCGGTGCTCGTCGTCCGGGGGCGCACCCCGGGTGTCGCCCAACTCGATCAGCACCGACACGGGTGCCCGCCCTCCGCTCGCGCCGGCCGTTCAGCAGAGCAGGTCCAGGTGGTGGTGGGCGTCCTCGGCGATCTCCTCGTGCCGCAGCCAGCGTCGCGCCCACAGCCGGGCGGCCAGCTCCGCCTGCTCGTCACCCCAGGCGGCGTGCTCGACGAGCAGGGCGGTGGTCAGCGCGTACGACAGGCGCAGCGCCAGCCCACGGGCACCCGCGACGACCGCCTCGGCGCCCGCGTCGGCGGTCACCGCGGCGATGGTGTCCCGCAGCTGCGCGGTCGCCACGGCCAGCGTGTCGGCCAGCGCCGGCGACAGCGGCCGGGCCAGGTCCACGGCGGCGGCGAGCCGGCTCAGCAGCGGCGCCCCCGCGTCCTCCCGGGTCAACGCGCGCAGCACGTCCAGGGCCAGCACGTTCGTGGTGCCCTCCCAGATCGGCAGCACCTGCGCGTCGCGCAGCAGCCGGGGCACCCCGGTGTCCTCCACGTAGCCGGCCCCGCCGAAGCTCTCCACGTACTCGCTGGCCGAGCCGACGGCGAGCCGGCCGGTGGCGAGCTTCGCCAGCGGTGCCACGATGCGCAGCTCCGCCGCGGCCGCCGGATCGGCGCCCACCTCGACGCGTCCGAGCAGCGCGAACGCGTGCCCGGCCAGGGCGAACGCACCCGCCGCGTCGACCGCGAGGGTGCCCAGGGTGGCCCGGTGCAGTGGCGAGGACGCCAGCGCGCCGCCCGCGACGTGCCGCACGTCGGCGTACGCCTGGGCGTAGGCGAGACCGCGGCGCATCCCACCGGCCGCCGCCGCGGCGTTGTGCACCCGGGTCACCACGACCAGGGTCATCGCCCGGACCAGGCCGGGCACCGCCGGGTCGCCCAGCGGCAGCGCGTACGCGTCGTGCAGGCCGATCTCGGCCGTCGGCAACGCCCGCGTGCCGAGCTTGTCCTTGAGCCGGTGCACGGTGACACCCGGCGCGGGCGCGTCGGCGGCGGCCCCGTCGGCCAGGGGCGAGTCGGCCGCGTAGCGGGGCACCAGGAACGGGGCGAGCACCCGGCTGCCCCGTCCGGCGCCGTCGGGTCGGGCCACCGCCACCGCCATCGCCGCGTCGGCGGCCGAGCAGAACCACTTCTGGCCGGTCAGCCGCCACGACCCGTCGGCGGCGGGCCGGCCGACGGTGCTGGATCGGCCCAGGTCGGAGCCGCCCTGCGACTCGGTCATCCACTGCCCGCTGGTGATCGCCGTGGCCGGGTCCGTGGCGATCAGCCGGGGCAGCCACGCGTCGCGGACCACGGCGTCGACGTCGGGCATGCTGAGCAGCGCCGCCGCACCGTCGGCCATCGCCACCGGGCAGGAGAACGTCGCCGACTCCGGGCCGTACAGGTGCAGCAGGGCGTGCTGGACGACCCGCGCGGCGGCGCCCCAGGTGCCGCGCGCGTCCGGCAGGTAGGGCAACGCGACCACGGCGTGCCGGGCGGCGGCGGCCCGCTGCGCCTGCCAGCCGGCGGACGTGTCGATGCGGTCGATCCGGGCGCCCCACGGGTCGTAGCGGACCAGCGTCGGCGGGTGCGCCTCGGCGTCGGCGTGCGCCGCGCGCAGCGGCCCGCTGACGTCGGCCGCCAGGTCGGCGAGGCGGCCCTTCGCGGCGGCGTGCCCGGCCGGGCCGAGGTGACGTTCCAGCCAGGACCGCAGCAGGGTGTCGTCGGCGTACGGGTCGGCGGGGGGTGGTACCGGCTGCACGAAGCGGTTCATCGATCGGCTCCTGGCACTGCTCGGGGGTGTGCGCCGACGGTAGACGATCCGTGGCCGGTCCGAACAGGGCGCACCGGCGCACCGGATTTCTGACTTGTCCCGCTGCGGCGTGATGGTGTTCTCTACGGTCGGTAGTCGTGGGTGCCGGCCAGTCGTGGAGCCGACCGGCCCGGCGGACCCGTCCGATGCGTACCGGGCTGGCGTTCGCCGGGTTCGGCGTGGCGCTGTGCTGCGTCGGGGTGGCGGGGCTGGCCGCCTGGAACCTGCAGACGGTTCGTGGGGCCGCCGGCCCGATCCGGGAGACCGCCGACGGTTTCCTTAACGAGGTGACCCTCGGCGACACCACCGGCGCGTACGACCGGTTGTGCAAGGACGCGCGCAGCCGCTGGAGCGCGATCGGTTTCACCAGCTGGGTGCGTACCCCGCCGATGGTCACCGACTACGAGATCACCGACGTGTCGGTGGCCACCAGGAGCGGGCGCCCGCACGGCACGGTGACGGTGACGGTGACCCGCGACGGCGGGATCAGCGAGGAGCGCCGCCTGCCGGTGGTCCGTGAGGGTGGCGACTGGCGGGTGTGCGGTGACCCGTTCTGACCCGCCGGTCCGCGAGCATTGCCGGGGCTGGTGTGGCACGCAAGAAGCCCCCGGCCTGCGCCGGGGGCTCTGCGGTCGGTCGGTCAGCGAGCGGTCTTCGCCATCGCGACGAAGCCGCGCCACGACGCGGGGGTGAAGGAAAGGGTGCCGCCGTCACGGTTCTTGGTGTCGCGGACGAGGACGACGCCCGGGAGGTTGTCGGCGACCTCGACGCAGTCACCGCCGTTGCCGCCGCTCTTTGTGCTCTTACGCCACTGCGCGCCGGTCATGTCCATGATGCTGCCGCTTCTCTGAGAAATTCCAAGGAGCGCCCTCGGGGAAGTGCCTCGCCTCGAATGCGTTCCCAACGTCGTTCGAGCGTAACAAGATCTGCCGGCTGGTCGAGGATCTGAGCGCGTGCCGGGCTGTCGACGTGTGCCACCCGGGTCCCGTCCGGCATGTCCGCGATCGTGAAGGGACCGTCCAGCCCGGGGTAGCTGGGGGCGTCGGCCGGCACGATGTGAAGCTGAACGGTCCCCCGTTCGGCGTAGGCGAGCAGGTGCGCGAGCTGGGCAGCCATGAGGGCGCGATCATCGCCGACCCGACGGCTGAGCACTCCGGCGTCGAGCACGGCGACCAGCAGAGGTCCACCGTCGCGGGTCAGGATCGATTGCCGGCTCACGCGCGCTTCGGCTAGCTCGGCGACCTTGTCTGCCGCCAGCACGCCGCCGGCCAGGGTCGCGCGGGCGTACGCCTCGGTTTGCAGCAGACCGGGTATCCACGCGAGTTGAAAGGCCCGCAACGTCACCGCCTCGCGTTCGATGTCGACCCAGGGCCGGAACCAGACCGGTTCCCGTCGCGTCATCACCTCCGGCCACAGGTCGGCTACGTCCCGGCTGAGCACCCGCGCCACGTCGGCGCGGTGCCGGCTGCGCGGCGTGCGTCCCGGGTTGGCCCAACGCGCGGCGGTCTTCGGATCGACTCCCACCTGACCTGCGAGGCTTTCAGCGGTTACTCCCGCCTCAGCCATCGCGGCAATGAGTCCCTGATTCATCGCGTCCCCTCCTGACGTCCCGAACGTCCCAGAGGAACCCTGCTACGGAGTGTATGCGTACCGCAACCCCTGGCAAGGTTCTTTGTAGACGACGTGACTGACGGTAAGGGGCCCCTGTCCGCGGGCGCGTCGTGACCGGGGGCCCGGCTGGCACGACGGCGAGCACCGAGGCCGGGCCCCCTTCCCGACCACACGCAGGGGGACAGCCGTGCCGCAAGCGCCGAAGCCCGCAGAACCCGAGAAGCCGGAACCGCCGAGCCTCCCGCCGGAACACCCGATCGGGTTTCCCGTTCCACCGTTGCCGCGACCCGATCGGGTGTTCCGCAACCTCGCCCCCGCGCACCGCTGGGTCACCGGATGACGGCGGCCGCGCGAGCACACCATCCCGGTCTGCCGCACTGGCGGTGCCGGCGCTGCGGTGCCCCCTGGCCGTGTTCGCCCGCACGCCTGTCGCTGCTCTCCCGCTGGCACGGCGACCGTGTCGGGATGGTGCTGATGCTGACGACCCTGCTCGATGAGGCGTACACCGACGCGGTGAAGCTGGGTTTGACGCCCGACCCGGCGGCGTACGTCGAACGGTTCCTGCAATGGGTCCGTCCGCGCGGCGACGGCGGCGGGAGTGGTCAGACGCGGGGGCCGAGGTCGCCGCTGCGGTAGTGCCGGCGGCACAGCACCTGGTAGCGCACGTCGGCGGTGTCGACGGTATCGCCGATGACGACCTGGGCGCCCTCGCGGACCACCCGACCGTCGACGACGCGGGCGTTGAGCAGCCCCTCCCGGCCGCACCAGCAGAGCACCTCGACCTGGATGCGGGCCACCTCGTCGGCCAGCTCGAACAGACGCTGCGCGGCGGGGAACAGGCTGGAGCGGAAGTCGGTGGCCAGGCCGAACGCGAACACATCCACGTCGTAGCTGTCGACCAGCTCGGCCATCTGCTCGACGTGCTCGACGGTGTAGAAGCACGCCTCGTCGCAGATGAGGTAGTCGACGCGTACCCCGTCGGCCCACCGGCCCCGCACGAGAGCCCGCAGGTCCAGGTCGTCGGTGACCTCGATGGCCTCGTGGGCCAGGCCGATGCGGGTGGTGACCTGCGGGCCCAGCGACCGGTCGATGCGGGTGGTGACCAGCCCGCGGCGGCCCTGCCGGGCGTGGTTGTAGTTCATCTGCAACGCCATCGTGGACTTGCCACAGTCCATCGGCCCCCAGAAGAACTTCAACGCCGCCGCGTGCACCGGACGCCCGTCAAGACCGCGTGCCGCCGCGCACCCCGCCGGAGCGTGCGGCTGGCCGGGGAACGGGTGGGCCAGGCAGGTCGGGGCGGCAGCGGCGTCGTCAGTCACGGTCGGGCAGCCTAGCCGATCGACCGTGCCTGATCTGTCGGGTGCGGGATGCGTGCTCAGAGCACCCGGGGTGGCGTGTTGCCGGCCGCGACGATGGCCCGGCGGATCGGCACGGCCGCCAGGAGCAGGAACCCGACCACGAAGAAGATCAGCAGCGAGACCAGGCCCACCCGGTAGGAGGCGGTGAGTTGGAACACCAGCCCGAAGGCGAGTGGCCCGAGCCAACTGGTGCCCTTGTCGCTGATCTCGTAGAAGCCGTAGTACTCGCCCTCCTTGCCGGCGGGGATGAGCTGGCTGAACAGTGACCGGCTCAGCGCCTGGCTGCCGCCGAGGACCAGGCCGATGGCCGCGCCGAGGACCATGAACGGCACCGGCGCCTCGGCGGGAAGCCGGAACGCGGCGATGATCACACCGGTCCAGAGAACCAGGCTGAGCAGCACGGTCTTCCACGCGCCGATGCGCCGGGCCAGCGCGCCGAGACTCAACGCGCCGCCGAATGCGAGGAACTGCACCAGCAGGATCGTGACGATCAGGGTGCTCTGCTCCAGCCGCAGCTCTTCGGTGCCGTACTGGCTGGCCAGGGTGATGACGGTCTGGATGCCGTCGTTGTAGACCAGGAACGCCAGCAGGAAGAACAGCGTCAGCGGGTACGCCTTGATCTCGCGCAGGGTGCGGCCCAGTTGCCGGAACCCGTCGAGGAGCACGTTGCCCCGCTGCCCCAGGGCCGCCTCCGCGCTGGGGCGTTCCCGCAGCCAGCGCAGCGGCACCAGGGTGAACACCGCCCACCACACCCCGGCGGAGACGATCGACCAGCGGGCCAGGTCCAGGGTGCGCTGCGGGTTGTCGTCCTCGCTGAACCGGGTGACCGCGACCAGGTTGAACGCCAGCAGCAGCCCGCCGCCCAGGTAGCCCAGCGCCCAGCCGCGACTGGAGATGCCGTCGCGCTCGTCGGGGCCGCCGAGCTGCGGCAGGAACGAGTTGTACACCACGATCGCGGCGCCGAAGGAGATATTGGCGATCAGGAAGAGCGCGCCACCGAGCAGGTAGCGGTCGCCGGTCACGAAGGCCATCGCGATGGTCGCGCCGGCACCGGTGAACGCGGTGCCGCCGAGCAGCCGCTTCTTGTGCGCCGACCGGTCCGCGATCGCCCCGATCACCGGCAGCACGAACACGGTGAGGAACACCGACAGCGAGATCAGGTACGGGTAGTACGACCCCGCCGCCACCCGGATGCCCAGCGGGTGCACGTACCCGTCGCAGGTGTCCGCGCCCAGCTCGCACCCGGCGGCCAGCTCGGCGACGGTGGTGATGAACGGGCCCAGGAACACCGTGATGACGGTGGTCTGGAACGCCGAGTTGGCCCAGTCGTAGATGTACCAGCCGCGCCGCTCCCGGCGAGTGCTCGCCGGAGGCGGGGTGTCGTGCACCGTGGGGGTCACGGTCTCGGCCATCGGGGGTCCTTGATGGTCAGGCGGCCCAGTGGCCGCGGCTGCGGTAGACGTCGCGCAGCACGCCGACGTGATCGGTCATGATGCCATCCACGCCACGATCCAGTAAGTCGTGCATCTGGGCGGGTTCGTCGATCGTCCAGACGTGCACCTGCAGGCCGAGGCGGTGGCAGTAGTCGAGGAACCGGCGGTCCACCACGGGCACCCGCCCGTAGCGCGGGGGCACCTGCGCGGCGACCACCGAGGGGGGCAGGCGCAGCGGACGTCCGTGCAGGGAGGCCAGCCGCAGCCGGGCGACCCCGCGCATGCCGAGGCTGGTGGCGACCCGTCCCTCGGTGAGGGCGCGCAGCCGGGTCAGCCGGGCGTCGCTGAACGAGGCGAGCAGCACCCGGTCGGCGGCGCCGACCTGGGTCACGGTGGCGACCGTCGGCTCGACGCCGCCGTCGGCCTTCACGTCGATGTTGAAGCGGACCCGCGGCCAGGCGCCCAGCACCTCGTCGAGGCGGGGTACGACGGCAGCACCGCCGACGCGTACCGAGGCGAGGTCGGCCCAGCGCAGGTCGGCGATGCGCCCCGGTTCGCCGGTGACCCGCGCGAGAGTCGGGTCGTGGAAGATCACCGCGACGCCGTCGGCGGTGGCGTGCACGTCGGTCTCCACGTACCGGTAGCCGAGCCCGATGGCGCGGGCGAACGCCTCGGTGGTGTTCTCGTCGCCGTCTGCGGCGCCGCCACGGTGGGCGAACGCCAGCGGCGCGGGCGCGTCGAGGTAGCCGAATCGGGTCAGCACGCGACGCAGTATGCCTGCCGCCGGTGGAGGCCGGGTGACCTCCCGGCGACTTTCGTCGTCCGGCGTGACGACGTTCAGGCCAGCCAGCCGCCGGTCATCCGGGCCACCGCGGAGCCGTCGAGGTCGGCGAGCTTGACGCCGACGAACTGCCGGGCGCCGTCGGAGGTCTGCACCCGCACCGGCGGCGTCGGGTCGGTCAGGGTGGCGACCACCACCGCAGCGGCGTCGGCCGCGGACTGCGCGGCGGCGAACGCCTGCCCGGTGCGGGCGAGGTACGCGCGCAGCGCCGGCCCGTACACCCCGGCGGCGGCGCTGGCGGCGTCGGAGTCGATGCCGATGTTGGCGACGAACTCGCTGGCCACCGCGCCCGGCTCGACGACGGTGACGCGTACCCCGGTGGTGGCGGCGAGCGGGGCGAGGGACTCCATGTACCCCTCGACGGCGAACTTCGCGGCGCAGTACGCCTCGTTGAACGGCTGCCCGACGATCCCGCCGACGCTGGAGACGGTGATCAGGCGGCCCCGGCTGGCCCGCAGGTGCGCCAGGGCGGCCCGGCTGACGTGCAGGACCCCGAAGAAGTTGACCTCCATGACGGCCCGCACGTCGTCGACGGTGTCCTGTTCCAGGGTGCCGACATGCCCGGCGCCGGCGTTGTTGATCACCGCGTCGAGCCGCCCGTACGTGCCGACGACCTCCTCGACGCAGGCGCTCACCGAGTCGGGGTCGGTCACGTCGAGGCGGCGTACGTCGATCAGGTCGGCGACCCCGGCGGCGTCGGCGGCGGCGCGCAGCCGCTCGGCGCGGCCGACGTCGCGCATGGTGGCGACGCTGCGCCAGCCGGCGCGGGCGCAGCCGAGTGCGATCTCCAGCCCGATGCCGGTGGACGTGCCGGTGATCAGCACCGTCTGCTCGCTCATGATCTCCTGCTTTCCTGCCCGGGCGGCTGCGCGTGACCTCTGGTGAGGGTCACCGCATGGTATGGCCGGGGCTGGCGTCGGGTGCCGGGAGATGCCCGGCACCCACCCGATCGCGGGGGCGGCGGGGTGCTGGTTCAGGCTGGGCGGCGGCGGTGGGCGCGGCTGGGGTCGCTCGGGCGGCCGGGGTCGACGTGGCGGGGCAGGTCCGGTTCGTCGGGCCGCAGCGGGGCCAGGGTGTCGGTGAGCGCGTCGATGATCCGGTCGGTGGCCCGGCGGGCCGCCCCCGGGGTGGCGGCGGTCGTCTCGGCCAGGTCGACGGGCGTGCCGAAGTGCACCCGGATCACCGGGCGGCGCCACAGTGCGCGGGCGACGCCGCGCAGCATGCCCCGGGGCGCCTGGTAGGGCAGCACCTCGTGGGAGCCCCACTGGGCGACCGGGATGACGGGGGCGGCGCAGGCCAGGGCGAGTCGGGCGGCGCCGGTCTTGCCGCGTTCGGGCCACATGCCGGGGTCCAGGCCGATGCGCCCCTCGGGGTAGATGAGGATCACCGACCCTCGGGCGACGGCGGTGGCGGCGTCGTCGAGGGCCCGGTGCACGGCGCTGGTGCCCCGGTCGACGCGGATGTGGCCGGCGTGACGCATGGCGGCGCCGAGCACCGGGGCGCGGAACAGTCCGGCGGTCGCCATGATCCGGGGGGCGATGCCGCGGGTCTGGCAGGCGGCGGCCATCACGACGGGGTCGAACGGGCTGATGTGGTTGGCGGCCAGCACGAGTGGGCCGCGGCGTAGGTGTGCGGGCACGTCGCCGCTGACCTCGAGGCGGGCGAGCAGGCCGACCAGGGCTCGGGCCAGCAGGAGGGCGGCACGCCAGATCAGCGGCGGCTGCCAGGTGGAGTTCGCGGTGTCCATCAGCGCGACATCGTCGCACGCGTCGGCCCGGTCGCGAGGGCTGGTTGGCCGGGGTGATCAGGGTCATTGGTCCCGGGCCGGTTCGGGCCGCCCGACCCTGCCCGATTCTCTACGACGAGCAGTAGTATTTACTACGTCTCGTAGTACGCATAGCTGGGGGTATTCAGGTGGACGCGTTGGACGTCGCCCGGTGGCAGTTCGGTGTCACCACCGTCTACCACTTTCTCTTCGTTCCGCTGACCATCGGCCTGTCCGTGCTGGTGGCCATCCTGCAGACGATGTGGCACCGCACGGGCAACGAGCGCTACCTCAAGCTCACCAAGTTCTACGGCAAACTCTTCCTGATCAACTTCGCGATGGGCGTGGTCACCGGCATCGTGCAGGAGTTCCAGTTCGGCATGAACTGGAGCGACTACTCCCGCTTCGTCGGCGACATCTTCGGCGCGCCGCTGGCCATCGAGGCGCTTGTCGCGTTCTTCCTCGAATCCACCTTCATCGGCCTGTGGATCTTCGGCTGGGACCGGTTGCCCAAGCGGGCGCACCTGGCCAGCATCTGGGCCGCCGCGATCGGCACGAACCTGTCCGCGTACTTCATCCTCGCGGCGAACTCGTTCATGCAGAACCCGGTCGGCTTCCGGATCAACCCCGACAGCGGACGCGCCGAGCTGACCGACTTCCCGGCCGTGCTGACCAACAAGGTCGCCCTGATCACCTTCCCGCACACCCTGGCCGGCTCGTTCCTGGTCGCCGGGTCGCTGATCGTCGCGGTCGGGCTGTGGCACGTGATCCGCAACCGCGACTCCGCCGACACCGGCGCGTACCGCTTCGCCACGAAGTTCGGCTCCTGGGTGGTCCTGGTCGCCTCCGCCGCCGTGCTGTTCACCGGCGACATCCAAGGCAAGATCATGACGGACGTGCAGCCGATGAAGATGGCCGCCGCCGAGGGCCTGTACACCACCGAGAGCCCCGCCTCGTTCTCCGTGCTCACGATCGGCAGCCTCGACGGCAGCCGCGAGGTGTTCGCCCTGAAGATCCCGTACCTGCTGTCGTACCTGGGCACCGGCGACCCGCACGGCACCGTGCAGGGCATCAACGACCTGCAGGCCCAGTACGCCACCCAGTACGGCGCGGGCAGCTACACCCCGATCATCCCGGTCACCTACTGGAGCTTCCGCTTCATGATCGCCTTCGGGATGGCCGCCGGCGCGATCGCCCTGCTGGTGCTCTGGAGCCAGCGCAAGGGCCGCACCCCGAGCAGCCGGTGGCTGCTGCGCGCCGGGCTGGCCATGCCGGTGCTGCCGCTGCTGGCCAACTCCTTCGGCTGGATCTTCACCGAGATGGGCCGCCAGCCGTGGATCGTCTTCGGCGAGATGCTCACCCGCAACGGCGTGTCCCGCAGCGTCTCGCTGACCGAGGTGCTCACCTCGTTCACCGCCTTCACGCTGATCTACGCCACCCTCGCCGTGATCGAGGTCAAGCTCCTGCTGCGCTACGCCAAGGCCGGGGTGCCCGACGTCAGCGAGGAGAACCCCACCGACGACACCGACGACGCCGAGCGTCCGCTCGCCTTCGCCTACTGACCCCGGAGCCCATCGTGGACCTGACCACCATCTGGTTTCTCCTCGTCGCCGTGCTGTTCACCGGGTACTTCATCCTGGAGGGCTTCGACTTCGGCGTCGGCATGCTGCTGCCCGTGCTGGGCCGCGACGACCGCGAACGCCGCGTGCTGATCAACACCATCGGCCCGGTGTGGGACGGCAACGAGGTGTGGCTGATCACCGCCGGCGGCGCCATGTTCGCCGCGTTTCCCGAGTGGTACGCCACCCTCTTCTCCGGCTTCTACCTGCCGCTGCTGCTGATCCTGCTGGCGCTGATCGCCCGCGGGGTCGCCTTCGAGTACCGGCACAAGCGGCCCGAGGCGTCCTGGAAGCGCCGCTGGGACGCGGCGATTTTCCTCGGGTCGCTGCTGCCGGCGATCCTGTGGGGCGTCGCCTTCGCCAACATCCTGCGCGGCGTGCCCCTGGACGCCGACCACGAGTACGTCGGTGGCCTGGTGGACCTGCTCAACCCGTACGCCCTGCTGGGTGGCGTGACCACCCTGGCGCTGTTCCTGACCCACGGCGCGGTGTTCCTCGCCCTGAAGACCACCGGCGACATCCGCGAGCGCGCCGGCGCGCTCGCGGTGCGCCTGGGCGTCGGCGCCGCCGTGCTCGCGGTCGGGTTCCTGACCTGGACGTTGAGCATCCGCTCCAGCGCGGCCGCCGTCGTGCTCGCCGTCGGCGCGGCCCTCGCCCTGCTCGGTGGTCTCGCCGCCGCCCGGGTACGACGGGAGGGCTGGGCGTTCACCGGTACCGCCGTGGCGATCGGCCTGGCCGTGGCGACCCTGTTCGCGGCGCTGTTTCCGAACGTGCTGCCGTCCACCCTGGACGCGGCTGGCACGTTGACGGCCACCAATGCCGCCTCCACCCCGTACACCCTGAAGATCATGACCTGGGTGGCCGTGATCTTCACGCCGGTCGTGCTGGCCTACCAGGCGTGGACGTACTGGGTGTTCCGCAAGCGCATCGGCGTGGCCAACATCCCACAGCACTGACCGGCGCGCCGACCTCTGTCGATCATGGACTTGTGGTGCCCGACTTGGGGCGTCAAGGGCATTTCGTCACCCACCACAACTCCATGATCGGCGGGGTGGGGGGCGGAGACGCGTCGATCATGCCGGCGTAAATCCGCTGCCGGGGCGGGGCCGTCTCGCTACGGTGTGCCGATGCCCGCCACCGTACACGTGCGCGAACTCACCGCCGACGACCTCGACGCCGCCTGGGAGCTGGGCCGGTTCGCGTTCGGCTCCACCTCGGAGCGACCCGCCAGCACCACCGTCGTGGTGCCCGGCATGACCCGCTACGGCGCGTTCGACGACGCCGGCCGGCTCGTCGGCAAGGCCGTCGAGCTGCACCACGAGCAGTGGTGGTCGGGCCGGGCGGTGCCCGCCGCCGACGTCGCCGGTGTGGCGGTCGCCCCCGAGGCTCGGGGGCGGGGCGTGGCCCGGGCCATGCTCACCGCCCTGCTGCGCGGCGCCCGCGAGCGCGGCGCGGCGGTCAGCGCCCTCTACCCGACCGTCGCCGCCCCGTACCGCGCCCTGGGGTGGGAGACCGCCGGCGTGCTGCGCACCGTCGACCTGGCCACCGCCGCGCTGCCCCGACACCGGCCCGCCGCGCACCTGACCGTGCGCGCCGGCACGCCTGTCGATCTGCCCGCCGTCGCCGCCCTGTACGAGGGCGTCACCCGGCACCGCAACGGCATGCTCACCCGCCGGGGCGAGCTGTTCGATCACTTCACCGCCGACGGCGACCTGCCCGGCGATGGGCTCACCCTCGTCGAGGACGGCGGTGACCTGGTCGCATACGCCACCTGGCAGCGGGGTCGCGGCTACGGCGCCGACTCGGTGCTCACCGTCGACGAGGCCCTAGCCGTCACGGCCGAGGCCGCGCGGGCGCTCGTCGGCGTGCTCGGCAGTTGGGCCAGCGTCGCGCCGACCCTGCGGCTGTGCCCGCTCGACGGTGACGTGGTCAGCACCGTCCTGCCGCTGGAGTCGGCCCGTGACCACGAGCGGGACCTGTGGATGCACCGACCGGTGGACGTGGTCCGGGCGGTCGCCGCACGCGGGTGGCCCGCCCACGCCCGGGGCACCGTCGACTTCACCCTCACCGACCCGCTCGCCGAATGGAACACCGGCACCTGGCGCCTCGCCGTCGCCGACGGTGCCGCCGAATTGACCCGGATCGGCGACGAGGCGGACCTGCGCCTCGACGTACGCGGATTCGCCCTGCTGTACGCCGGTGCCGCGCGCGCCCGGTCGGTCGCCCAGGCCGGCCTGCTGCACGGCGCCGACCCCGACGCCCTGGACCTGCTGGGCGCCGGCGGCGTGGCGCAGCTGCTCGACTACTTCTGACCGGCAGCCCACTCCGGATTTACGGTGAACCGCGCCGGTCAGGTGGGGATCGCCGCCAGTTCGGCGTTGGCCCGCTGGGTGATCAGGGTCAGCACCCGGGCGGCGGCGTCCGCCTCGTCGGCCGGGATGTCCCCGTACAGGCGGACGGTGATGCCCGCGACGGCGTCGGCGATGCCGCCCGCCTGCTCAGCGAGGGCTTCGCCGCGCACGACCTGCGCGGCTACCACTACCGGCTGCTCGCGTCACTGGCCGAGGACGGCCCCGCCAGCCAGGCCGACCTGGGCCGACGCTGCGGCATCGACCGCAGCGACGTCGTGGCCGCCATCAACGACCTGGCCGGTCGGGGACTCCTCGTACGCGCCCCCGACCCGGCCAACCGCCGCCGCAACGTCATCAGCCTCACCGACGCCGGCGCCGACGAGGCCCGCCGGATGACCGCCACCGTCGGCCGGGTCCAGGACGAGCTGCTCGCCCCGCTGTCCACCGCCGAACGCGACCAGCTCACCCGGCTGCTGGAACACCACACCCGACGCTGAGCACCCTCAGCGGGCCTCGCGCAGCTCCGCGAGCCGCGCCTCGATCTCGGCCAGCTCGGCGCGCAGCTTCTCCGCCTGCTGCTCGGCCTCGGCCCGCTCGGTGCCGAGGATCTGCTCCACCGCCTCCTGCACACCGGGCACGTCGACCAGCGCCACCATCTTCAACGCCTCGGCCGGCTTCACCACGTACGGCTTCGCGAGAGCCTTGGTGCCCTGCTGCGCGGCGACGGTCCACTCGCCGTCGGCGTACGCCAGCGTCACCGTCAGACCGGCCGGGCTCTTCGGCTTGACGGCCTTGACCGCCCGTCGCGCCGGCGCCTTCTCCGTCTGCTCCACCTTCGGCTCCCCCTGTCGCGGCGCGGGCACCCGCGGCGTGTCCAACACGAACTCCGGCGCGGCCACCGCGGGCGACGCCGGCGGCTCCGGCTCCGCCTTGGGCTCCACCAGCCGACGGCCCGCGCCCTTGGGCGCCACCGCCAGATCCGCGGGGGAGAACGGCAGCTCGTCGCGACCGAACCGCACCACCACGAACTCGTCGGACACCTCGGGGTCGGTCAGCTCGACCACCTGGCCGACCTGACCGGCGATCTGCCCCGCCGACGCGGTGAACACCACCCGCGGCCTACGCCCGGCCGCCAACGCCTCCCGGATGCTCTGCACCTCGTCAGTGGACAAACCCTGGCCGGCATCCATCACAACCCTCTTCCGTACACCTGTTTGATTGCTGTCTTGATACCAGCCCGCTGCGACACCCGCCGCACGGGGCTCAGCCGCCCAGTGCCCGCAACGCCCGGTCGGCGTGGTCGTTCATGCTGACCTCGCTGTGGATCACCTCGATGACCCGCCGGTCGGCGCCGATCACGAACGTCATCCGCTTCATGCTCAGCGGCCCCAACGGCACCCGCCGCTTCACCCCGAACGCCTGCGCCACCGTGCCGTCCACATCCGACAGCAGCGGGTAGTCGAAGCCGTGCAGCTTCGAGAACTCCGCCTGCTTCGCCACCGGATCGCGGCTGATGCCCACCCGCGACGCGCCCAGCGCCGTGAACTCCGCGGCCAGATCCCGGAAATGGCAGCTCTCCGCCGTGCAGCCCCGGGTCATCGCCGCCGGGTAGAAGAACAGCACCACCGGACCGGTCGCCAGGAACTCCGACAGCCGCCGCGGCGTGCCCGTCTCATCCGGCAGCTCGAAGTCCTCCACCACGTCGCCGACACCCACACCCGCCACCGCGCACCTCCGTTGTCCGATCGAACGCGCGGTGAGCGTAAGCGATCACGCCCAGAGCGCCGACACCTCGTCCGCCACCGCCGCCGAGCACCAACGCCCGCCGCATGTGACCCTCCTCTCGACGACTGATCCGCGCCGGTCACGGTAGCGTCGGCCCATCCCACCCGACAGCCCTGGAGGCACCGTGGCACCCGTCACCGTCATCACCGGCGGCGGCCGGGGCATCGGCGCGGCCACCGCCCGCCGACTCGCCCGCGCCGGGCACGACATCGCCCTGTGCTACCGCCGCGACGACGCCGCCGCCGACGCGGTCCTGGCCGACCTGCGGGCCACCGGTGTGCAGGCCGTCGCGGTACGCGCCGACACCACCGACCCCGAGCAGGTCGTCGCGCTGTTCGACGCCGCCGCACGTCTCGGCCCCATCACCGGCCTGGTCAACAACGCCGGTGTCACCAGCCTCATCGGCCCCTTCACCGAGCTGCGCGTCGAGGACCTGCGCCGCGTCGTCGACGTCAACCTCGTCGGCTACGTCCTGTGTGCCCAGCAGGCCGCCCGCCGGCTGGGCGACGGCGGCGCCATCGTCAACGTGTCGTCGGCCGCCGCGACGCTCGGCAGCCCGGGGGAGTACGTGCACTACGCCGCCGTGAAGGCCGCCACCGACACCCTCACCGTGGGCCTGGCCAAGGAACTCGCGCCCCGCGGCATCCGCGTCAACGCCGTCGCCCCCGGCCTGGTGCGCACCGACATCCACACCGACTCCGGCGTGCCCGATCGCGCCGACAGCGCCGCCGGCCGCATCCCGATGGGCCGCGCCGGCGAACCCGACGAGATCGCCGCCGCCATCGCCTGGCTGCTCGGCCCGGACGCCTCGTACGCCACCGGCACGGTGCTGCGCGTCTCCGGCGGCCTGTGAGCCGGGGCGTGGTGCGCCCCGGCTCACCGCCTCAGTGGGTGAACAGCTTCGCCGCCGTGATCACCGTCTGCACGACCCCGTAGCCGAGCAGCACCGCCACCACCAACCAGGAGATCCACAACCGGGCCTGCTGCCCGTGCCGACCGTCGTCGCTCATCGCGTACCGCTCCTCTCGACCGCCGTGTCCTCGTCCGCGCTCTGACCCCGCGCCGGCTCGTGGTAGCGCTGCGGCACCGGACGCACCAGCAGGTTCGCCACGAAGCCCACCGCGAGCACGCCCACCATGGTGAACAGCGCCGGCCGGTACGCCGCCGCCGTCAACGTGCCCGGTTCGCCCTGCGCGTCGAGGAACCCGTTGACGATCAGCGGGCCGGCGATCCCCGCCGCCGACCAGGCGGTCAGCAGCCGACCGTGGATCGCACCCACCTGGTACGTCCCGAACAGGTCCCGCAGGTACGCCGGCACCGTGGCGAACCCGCCGCCGTAGAACGACAGGATCACGCAGGCCAGCAGCACGAACAGCGCCGTCGCGGTCTGCCCGACCAGCGCCAGCAGCGCGTACAGCACCATGCCGACCCCCAGGTACACCAGGTAGATCGGTTTGCGTCCGATGACGTCCGAGGTGGACGACCACACGAACCGACCGGCCATGTTGAACAGCGACAGCAGGCCCACGAACCCGCCGGCCGCCGCCACCGTCACCGCCGAGGTGCCGTTGTCCCGGAAGAAGTCCTGGATCATCGGGCTGGCCTGTTCCAGGATGCCGATGCCGGCGGTCACGTTGCAGAACAGCACCACCCACAGCAGCCAGAACGAGCGGGTCTTCACCGCGTTGGCCGCCGACACGTTCGCTGTGGTGACCAGGGGCTTGGCCGCGACGCTCGCCGGGTCGAAGCCGTCCGGACGCCACCCCTCGGCGGGCACCCGCACGTTCGCCACCCCGAACATCATGATCACGAAGTAGCCCAGGCCGAGCGTCACGAACAGCCACACCAGCGCGCTGCCCGACGCCGTGGAGCCGGCGTTGGACGGGTCGTAGGCGGGGTCGTAGAACGACAGCAGTTGCCGCGACAGCGGGGAGGCCACCATCGCCCCACCACCGAAACCCATGATCGCCAGACCGGTGGCCAGACCCGGCCGGTCCGGGAACCACTTGATCAGCGTGGAGACGGGGGAGATGTACCCGATGCCCAGGCCGATGCCGCCGAGCAGCCCGTAACCCACGTACAGCAGCCACAGCTGCTTCGTGGCGATGCCCAGCGAGCCCACCAGGAAGCCCGCCGCCCAGAAGCAGGCCGAGACGAACATCGCCTTGCGGGGCCCGTTCGCCTCCACCCACGTCCCGGCGACCGCGGCGGACAACCCCAGCATCACGATCGCGATGCTGAAGATGACCCCGATCGCGGTCTGGCTGGCGTCGAAGTGGGCGATCAGCGAGTTCTTGTACACGCTGGTCGCGTAGACCTGACCGATACACAGGTGAATGGCCAACGCCGCCGGAGGGATGAGCCACCGGCTGTAGCCGGGCGGCGCGACGGTGTGCCGACGATCGAGTGCGGAAAGCATGCGCTGCTTCCTCTCCGGAGCGGACGGGAGACGTCCTCCACATGCCCACACCGCGCCTCGTCGGCAAACCTCGCCAGCGCCGGACGGTCGATGCCGTGAGCTGAGCGGTCAGTCAGCCCCTCGGGCCGAGGAACTACCGGGCGGACGCCCAGCCGGTGAACCGTTCGGTCAGATCAGCGCGCGGCACGCCGTCAGGTAGCTCGGCGCTGAGCTGTGCCACAGCCTCGTCGCGCAGCGTCGTCAGATAATCCAGCAGGGCGGCTCGATCCTCGCGGTACTCGGCGAGAAGGTTCAGCTTCGCCACCGAGCACGGCCAGGCGATGCCGCACGCCCGACACCGCCAGGTCGGTCGCGTCGGCAGATGCGCGGGCCGACGCCGGGTCACCGACCAACCCCCACCGGAGTACGGCGGACGGGCGCCGGCACCGCCGTCAACCATCGCGCGCCCGCCGGCATCAGGTACAACTCGCGCCGCGCGACGGCGTCGCCGTTGCGGCCGAGCTGGTACGCGTCGATCCACAGCCAGCCGTCGTACGTGTGCCGGTCGCTCAATGCCCGGATCACCCGCACCGTGATGGGCCGGACGAACTGCGGACTCGCGGCACGGGTCAGGTGCAGCAGGTCGCCAGAGCGCACCTCCCGTGCACTCGCGCCGGCGGGCTTCAGCTTCTCGATGGGCACGGTCTTCCCCTCGGATGTGCGGCGGTGGGAGGGGCCGCCCCGGTGAGTGCTCGCCCGTGGGGGCGGCCCCGCTACGAACGCGTCCGCCGGGTTCGGGTCCCTACCGGCCGCGCCGTCTACCTCCCACCTTCGCTGGGGGTTGCGGGACGCATACACTCCGTATAAGCATTCCTCTGGGACGTTCGGGACGTCAGAGGGAGGCGCGCAGTGAACCACGTACTCATCGCAGCGATGGCCGAGGCGGGCGAAACAGCCGAGAGTCTCGCTGGCCAGGTTGGGGTCGATCCGAAGACGGCCGCACGGTGGGCCAACCCGGGACGCATTCCCCGCGCGAGACACCGCGCCGAGGTCGCTCGCCTGCTCGGTCAGGAGGTCGGTGAACTATGGCCGGACGTCCTGACCCGTCGCGAACCGGCGTGGTTTCGACCCTGGGCGGACATCGAGCGCCAGGCAGCGTCGCTACGAACCTTCCAACTCGCATGGATCCCCGGCCTTCTCCAGACCGAGGCGTACGCCCGTGCCACGCTCGCAGGCGAGGCGATGACCCCGGCTGAGGTGGACGATCTCGCCGCCGCACGGATTAACAGGCAGGCAGTGTTGCGCCGCGAGCGCCCGCCGCTTTTTATCGCGGTGTTCGATGAGATGGTCCTGCGGCGGACGTGCGGCAACGACCGGGCGATGATGGCGGAGCAACTGGCGGTCCTCGCCGATTACGCCGCGATGCCGGCGATACGGGTCTACGTCGTCCCGTTGACGGCTGGCATGTACCCAGGACTTGGCGGCCCCTTCACACTCGCCGATTTGCCCGACGGTGGCCGCGTCGCACACATCGACAGCCAAGCGCCCGCGCTGATCACGGAGCAAACCATCGACATTGGTACGCTCGAACGGCGGTGGGAGTGTGTTCGCGGCGAAGCGCTGTCCCGAACGCAGTCCCTGGATCTCATCAGGGAAGCGGCAGCATCATGGACGTGACGGGTGCGCAGTGGCGCAAGAGCACGAAGAGCGGCAACAACGGCGGTGACTGCGTCGAGGTCGCCGACAACCTGCCTGGCGTCGTCCTCGTCCGTGACACGAAGGACCGCGACGGTGGCACGCTGAGCTTCGGCTCCGCGCAGTGGCAGGGCTTCGTCCGCTTCGCGAAGGCCCTCGACACCGCCGCCTGACCAGCGCCCGCGCGATCGACTCCGTTTCGCGGGAAATGGGGTACCGACGACGGTCGGATACCCCATTTCCAGGAAACCGAGCCGGACGGGCCGGGCGCCCTTTGATCGTTGGCAGATGAGCAATGCGACACGCCGGGCGTCGCGCGTCTGAGCTGCCACCGATCGCCGCTAGCCGGCCGGCTGCGCCCGCCACACCCAGTTGCGCCGCTCGTAGAGCAGCGTGAGACCCAGGCGGCGCATGTTGTCCAGCGACGGGTTGGACGTACCCGGATCGGGTCGGCCCGTCTCGGCGGTGACCCACCGGCAGCCCGCCGCCGCCGCGGCGGCCACCCGGGCCGCCAACAGGCCCGACTGCGCGCCCCGACCCCGGTGCGTCGGCAGGGTCGCGCCGGTGTTGAGCGAGGCGACCTCGCCGTGCACGAACAGGTTGGCGGCGGCCACCATCTGCGTGCCGTCCCAGGCCGCGAACGGACGGAAGCCGGGATCGCGCACACCGGCGGCGAGCATCGGCGCGAGGTGCTGCTCGGGCATGCCGAAGCACCGCAGCACCACCGACGTCCACTCGTCCACCAGCTCGTCGGGGACCGGTCCGACCCGCAGGTCCGTGCGGCCCGGCCGCAGCGCCGCGATCTCGCCGGCCATCTTCACCCAGACGCTCCCCGGGGTGATGGTCTCCCGCGCGCAGATCTCGTCCCAGTCCGCCGGCAACCGGTCCGGCGCGATCTGGATGACCGCACCGGGAGTGCCCTCGGCGCGGTACACGTCGCACACCCGCGCGATCAGGTCACCGGTGACCGGCTCGTCGAAGCCGAACCCGAGCGCCTTGCTCCAGTAGCCGGTCGGGTCGTGCCGCATCGACAGCACCACTCCGCCACCGATCCGGGCGGTGCGGATGCCGAGCGCGTCCCGGACGTCGGCCGGCGCCCCCGACTCGTACCGGAACATGAACTCGGCCTCCGCCAGCTCGGCGAGCGCGCGTACCGCGTCCTGACCCTGATGATCACCTGTCACCCGGCACAGCCTGCCACGACGCCGGCGGTGCCGGCACCGTGAGCAGCGCCACTACCGCAGGTCGGGGGTGTGCCAGCCGCCGGCGAGGGCGTCGGCGTCCGCCGGACCCCAGGTGCCCTTGTCGTACGGCTGCACCTCGTCGGCCAGGTCCAGGATCGGCCCGACGATGCGCCACTCCTCCTCGATCGTCTCGGCGCGCGCGAACCGCAGATGCTGCCCGTCCATCGCGTCGTCGAGCAGCCGCTCGTACGCCTCCTGACGGCGACCGAACGCCGCGCCGAAGTCCACCGACAGGTCCACTGGCCGGCTGGTCACCTCGGCGCCCGGGCTCTTCGCCTGGATCGACATCGTGATGCCGTCACCGCGGCCGAGCCGGAAGCGCAGCAGGTTCGCCGGCGCCGCGGCCCCGCCCTCGGCCGGGATGAGCGTCCGCTGGGGCTGCTTGAACTCGACCACCACCTCGGTGGCCGTTCCCGGCAGGGACTTGCCGGTGCGCAGGTAGAACGGCACTCCGGCCCAGCGGGGGGAGTCGACCGTCAACCGGGTCGCCACGAACGTCTCGGTGTTCGAGCCCGGCGCGACGCCCGGCTCGTCGCGGTAGCCCGCGTACTGTCCCCGCACGGTGCTCTCCGGCGACAGCGCCTCGATCTGGCGCAGCACCGCGCTCTCCGCCGCACGGAAGGCGTCGGTGTCGTCGGCGGCCGGCGCGTCCATCGCGATCAACGCGACGACCTGCAGGATGTGGTTCTGCAGCACGTCGCGGGTGGCGCCCACGGTGTCGTAGAAACCGGCACGGCCCTGGGTGCCGAACCCCTCGGCGAGGGTGACCTGGATGTTGTCGATGTGGTCGCGGTTCCACAGCGGCTCGAACAACCGGTTGGCGAACCGGAAGGCGTACAGGCCCTCGACGGCTTCCTTACCGAGATAGTGGTCGATGCGGAAGACGCGCTGCGGGTCGAACGCCGCGCGCAGCGTCCGGTCCAGCTCCCGCGACGAGTCCAGGTCACGCCCGAACGGCTTCTCCACGATCACCCGGCCCCGGTCGGCCAGGCCGGCCGCCGCCAGGCCCTCGACGACGGCGCCGAACACCGCCGGCGGGATCGCCAGGTAGAAGATCGGCCGCTCGGCGTCACGCAGGCGCTCGGCCAGCCGCCGGTACGTGTCGGGGTCGGCGTAGTCGCCGGAGATCATCGACAGGTTGCCCGCCAGGGCGTCGAACGCCTCGTCGTCGACCTCGTCGTTGGCCTCGGTGACCGACTTGCGGGCGGTGGTGACCAGTTGCTGATCGTCCCAGGGGGAGCGGGCCACGCCGATCACCGGGACGTCGAGGCGGCCGCGGCGGGTCAGCTCGTACAGCGCCGGGAACAACTTCTTCGAGACGAGGTCTCCCGTGACGCCGAACAGCACTACCGCGTCTGAGCGCATGGGCATGGCACTTCCATCCGATCATGTGAACCTGATCTTCCAATCGGTGAACGGCCCGGCCCACCTGCGCATTCCCCCGACAGGGTGGCCGTGAGCACGGCGACAGCCGCACCACCCGGGGACGGCGGTGTCCCCGGATCAACGATTAGGAAGGTTTACAGTCCGGTCGCGTCCCGGGTAGCGTGCGAATCGGATCGATGACCACCGATCACGACGAAGGCCTGGAGGTATCCGTGCGTCGCCGACACACCACGACGCGGCTGCTGGCCATAGCCGCGCTCGCGCTACCGCTCACCCTCTCCGCAGCCCCCGCCGTCGCCACACCGAGCACCCCGGCCCGACAGCTCACCGACGTGATCCCCGTGCCCGTCGACACCCGCCCCGACGCCCGCGCCGCATTCCGGCTCAGCCCCCTCACGGTCATCCGCACCGCACCCGGCTCCTCCGCCGCCTGGCAGGTGGGCCGCCAACTCGCCGACACACTGCGCCCCGCCACCGGCTACCCCCTGCCCGTCCTGCCCGTGCCCTCCACGCCACTGCCCGAGATCGCCCTCGTCCTCGGGGGAGCGGACCACCGCGTCGGCCAGGAGGGCTACCAGCTCGACGTCACCCGCCGCGGCGTGACGATCCGCGCCACCACCCCCGCCGGGCTGTTCGCCGGCACCCAGACACTGCGCCAACTCCTACCCGCCGACATCGAGGCACCCACCCGGCAACGAACCACCTGGACCATCCCCGGCGGACGGATCATCGACTACCCGCGCTTCGCCTACCGGGGCGCCATGCTCGACCTCGCCCGGCACTTCCACACCGTCGACGAGATCACCGCGTACGTCGACCTCATCAGCCAGTACAAAATCAACTACCTGCACCTGCACCTCACCGACGACCAGGGCTGGCGTATCCAGATCGACTCCTGGCCCCGCCTCACCACCGTCGGCGGCGGGCCCGGCACCGGCGTCGACGGCGTCGGCCCCGGATACCTCACCAAAGCCGACTACCAGGCCGTCGTCGCGTACGCCGCCGCCCGGCACGTCACCATCGTCCCCGAGATCGACATGCCCGGGCACACCAACGCCGCCCAGTCGACCTACCCCGAACTCAACTGCGACGGCGTCGCACCGCCCCCACGCACCGACATCGCCGTCGGCTACAGCTCCCTGTGCATCAACGACGAGCTCACCTACCGCTTCGTCGAGGACGTCATCCGCGAACTCGCCGCCATCACCCCCGGCCCGTACCTGCACATCGGCGGCGACGAAGCCCACGCCACCACCGACGAGGACTACCGCACGTTCATGAACCGCGTGCTGCCGCTGGTCAGCAAGTACGGCAAACGCGCCTCCGGCTGGAACGAGATCGCGCAGGCCGATCCGCCCGCCGACGCCGTCGCCCAGTTCTGGGGCACCGGCACCACCAACGCCGACCTCGTCGACGCCGTCACCCGCGGCACCAAGGTCATCATGTCCCCCGCCAACAAGTCCTACCTGGACATGAAGTACGACGCCACCACCCGCCTCGGACTGCGCTGGGCCGGCCTCATCGAGGTGTCCGACGCGTACGGCTGGGACCCGGCCACGCGCGTCACCGGCGTCGGCGAGAGCGCGGTCCTCGGCGTCGAGGCGCCCCTGTGGTCCGAGACCCTGCGCAGCCTCGACGACATCGAGTACATGGCCTTCCCCCGCCTGCCGGCGATCGCCGAACTCGGCTGGTCGACCACCACCAGCCACGACTGGGAGTCATTCCGGACCCGGCTGGGGGAGCAGGCACCCCGCTGGCGGCTGCAACAGGTCAACTTCTACCCGTCCCCCCAGGTGCCCTGGATCTGAGCCGACCCGGTGCGCCGACCGAACCCAGCCGGCGCCCCGGCATCCCTCAACGACCGCAGGAGGTGTCCGCCGACGGACTCGGCGCTGCCTGCGATCCGCTGCCGGCGACGGATCGCAGGCAGCGCAGTCGGGCCAGCACGAGCAGGCGACGCACACCCGTTCCACGTCCGCTCGCTAGGCTCCCGGAATGGACCTGGCGGTTGACGAAACAACGGGAACCGGACCGACGATTGTCTGCCTGCCTATGTTCAGCACCACCCGCGCCGCCACGGCAGCAGCCTTCAGCCCCGCCCTCGCCGGCGCAGGCCTGCACGAGACGTACCTGGACCTGCCCGGCCACGGCGACTCACCGGCGACCGACCACCCCGCCTCCCAAGCCATACTCGACACCGTCTGCGCATGGCTCGACCGCCACACCGACGCGCCCGTCCTGCTCGCCGGAGCGTCCTACGGCGCCTATCTCGCCGCCGGGATCGCCCGCCAGCGACCGGACCTGGTCCGCGGCCTGCTCCTCGTCTGCCCGGGCGTCACCATCGCACCAGCCAGCCGAACCCTGCCCGACCCCCACCCGTCAACGGCGCCCACCGGCTGGCTCGACGCCGCCCCCGCCGACCTGCACCCGCACCTCGACACCGCGCTGGGCCACCGCACCCCGGGCGTCGTCGCCACGGTCCTCGCCGCGCTGAACTCCGGCGGCCCCGGCGACGACGCATTCCAACACGACCTCCGCACAGGACCCGGGTACGCGCTGCCCGACGAGACCGCCGACACCGTCTTCGACGGCCCGGTCAGCGTGCTCACCGGCCGGCAGGACGGCATCGTCGGCTACGCCGACCAGTTCCACGCCATGCGCCGCTACCCGCACGGCACCTTCAGCGTGATCGACGAGGCCGGCCACTACCTGCCCTACGAGCAGCCCGCCCTGCTGCGCGCGCACACCCACCACTGGCTGCGCCGCACCCGCGACTGACCTGGGCGGCGAGCACCCGAGCGCGTCCCGGGCGCCCGCCGGCCGCGCGGACCTGACTTTTGTCATGAGTACCCGTGCGCCTCACATCGAAGCCGATGACTAAGCGCACTGTGGCGCGCCCCGTCCCGTCCACGAGACTCGATTCAACGCCGGCACAACAGCCGGTACGGGTTCGAGACGGGAGGCGGGACGATGGACGAGCGCTACGACAGTTACTGCGCCGCGGATCGACTGTTCTACGACTCGCTCGGCAGCGCCGTCGCCCAGCCCGTCTTCCCGGCCGCCGACCGGCCCGTCCCGACCGGCTGGCGGCGAGAGCCGCTCGACGACTGGCTGATCTACGGTCCGGACGGCGGCTCGCTGCCGCAGCAGGGCTGGAAGGTCCACATCTCGGCGGGCCTGACGAACGCCGAGCGGGTGCTGGACGCGGTCTGGGACTACTGCGTCCCCCGTGGCCTGTCCTTCAAGTTCCTGCGCGGGCCCCGCACGCTGCTGCTGCGCAACTCCAAGTACGCCGCGCGGGCCGCCAGCGGCAAGTTCATCACCGTCTACCCCCGTGACGACGCCGAGTTGGAGCTGACCTGCAAGGAGCTCGACAAGCTGCTCGCCGGCGAGTCCGGCCCGTACATCCTGAGCGACCTGCGCTACGGTGCCGGCCCGGTCCACGTGCGCTACGGCGGATTCGCCGCCCGCTACTGCCACTCCCCGGACGGGCAGGTGGTCCCGGCGATCGAGGACGACACCGGTGCGCTGGTGCCCGACCGCCGCGAACCGGTCTTTCACGTACCGTCCTGGATCACCCTGCCGGACTTCCTCGGCCCGCACCTGGCCGCCCGCAACGACACCAGCACCAACCAGGTGCCGTACCGCATCGAGCGAGTGATCCACTTCTCCAACGGTGGCGGGCTGTACGTGGGCCGGGACCTGCGAAGCGACACCGAGGTGGTGCTGAAGGAAGCCCGCCCGCACGCCGGCCTGGACGCCGACGGCGTCGACGCCGTCGCCCGACTGGCCCGCGAGGCGGCCGCACTGCGGCAACTCGCCGACCTGCCGCAGGTGCCACGCGTGCACGACGAGTTCACCCTCGGCGAGCACCGGTTCCTCGCGCTCGAATTCATCCAGGGCCGGCCCCTGAACAAGGTGCTCGTCGACAGGTACCCGCTCATCGACGCCGACGCGACGCCCGACGACCGCGCTGCGTACACCCGCTGGGCGCGGCACGTCCACGAGCAGGTCGAGTCCCTCATCGCGGCCATCCACCAGCGCGGCCTCGTCTACGGCGACCTGCACCTGTTCAACATCATGATCCGCCCGGACGACCAGGTCGCCCTCGTCGACTTCGAGGTCGCCGCCCCGATCACCGGGCACCGCCGACCCGGACTACGCAACCAGGGCTTCGCGGCCCCCCGCGACCGCAGCGGCCCGGCGGTCGACCGGTACGCCCTGGCGTGCCTGCGACTGGCGCTGTTCCTGCCCCTGACCCAACTGGTCCGCCTCGCCCCGACCAAGGCGGCCCACCTGGCCGACATCATCGCCGCGAACTTCCCGATCCCGCGATCCTTCCTCGACCCGGCCGTCGAGGAGATCACCGGCGCTCCCCGCCAGGCCACCGACCCCCACACCGACCTCGGCGCGGACGACTGGCCCGCCCAGCGCGACCACCTCACCAGAGCGATCATCGCCAGCGCCACCCCCGAACGCGACGACCGGCTCTTCCCCGGCGACATCGAACAGTTCCGCAGCGGCGGCCTCAACCTCGCCCACGGCGCCGCCGGCGTGCTGTACGCCCTCGCCGCGAGCGGCGCGGGCCGCTGGCCCGAGCACGAACAGTGGCTCACGCGGCGGGCGACCGCACCCCCGTCCGGCACCCGCTGCGGCTTCTACGACGGACTGCACGGCGTGGCGTACACCCTGGAGCACCTCGGACGCCGACAGGACGCGCTGGACGTCCTCGACATCTGCCTCCGCGAACCGGTGGACGGACTCGACCACAGCCTGGCCAGCGGGCTGTCCGGAATCGCCCTGAACCTCGCCGAACTGGCCGCCCGCACCGGGGAGCAGTCGCTGCGCGACGCCGCCTGGCGCGCCGCCGAACGGGTGATCGACCGGCTGGCCGACGACCCCGGCCCCGACATCAGCGGCGGCCGCCACCCGTACGCCGGGCTGCTGCGCGGCCGGACCGGCCCCGCGCTGATGCTGCTGCGCCTGCACGAACTCACCGGCGACGACGACCTGCTGGGGCACGCCGCCACGGCACTACGCCAGGACCTACGCCGCTGCGTGCTGCGCCCCGACGGCGCGCTGGAGGTCAACGAGGGCTGGCGGACCATGCCGTACCTGGCACACGGCAGCGCCGGCATCGGACTGGTCCTCGACCAGTACCTGCGCCACCGCGCCGACGACCGGTTCGCCGAGGCGAGCGCGCAGATCCGCCGCGCCGCACGCTCACCGTTCTACGCGCAGTCCGGACTCTTCACCGGCCGGGCCGGCATCATCGCCTACCTCGCCGCCTCGACACACGACGCCGACCGCCGGGAACTCGACGCGCAACTGCGACGGCTGCCCTGGCACGCGCTGCCCTACCGCGACGGCACCGCCTTCCCCGGCGAGCAGTTGCTGCGCCTGTCCATGGACCTCGGCACCGGCACCGCCGGCGTGCTGTACGCGCTGGCCTGCGCCCGGCACGCCGCACCACCGGCGCTGCCGTTCCTCGCGCCCCTGCCGGACGCACAGAGACTCCCTCGCGACAGCGAGGGCGACGCACTCCACGAACGAGAGGAAGGGAGGTGAACGACATGGCGCTTCTGGACCTCCAGGGCCTGGAGATGGCTCCGGCCGACCGCACGGGCGGTGGTAGCCGGGCGAGCCTGCTGCTCTGCGGCGACAGCTCGCTCTCCGTCACGACCTGCAACTGATCCATCCGCACGTGGCACCCTGGGCGGGTAGACGTACCCGCCCAGGGCAACCGCGTAGCACCCGGGAGGACCGATGCCGACGTTCGCCGTGGGGGACCGACTGCTCCGGCGCACGGTCCTGGCAGGCGGCGGCTGGACCGCCACGCTCGCCGCGGTCGCGCTCCTCGGCGCGACCGCCGAACTCCTGCTGCCCGCAGCCCTCGGCCGCGCCGTCGACGCCGCCCTCACCACCGGCCCCAGCTGGTGGATGGTGTCCGCCTGCACCCTGGTCGTCGTCCTCATCTGCGTCGACACCCTCACCGACCTGGCCACCGGATCCGGCGCCGCACGCGCCACCGCCGGCCTGCGCCGCCACCTGCTGCGGCACCTGTTCGCGCTGGACGTCCGCGCCACCCGCCACCACCCGGTGGGTGACCTCGTCGGCCGGCTGGTCAGCCAGACCGCCGACGCGGGACAAGCCGGCAACGCCGTGGTGCTGGCCACAGTCGCCGTCATCCCGCCCCTGGGCAGCGTCGTCGCCCTCACCATCATCGAACCGGTACTCGGCCTCACCCTGCTCGCCGGCCTCACCCTGCTCGCCGCCCTCATGCGGGCCTTCGTCTCCGACGCCTCCGCCGTGACCGCCAGCTACCAGCGGGCGCTGGGCACCATCGCCGGCCGACTGCTGGAGTCCCTGACCGGCGCCCGGACCATCGCCGCCGCCGCCACCACCCACCGCGAGCAGGAACGGGTCCTCGCGGCCCTACCCGAACTCGCGGCGCACGGCCGCCGCGGCTGGGACCTGCTGGCCCGCGCGAACGCACGCACCTCCGCCGTGGCCCCACTGCTGCACCTGAGCGTCGTCGCCGTCGGCGGGTACGCCCTGACCGCCGGCTGGCTGACGCCGGGACAACTGGTCGCCGCAGTCCGCTACGCGGCGATGGGCGCCGGACTCGGCGGCGTACTCGCCACACTGAACCACCTGGTCCGCAGCCGCGCCGGCGCGCACCGGGTCGCCGAACTGCTCGCCCAGCCCACCGCTCCGACCGGCGACCGACCCCTGCCACCCGGCGGCGGCGCGCTGCGACTGCGCGCCGTGAGCGTACACAGCGACGACGGCCGACCCATCCTGGACCGGATCGACCTGGACGTCCCGGCCGGCGCCACCATCGCCGTCGTCGGAACGTCCGGCTCCGGCAAGTCGACACTCGCCGCCGTGGCGGGACGGCTGCACGATCCCGACGCCGGCGACGTACGACTCGACGGCGTACCCCTGCGGCACCTCGACCCCACGGCACTGCGCCGGGCCGTCGGCTACGCCTTCGACAGGCCCGTGCTGATCGGCGCGACCATCCACGACGCGATCGGCATGGCCATGCCGGCCGAATCGGCGACGCCGCCGCCCGACCCCACACCCGCGACACCGGCAGTCCTCGACGCCGCCCGCACGGCCGCCGTCGCCGACGTCGTCGAACTGCTACCCCACGGCTACCGCACCCCGCTGGCGACCACACCCCTCTCCGGAGGCGAAACCCAACGCCTCGGCCTGGCCCGCGCCTTCGCCGCCGAACGACTGCTCATCCTGGACGACGCCACCTCCAACCTGGACACCGCCACCGAACACCGCATCGCCCAGGCGGTGACCGGACGGCCCGGCGAACGCACCCGGCTGGTGATCACCCACCGAGCCGCGACCGCCGCCGCAGCCGACCTGGTCGCCTGGCTCGACGGCGGTCGACTGCGCGCCCTCGCACCACACCAGCTCCTCTGGACCGACACGGACTACCGGGCGGTCTTCCAACCCACCAGCGGTGAACCGTGACCCGTCCCGGCGTACGCCACGAGACCTGGCGGGCGGTACGGGCCCACCGCCGCGAGCTGACCCGCCTCTGCGGCTGGTCGCTCGTCGAGTCACTGCCCGCGCTGCTCTCCGGCTACCTGATCGCCCGCGCCGTCGACCAGGGATTCCTGGCCGGACGGCCCGTCACCGGCCTGACCTGGCTGGGTGCCCTCGCCGTGGCCGTACTGCTCGGTGCCACCGCCACCGGCCGCACCTACCGGAGCCTCGGCGCCGTCGTCGAACCGTTCCGCGACGACCTGGCCACACGCGTCGTCCGGAACGCACTGCACGACGCCACCCGAACCGGCGGCCACCCCGACAGCGCCACCGTGACCCGGCTGACCCACCAGGTGGAGATCGTCCGCGACACCTTCGCCGGCCTGCTGATGGTGACCCGCGGCTTCGTCTTCTCCGCCGGCGCGGCCCTGATCGGCCTGCTCGCCCTGGCCCCGACGGTGGCGGCGCTCGCCGCCGCGCCCATGCTCGTCGGCCTGGCCATCTTCCTCGCCGCCCTGCCGGCGATGGTCGCCCACCAGCGCGCCTACGTCCGGGCCGGCGAACACCTCGGCCAGTCGGCAGCCACCGCGTTGACCGGACACCGCGACGTGCTCGCCTGCGGCGCCCAGGCACGCGTCACGGCCGACGTGCAACGCCGGGTGTCCGCGCAGGCAGCCACCGAACGCACCCTCGCCCGCATGGCCGCGATTCGCAGCCTCAGCCTCGGCATCGGCGGCTGGCTGCCACTGGTGGCACTGCTGGCCGCCACACCGTGGCTGGTCGACCGCGGCCTGACCGCCGGCGCGGTGCTCGGCGCACTGATCTACGTCTCCACCGGCCTGCAACCGGCCCTGCACACCCTCGTGCAGGGCATCGGCGGCGGGGGACTGCGCTACGTCGTGACCCTGGAGAACATCCTGCGCACCAACCCGCACACCACCGCAGCCCACCCGCCGGCACCCGCCGCCCGCACACCGACCCACCGAAGCAGCGCCGCACCGGCCATCGAGGCCCGACGACTCACCTTCCGCTACGGCCCACGCTCCCGACCCGTCCTGGAGGACTTCTCCCTCACCCTCGCCGACGGGGAACACCTCGCCGTGGTCGGCCCCAGCGGCGCGGGCAAATCCACCCTGGCCGCCCTGATCGCCGGCCTGACACCACCCCAGGCCGGCACCGTCCACCTCGCCGGAGAGCCCGTCGCCGACACCACACCGGCCGCCCTGGCCCGGATGCGGGTCCTCGTACCCCAGGAGGCCTACATCTTCACCGGACGCCTCGCCGACAACCTCCGCTACCTGCGACCCGACGCCGACGACCACACCCTGGACACCGCCCTCGACGCGCTCGGCGCACGCCCCCTGGCCACCCGCCTCGGCGGCCTCGCCGCCCCGATCACCCCGACCCTGCTCTCCAGCGGCGAACGGCAACTCATCGCCGCCGTCCGGGCCTGGCTCGCCCCCGCCCCACTGGTGATCCTCGACGAGGCCACCTGCCACCTGGACCCGGCGCTCGAAGCGACAGTCGAGCACGCCTTCGCCCACCGCCCCGGCAGCCTCATCGTGATTGCCCACCGCATCAGCTCCGCGATCCGCGCCCAACGACTGCTGGTCCTCGACGGCGACGAACCCGCGACGGGAACCCACGAGCAACTCCTGAGCCGCTCGGCCACCTACCGACAGCTCGTCGGCTGCTGGGACGAACCCGCCATGTCACCCCCGGCGCCACGAGCCTGAACCACCGCACCGGCGAGGGTCAGATCCAGCCCGCCTCCCGCGCGACACGCACCGCCTCGACCCGGGTACGCGCCCCAACCTTGCGGGCGATCCGACCGAGATGGTTGCGGACGGTGCCACAGCTCAACCCCAGCGACACCGCGACCTCCGCCACCGGCGCCCCCGCAGCGGTCAGGGACAGCACCTGCGTCTCACGATCGGTCAACGGGCCATCCGAGTGCAGCGCCGCCACCACCAGATCCGCGTCGAGCACCGGCTCCCGCCGCGCGAGCCGACGAACCCCGTCGATCACCCGCTGCGGAGCGACGTCACACCGCAGGACACCCACCATCCGGGTCGCGCAGAACATCCCCCGCAGCCGCCCCGCCCGACGCGGGTGAGCCAGCACCAGGACCGGACACGAACCCAGACGACTCGCCTCGACCCCCTGGATGAAGTCCAGGTCGGCCACCATCACATCGGGCCGGTGGGCGAGCACGGCAGCCGGAACCGCAGCGACACGGTCCACCCTGCCCACCACACGGATGTCGTCCTCGGCAGCCAAGACGAACGACAACGCACCCAGCACCAGGGCGCCGTCCAACGCGAGCAGCGTACGGATCACCTCGAACCCTTCCCTGCACCCCGACCGACGATCACGCAACCGTACGCATTCAAACACGCGAATCAAACGTCCGCACGCTGGGGGAGCGGGCCCGAGCACACCCCGCACCCGCCCCCCGGACGACTACAACCAGCCGTCCCTCCGCGCCCGCCACACCGCCTCCAACCGGTTACGAGCACCGGTCTTGCGCAAGATCGCCGACAGATGGTTGCGCACCGTCCCATGCGCCAGGTGCAGCCGCACAGCGATCTCCTTCAGCGGCAGACCCTCAGCGGCCATCCGCAGCACGTCCACCTCCCGGGGCGTCAACGGGCTCTCCGTCGGCCCCAGCACCGCCGCCGCCGCAACTGGATCGATCGCCCGCTCCCCATCGGCGAGCGTGCGGATCACCCGCACCAACTCCTCCAGCGAGCCGTCCTTCCCGACCAGGCCCCGAGCACCGGCCGCCAGCGCCGCCTCCACCAGGGCCGGACTCCACCGGGGGCTCATCGCCAGCACGGCACTCGTCGGCGCCTGCGCCCGGACCGCGGCGACCACCTCCACCGGATCGGGGAGATCCGGCGACAGCGCGAGCACCACCACCTGCGGCCGGCACCGCCGGACCACAGTCAACAACTCGCCGACACCCTCGACATCGGCGACCACCTCCATGTCCTCCTCACGCGACAGCGCGGCGCAGAGCGCCCCGCGCAACAAACCCATGTCCTCGGCGATGACAACGTGGATCACCACGTCTCTCCGATCTCAGGTACGCGCCAGACAGCCACCACCCCGGATCACCCACAGGGTCCAGCAGACCGTCCACGCATGACAGGCGGGCAGGCGTCGGACCCGGGCACCGTCTCGTGAACGGGCCCGGGCACCGGTCGACCCAGCGACTGAACCTGCCGAACAGAGCAGCCGCCAAGGGCCGACCGGCCACCTCAGCCAGGTCGGGCGATCACCGAGGGGGATCGGGTCCCGAGGACGACGAGCCCGAGATCATAGGTCTGCGCGGCGGCGGCCACCTGCCGGACGACCGCCCACACCAGCCCGGGCGTGGGCGCCGACCCGTCGTTGACACCGGCCGCGTCCTGGTCGGCGGGGGTGACGGGCAAACCCGGAAGCCCCGCCGGAGTCGACGTCCGACCGGGCCGCGCGACAGGACGACCCGCCGCAGACACCATGCGCGGCCCGTGGACGACAGACGCCGGCCCCGGCACGGCCACCGCCGGCAGCAGCTCGACGGGGCGTACCGGCGCCAGCGCAGGATCGACCGGTGGGACCGGGGCGCGCCGGTACGCCGCACCGGTCACCGGGACAGCGCGGAGCCCGGGCCCCACCAGCGGGGGCAGCCGCGCCGGCGCCGCAACGACCACCGCGCCGAGAACCGGCGACAGGACGACATCGGTGATGCGACCGAGCACGACGATGACCGGCCGGATCGGCACCCGGTCCACGACGCCCACGACCTGCGCGACCGAGGCGCTGACCAGATCTACCGTGGACGACATGACAGGCCGGATCGCCGGCGGCGCGGCCACGAGCGGGTGTGCCCGGGTCAGCGGAACCGCACCGACCGGCTCAGCCACGCCTGGTGCCGGGGGAGTCAAGCCCCGGCGCGACGGGCCGGCGTCGCGGGGGCCGGCATCGCGGGGGCCGGCATCGCGGGGGCCGGCATCGCGAGGCGGGCGATGGCCGACCCGGACGGCCGCCGCCGACCGCGGTCCAGGCCGGATCGTGTCCCGTTCGACCGGACGGTGCGTCACCGACGAGGCGACGCGGGGGAGCGCCACCGACCCAGCCGAACCTCGACTCGACCCCTCGGGCGACATCGGTGGCGGCGCGGGGGCGACCCCTACCCGCGAGGTGGGGGGCAGATCCTGCTGACGGTCGTCGGCCCCCGCATCCCGCTGACGGTGCCGCTCGATGCCGTCTCCGACGGTGAGCCGGACGACCCGCTCGACGACACCGGTCCGTTGATGACGCTCGCCGCCGACCCCGTCATCCGCGGCGGCCGGGCCCTGAAACAGAACGGCCACCACGAAGCCGGCACCGACGGCGGCCAGGATCAGCACCATCCGCCGGGCGACCCTGCGCATCCGATCGGTCACGAGCGGGACGGATCGAGTCGACACAGGACTCGGCGGGGTTCCATCGACGGGACTTCGCACGCGGGCACGACCCCTCCGCTCAAGTTTGATGACTCATCGTAGCGATGTGGACACGCCAACGCATCCGGCGGCGTGTCGCGTACCGCCCGTCCGTCACGTGACGGGCGCTCTGGTGCCTCTGCCGAGCCGAAGCTCCGATTCGATAATTCACATTATGTAAAGTTAGGCGATCCGAGGCTTCCCCCGCCGAGCGCGGACAGGTGTTCCTCGATCAGGGCGACCCGTTGCGGGACCGGCCCAGCCGGCACATGGACCAGGTGGTGCCCGTACGCCTCGTACACCTGCTCGTGCACGCGGGCGAAGGCCAGCGATTCGGCGTAGCTGATCCGGCGTGCGGCCGTGCGGGTGATGAAGCCCAGCGGGCTGACCAGAAACACCGTGCGCTGGTAGATGCGCTGCCGCGCGATCCGGTCCACCTCGGCGGCGAGCGTCGGGCCGACTGGTCTGCCCAGGTGTCGGGCCAGGGCCAGCGTGCACAGGGGCGACCGGTCGTACAGCCGCGTCGGCCGCCGCAGGAGACTCGCGTCGATCATGGAGTTGTGGTGCCCGGCGTCACCCTGATTGCGCAGTTCATCCGCCACCACAAGTCCATGATCGACGGGGGCGACTGGGGGTCCGTCGGCCTCGATCTGGCGGTGGCGCTGCACGGCGTCGACGAACGCCGGCTCGCGCCATGGTTCGGCGCAGCCCTGCGCCTGGCGCTCGGCGATGACGTCGGTGGCGGCCTCCCGCACCGTGGCGTATCCCTGGTGGCGCAGCGCCTCCAGCACAGTCGTCTTGCCGGCGCCGGGCGCTCCGGTCAGGACGTACCGCAGTGGTTCGGGCATGGTCTTCTCCCCCTCTCCCCGCGCTTCCCGGGAACGCGAAAGTGCTGCATAATATCCCTTATGCATGACAAAAAGGACGAATCGCTCGGGGTGCTGATCGAGGAGTTCCTGACCGCCCGGGCCACCCGCAAGCCCTCCCCGCACACCCTGGCGGCCTACCGGCGGGACCTGTACGCGGTGGCCGCCCTGGTCGCCGACGGGGACGCCACTCCCCTCCCCCTCGACGAGCTGTCGATCACCGACCTCTCCCCCCGCGTGCTGCGGTCGGCGTTCGCCCGGTTCGCCGCACCCCGGGCGCCCGCGTCGGTGCACCGTGCCTGGTCCACCTGGAACAGTTTCTTCACGTTCCTGGTCGCCGATCAGGTGGTGGCGGGCAATCCGATGCCCGCGGTCGGCCGGCCCCGTGCGCTACTCCCCCAGCCGAAGCCGCTGCGTGGCGCGGACACCCCCGAGGTGCTGCTGGCGTCGGTCGCGCGCGACGACGGCCGCCAGCGTGACCCGTGGCCGGAGCGGGATGTGGCGGTGCTGGCGGTGGCGCTGTGTGCGGGGCTGCGCCTGTCGGAGCTGCTGGCGCTGCGGGTCGGGTCGCTGACGGGGCGGCCCGGTGAGCGGCGGGTCGAGGTCACCGGCAAGGGTGGGCGTCCCCGGGTGGTGCCGATCGAGGCGGATCTGGATCGGGTGGTGTTGGACTATCTGGACAGTCGCCGTCGGCGTTTCGGGGCCCGGTCGGTACGCCCCGACTCGGCGTTGCTGGTGGATCGGCACGGTGAGCCGCTGCGCCGTGGTGGGCTGCAGTATCTCGTCGATTCATGCTACCGGCGGGCGGGCATCGGTGACCGGGTGCCGCGTGGGGCGCGGTTGCACGCGTTGCGGCACACGTTCGCGACGCGGTTGGCGGAGGACGGTGCCAGCGCCGCGGAGATCATGCGGTTGCTGGGGCACGCGTCGTTGGCGTCGTCGCAGACGTACATCGAGGTGACGGCCGGGCAGCAGCGCGACGCGGTGCGGGCCAACCGGACCAACCGGGCGTTGGCGGCTCTGGTGGCGGTGGACCGGGAGTGAGTGGGGTCAGTGGGCGCGGTGGCCGGTGCCGTCGGCGGTGACGGGCAGTGGGCCGAGGACGGCGTTGATGAGGTGGATGCGGGCGTTGGTGGCCCGGTAGTCGGCGCAGACGGTGTCGGCGCGGTCGGCGAGGCGGGTGGTGGGTCCGGTGCGGACGGCGGTGAGGGTGGCGCCGTCGAGGGTGGTGACGGTGCCGGTGGTGGCCAGTTCGTCGATCGAGTGGGCTCCGGTGCTGAGGTGTGGGACGCGGTCGCTGAGGGTGTCGATGGCGGTGGTGTAGGCGTACTCGTCGGTGTCGCTGGTGTACTGCGCGGCGTGGGTGGTCTCCCATGGGGTGCGCAGTTGTTGGCCGGGGGTGTCGGGTTGCCCCAGGGTGCGGTGGTGGTGGCGGTGACGGGGTCGGAGTAGGGCTTCTGGCGGTTGGGGCGCCAACTGCCGACGATGGTGGGGGTGCCGTCGGTGTCGACGGTGGTGCGTTCATTCGTGGCCGCGGTGGTCGGTGACTTCAGCCGAGGTCGACCAGCAGGGGCCGGTGGTCGGAGATGGTGGACAGCGGAGCGGTGACGGCCCGGACGGGTGGCAGTTGGTCGAGGGCGTGCCGGTCGGCGAGGACGTGGTCGAGTTGGACGCGGGGTTGCCCGGCGGGGTAGGTGGGGCGTCGGCCCAGGGGTTGCCAGCCGGAGATGAGCCGGGCCGGGCCGGCGGGCAGGTTGAGGTCGCCGAGCAGGACGCGGGGTGCGGGTAGCGCGCGCAGGGCGCGGACGGTCTGGCGGAGTTGGCGGGCGTTCCAGCCGGGGACGAAGGACAGGTGTGTGGCGGCGACGGTGAGGGGGCCGTGCGGGGTGTCCAGGACGGCGGCGAGGACGACGCGGGGTTCGTCGTGCAGCAGGATGAGGCCGCCGCGGGGGCCGGGCACGTAGACCGGGGAGCGCACGGGTGCCGGCTTGAGGCGGGTGACCTGCCAGCTGCGCACCGGGTAGCGGCTGATCAGGCCGATGCCGTAGCAGGGTTCGCCGTGGCCGTCGTCGTCGTGACGCAGGGGTCGGAACTGTTCGCCGGGGGTGCCGACGACGGCGGCGGCGAAGCGGTGGTGGGGTGCGTCGAGGGCGTGGGCGGCGATGGCGGTGAGGTCGAGGTTGCCGCTGCGGCGCTGGTCGCGGTCGACCTCCTGCAGGGCGAGCACGTCGGCGTCGAGGGCGCCGATGGCGGCGGTGAGTCGGTCGGAGTCGACGAGCCCGTCGGTGAGGGATCGTCCGTGCAGCAGGTTGAAGGTGGCCAGGCGCACTCCTGCACCCTACGTCCCCGTGGCAGGGTTGCCGGGTGGTCAAGGTGCTGCTGTGTTCCGTGCTGGTGTTCGTGGCGGTTGGCGCGTTGGGGGTGTGGTTGCGGCGTACGCGGGGTCGGTGAGTGGGTGAGGCTGGCCACTCGGGTGCTGGTCGGGTGGGGTCGGGTGGGGAGAATGGCGGCCCGTGGACGCCGTTTCGTTGAGTACGCTGCTGGCCGCCGCCGCGATGGCGGGGTGGGTCGATGCCGTGGTCGGTGGTGGTGGGTTGTTGCTGTTGCCGGCGTTGCTGGTGGCCGCGCCGGGGTTGCCGGTGGCGACGGCGTTGGGCACGAACAAGTTGGCGGCGATCTTCGGGACGGGCACGGCGGCGGTGACGTACGCGCGGCGCACGACGGTCGACTGGCGGGTGGCGGGGCCTGCCGCGGGGTTGGCGGTGCTCAGCGCGGGGGTGGGTGCCGCGCTGGCCGGGGCGGTGCCGGCGTCGGCGTACCGGCCGGTCGTGCTGGTGGTGCTGGTGGCGGTGGCGGTGTTCGTGCTGCTGCGCCCCCGGCTGGGGGTGGTGGCGGCGCCGGCGAAGCGGACCCCGCGGCGGGTGGTGGCCGTGGTCGCGGTGGCCGGGGTGGGTGTCGCCCTGTACGACGGTCTGATCGGCCCGGGTACGGGCACCTTCCTGGTGTTGGCGTTCACGGCGCTGGTCGGTGCGGATTTCGTGCACGGTTCGGCGATGGCGAAGGTCGTCAACGCGGGCACGAACCTGGGTGCGCTGGTGGTGTTCGGGGTGACCGGGCACGTGTGGTGGTTGCTGGGCGCGGGCATGGCGGTGTGCAACATCGCCGGCGCGGTGCTGGGGGCGCGGATGGCGTTGCGTCGCGGGTCGGGGTTCGTGCGGGTGGTGCTGCTGGTGGTGGTCGTGGCGTTGGTGGCGAAGCTGGGCCATGACCAGTGGGTGGCCCGCTGATGCCGGTGCGCGCCGAGCACGACCGGGTGGTCCTGGCCGGGCTGCTGGGTCGTGATCCGGTGCTGCACGCCTACCAGTTGGGCGACCTGGACGACTTCTTCTGGCCGTACACGTCGTGGTTTCGTCGGGGTGAGCAGGTGGTGTTGCTGTACCACGGGGTGGATCCGCCGACGGTGCTGGCGTTCGCCGCGCCGGCGGACACCGCGGCGATGGCGGCGTTGCTGGCCGACCTGGCGCCGGTGCTGCCGGCCCGGCTGTACGCGCACCTGTCCCCCGGGCTGGTCGACGCCCTGTCCGGGTCGTTCCGGTGCGACTCCGGTGGACGGCATCACCGGATGGCGTTGACGGACCCGGCGCGGCTCGCGGCGGTTGCCCCGCAGGGTGTGGTGCTCGGCGCGGCGGACCTGCCGCAGGTGCGTGAGCTGTACGCGCGGTCGTACCCGGGGAACTGGTTCGACGCGCGGATGCTGGACACCGGGCAGTACCTGGGGGTCCGTGCCGGTGGTGAGCTGATCGCGGTGGCCGGGGTGCACGTGTTCTCGCCGGCGTACCGGGGGGCGGCGGTGGGCAACGTGACGACGCATCCGCGCTGGCGGGGGCGGGGTGTGGGCGCGGCGGTGGTGGCCGGGTTGTGCGGCCGGCTGCGGGACAGCGTCACGCATGTGACGTTGAACGTGAAGGCGGACAACGCGGCGGCGGTGCGCCTGTACGAGCGGGTGGGCTTCACCCGGGTGGCCGACTACGACGAGTGGACGGTGACGGCCCGGTAGGGCGTCAGCGGCGGCGGCTGGGTGAGTCGAAGCGTCCGGCGCGGATCTCCCGTAGGGCGCGGCGGCGGATGTCGCCGCGCAGCGTGTCGACGTACAGGGTGCCGCGCAGGTGGTCGGTCTCGTGTTGCAGGGCGCGGGCGAGGAAGCCCGTGCCGGTGATGCTGAGGGGTTCGCCGTTCTGGTCGACGCCGTGTGCGGTGGCGTGCAGGGCGCGGGCGGTCGGGAAGTACAGCCCGGGGATGGACAGGCAGCCCTCCTCGTCGTCCTGGAGTTCGTCGGACAGTTCGAGGGTGGGGTTGATGAGGTGCCCGCGGTGCCCGTCGGCGTCGTAGACGAACACCTGGGCGCTGACGCCGATCTGGGGTGCGGCGACGCCGGCGCGGCCGGGCGCGCCGAGCAGGGTGTCCATCAGGTCGGTGACCAGGGCGCGCAGCTCCGCGTCGAAGGTGGTGACCGGGTCGCATTCGGTGCGCAGGACGGGGTCGCCGATGATCCGGATGGGCCGCATGGTCATGCGGGTCAGCGTATCGCCGGCGGTGGCGGGCTCAGCGGCCGGCCAGGGTGGCGCGGATCGGGGCGGTCTTCGCGGCGGCCTCGGCGACCTCGGCGGCCGCGTCGCTGTCCCAGGTGATGCCGCCGCCGGCCCAGGTGTGCAGCCGCTCGCCGTCGGCGGCGGCGGTGCGGATGGTCAGGCCGAGGTCGATGTGGCCGGGGGCGACCCAGCCGAGGGCACCCATGCTGGCGCCCCGGCCGACGGGTTCGAGGGCGGCGATCTGGTGCAGGGCGGCGAGTTTCGGCGCGCCAGTGACGGAGCCGCCGGGGCAGGTGGCGCGCAGCAGGTCGGCGAGGCCGAGGCCGTCGGCGACGGTGGCGCGCACGGTGGATTCGGCCTGCCACAGGTCGCACCAGCGGCGTACGGCGAACAGGTCGTCGACGGTGACGGTGCCGGTGCGGGCGATGCGGGCGAGGTCGTTGCGTTCCAGGTCGACGATCATGATGTGTTCGGCGCGTTCCTTGGCGCTGGCGAGCAGGTCGGCGCGGCCGGCGGCGGTGGCGGGGCGGGTGCCCTTGATGGGCCGGGTGATCAGGTGCCCGTCGGTGACCTCGATGAGGGTTTCCGGGGAGGCGCAGCCGATGGCCCACCCGTCGCCGGTGAGGACGCCGCCGTAGCGGGCGCCGGGGAGCGCGCCGAGGCGGCGCAGGCCGGGCAGCGGGTCGCCGGTGTAGCGGGCCGCGGCGTGGCCGACGAGGTTGCTCTGGTAGACGTCGCCGCGGCCGATGGCGGCGCGGACGGCGTCGACGGCGGCGGCGTGCTGGCGTGGTGTCCAGCTGTCGGTCCACGTGCCGAGCCACCAGGGTGTCGGGGGGCCGCTCGGGGTCGCTCGGGCGGGTCCGTGGTCGTAGACGACGACGGCGAGGTCGGGCACCCTCGGCGCGGGTTCGGGTGCCCCGGTGGGGGCGCCGGCGAGCAGCGCCCCGGCGGCGGCGGAGAGGTAGAGCGCGGCGCCGCAGGGGTTGGTGTCGTGGTGGGTGGGGGTGGGTCGGCTCAGGTCGTGCAGGGCCAGCCCGTGGGCGGCGAGGAACTCCTCGGCGAGCGCGGCGGGGTCGCCGCCGTCGGTGCGGCGCCAGTGCAGGCGGGCCCGTTCGACGAGAGTGTGGCGGCACGCGCGCGGTGCCGCGGGTGCGTCGACCAACGCCGCCGGGTCGCGGGACGCGGCATACACCTGTGGGAGCGTTTCCACGCCGTATGGTCCGACCTTCCTCATCCGTTCAGTGGATTTCCCGTGCGCCAGGCCGACACCTGCTCGATGCTGGACACTTTCGCTTGGTACTGTGCGTCACTGGTCATGTGAACCATGACACAGTGCCCCCACAGTCCGGAGAACCCGATGTGCCAGCACCAACCGACCTGCCCCTCCGCCGCAGCGACCGACCGCGAAGCCGCCCGGGTCCTCGCCTGCTTTCCTGAGCAGGGCTGGAGCCTGCTCTGCAACGGTGTCATCGTCTTCGAGGACACCGGCGAGCTCCTCCCCGACGGCAGCAGCATCGCCCCGCACCGCGGCCCTGCCCGTCACGCCCTCGTGGCCTGATCGACCACTCAGCGTCACCGTACAGCCGCCGTCGACCAGGCTAGTGCAGCAGGTCGCAAGTCCTGTTCTGGTTGCTGGTGACGCTGTGTGAGGGTCATGCGGCTTTGGTGAGGTTGTCCCGGGTGGGCTTCTGGT
>NZ_JBFAHZ010000041.1:0-49103 GCF_040654415.1 Micromonospora sp. NPDC050695
CTTCGTCTACGACATCCACATCGGCACCATCACACCCGGACCCTGACCGCACCCGTCACCCATCAACCCCCGACGGACTTCCGGCTCGGACCACTAAGCACCGCGTACCCGAAGTGGGGTTGCTCGCCCCGAGCTGTCGCTCAGGGGCGCCCGACCTCAGCCGACTCGGTGTTGGAATTGGACCGACGTCGCACCGTCTCCGCCCCCGCCCCCGCTCGCGGCTCCGCGTCGTCGCGCCGGCGCTGCCGGGGTCGCGACACTGGTCGCTGCTCGGTGGCCCCTTCCCCGGCGTCGATGGCCGCACCGGGTGGCGTGACCCGGCTCGCCGCGGCGTCCACGAGATCCGGCAGGTCCCGCCCGACCACCAGGGGCAGCTCCCGGGTGTGCGCGGCGAGCGGTCCCGCCTCCCCCGCCGGGTCGGCGACCCGGGCCACCCGTGCCCGTCCGGTCGCGGTTCGCGGCGCTGCGGCGCCGCGCGTCGTCGCGGGCCGCACCGTGGCGGACGGGTCCACCAGGGCCACCGGAGCGTCCGTCGCCGACGGCGTCTCCGCTCGGGTGGCGTCGGGTCGATCCGCTGTCGTGCGCGTGGCTCTGCGCGGGGCGGCCGCCGGCAGGAGCGGGGCGAGTTCCGCGTGCAGCGCGGCCCAGTCCGAAGCGCGGGGTGGGTCGGCCTGGTCGGCGGCCGACGCGGTCCGTTCCGTGGTGTCGGCGCGTGTCGTCTGCTGAGCGCCGCGGTCCGACGTCGACCGGGACCGCCGCGCCGGCGGTCGCTCGACGCCGTCCGCCGTCGGCTCGGTGGGCTGCAGAGGCTCGACGGTGTCCGCGGGCGGCACGGCAGCGGCGCTCGCGACCGCCGTCGGGGTGGCGGGGCGAACCACCGGCGCGGAGGGCGTGCCAGGTTCGAGGGTCGTGGCCGTGGGCGGCTCGGGGGCGCGAGGAAGCAGCCGCTCCGGGGCGTCGGCGAGCAGCCGCGCCGCCGATGCCAGTGCGACCGGGTCGGGTTGCCGGGACCGGCGCCACCGCCGCCGACGGCCGTGCTTCGGCAGGTTTCCGGCCAGCACCCGCGCGGGTGCCAGATCGGCCGCGATCAGCGCGGTGAGCCCGTCGTAGTCCGCGTGCTCGGCCAGCCGCCGGGCGATCTCGTCGAGGTCGTACACCGCCACGGCGATGTCCGCGGTGGTGGCGTCCAACGCTCGGGTGATCTTGCGGTGCAGCACCTTGCTGAGCGCGGCCTGCCGCCGTTCGGCGCGGATCTGCGCGCGGGCGGCGTCGAGCGAGCCGTACAGGCCGAGGCCGTAGTCGGCCTTGGCCAGCGAGCGGGCACGACGGGTCAGCCACGGGTGGCGCAACCAGTGCCCGACCGGTTCGTACGCCGGCGTCGTGGGTGGCAACTGCCGCCGGGCGCGCAGCCGGTCCCGCCGCTGGTTCTCGGTGTTCATCAGCCACACCAGATAACCGAGCAGGGACATGCCCGCGTAGAAGCCGCCTTCGAGGTGGTTGCTGTGCGCCAGCCAGTTGAAGGCGACGGCGGCGACGGCGATGCCGGCCGACAACACACGGGACAGGATCGCCTGTTCGCCGAGCCGGCGGCGCAGGTCGGCGTTCGCCAGCACCACCACGCCACCCAGCTCGAGCGCGCCGACGGCGGGCAGGGCGACGTACCACGGCATGTCGAGTCGTTCCATCGCGCCGGACACCTGACCGCCGAGGGCGATCAACAGCACGACGACGTAGAACCCGGTACGCACGACGGCGACCCGCCGCACCGCCCTGGCCAGTTCCCCGTCCCACGCCTCCGGTGGGTCGGCGGCGGACCCGCCGCCGCGTACCCCGTTGATTGAGCTTCCGCCGGTCATCTGGCTCCGGTCCGGTTCCTGGAACACGCCGAGCAGGTTCCTCTCTCACTCCGACCACGGCCGGACCGGCGCCGCGGCCGCCCCGTCCGGCGGAGTCGCGCGGCGAGTCGTACCAGAGCCGCGCTCCGGCTGCCGCCCGTCGTCCGCCGCATGCTACAGGTTCCGGGCCACGGATCGTGACGACAAGTCCATCGGCCGTCCGTACCGGTCGGCGCCCCACGCGGGCCTCGTGGCCGACATGGACAGCGCCGAATGACGCCTTCGGGGTAGAGGTGGCGGTTCCACCGATCTATTCGTGGTGTTGGTGGGACCATGGGGGACGTGGGAGCTGCGAAAACCGATATGCCTGCTATCTCGCCGCTGGTCGGCGAGCCGATCAAGCGCGTCGACGCCGAGCGACTGGCGGGGGTGCTGAAAGCACTCGCCGACCCGGCCCGGCTGCGACTTCTGAGCCTGATCCAGTCCGCTCCGGAGGGGGAGGCGTCGGTGAGTGACCTCACCGCACCGCTCGGCCTCTCTCAGCCGACCGTGAGCCATCACCTCCGGATCCTCACCGAGGCTGGCCTGATCGAACGCGAGAAGCGCGGCGTCTGGGCGTACTACAGCCTGGTGCCGTCCGCGATCGCGGCGATCGCCGACCTGTTGACGCCGCCGCGCAAACGGGCGACGAAGCGGGCCCGTTGAGCGCCTGACGGAGGACAGCCGCACGCTCCGCGGTCCGGACCGTCCCCTGCTCCTGGTGGCGCTCGGGGCCGCCGGTGGGATCGCCGCCGCCGACCGCGTCCCCTGCTGCCGTTGGTCGATCGTCGGCGAACTGACCGACCCCATCTCGGTGCGGTATCGGGCCGACACCGGGTTGTCCGTGGCCCCCGGCTGCCGCCGGCGCGACACCGGTCGGCGGATAGGCGGGACGCCCACCCGGCGTGCGCCGGGCGGGCGTCCCCCGGCTCAGCTACGCACCTGCCACTGCTGGTTCGTTCCGCCGTTGCACGACCAGAGGATGAGCTTCGTGCCGTTCGCCGTGGCGGCACCGTTCGCGTCCAGGCACAGACCCGACTGCACACCGGTGATCGTGCCGTTGGCGTTGATGGTCCACTGCTGGTTGGCCTGGCCGTTGCAATCCCAGATCACCACCGTGGTGCCGTTGCTGGTGCCCTGGCCGGAGGCGTCCAGGCACTTGGTGCCGTAGACCATGAGCTGCCGGCTGGCGGTGGAGGTCCACCGCTGGTTGGTGGCGCCGCTGATGCAGTCCCAGAGCTGGGCCTGCGTACCGTTGGTGGTGCTGGAGCCGCCGATCTCGGCGCAGCGACCCGACTGCACGCCGACGAGCTGCACGTTCTGCGGGTTGGTGCTGCCGCCGCTCTGCACGCCGGCGGCGTTGATCACCGTCTGCGCGCCCGACGGCCAACCGCCGCTGACCGTCACGTTGCCGTTGACGACGTTGCCGCGATCACCGTTGGTCACGTTCGTGCTGCCGTTGGTCGACCAGTTGTTGGTGACGGTGAAGTTGCCCATGTTCTCGGCGTACCAGTAGTTGGCGGTGGCCCAGGTGCCGGTGGAGGAGAACACGTTGTTGCGGGCGGTGTAGTAGCGGGATCCCTCGTCGAAGTAGAGCCCGAACCAGCCGTTGGTCCGCAGGCAGTAGTTCTCGTTGATGGTCCCGCCCGGGTTCGCCGACAGCGTGTAGATGCACCCACCGTCGGTCATCTGCTGCATCACGTCGTGTACGTAGTTGCCGATGACCTGGTTGTTGGCCGCGGTGGTGGCCGTCGTGTAGCGCGGCTGGTAGTTGTACAGGCCCCGGTTCGCGTAGTGCTGGCTACCGCCGGCGTCGTTGGCGCCCCAGCCGTAGCCGACCGACAGACCGGTGTACGGCATGTTGTAGACCTCGTTGTGCGAGACCAGCGAGGTGTTCACGTAGGTGGTCAGGATCGAGACGACACCTCGGTACTCCAGGCCGAGATCGTGCACCCGGTTGTTGCTGATCGTGATGTTGCGGTTGACCATCCGCTGGTCAGCAGGGTGGTGGGCGTCGGCCCGCACGCCGCCGACCACGATGCCACCGGCGGAGTTGCGGGCGATCTCGGAGCGGGTCACGGTGATGGCGCTGGCGCCCAGGCCGACGCCGCTGGCGTGGGCGTTGGCGTCGTTGCCGATGCCGATGGCCGTCTGCCCGAGGTTGACGAACTGGGAGTCACTGAAGCTGATGGTGTTGGCCGCGGAGACCTGCACGGCGGCGGGCATCTGGTTCCAGCTCGGCCGGGTGGCCTCGAACAGCGGGCAGCCCTCCTGGCAGGAGGTCAGCGCGTCGGACGGGCGGGCCCAGGTGCCGGTGATGTGCGCGCCGGTCTGCTGGTCGGCGAAACCGTTGCTGCTGCTGGGGCCGAGCCAGCTGGTGCCGGTGAACGTGATTCCGCTGAACGAGATGTGGTGCGCGGGCGCGTCGTAGGTGCCGCCGACGTTGACCAGGGACTGCAGCTGCGGCAGCTCCACGCTGACCGAGCTCATGCTCTGCCCGGCGAGCGGGATGTAGTTGAGCTGGCCGGTGCCCGGGTTGAGATACCACTCCCCCGGCGAGTCGAGAAACTCGTACGCGTTGGCCAGGTAGAACGGACCCGCGCGGTGCGGACGGGACAGGGTGTCGAACCCGAAGGTGTTGTTGTTCCAGGCGGGCTGCTGCATCGTCAGGACGTTCCCGCTGATGCTCTGCACCGGCGAGTACCGGTCGGTGAACGAGCCGACGCTCTCCACCTCGACCCGGTTCTGGTTGCCGAGGTTGTTGAGGTAGCTGAGCGCGCTGTTGCTGAACCGCATGCCGGTCGTGGTGAAGGTGAAGTCGGCACGGTTGACGGCGGTACGCGCGCGGGTGGCGACGGCCCCGTTGACGTAGAGCTGACGGGAGTCGAGCCCGGCGGGCACGGTGGCCCGCCAGATGTTCTTCCCGGAGTCGACGAGCGTCCAGCCGGTGACGGCCCGGGCACCGGTGATCGTCGGACGGGCGCCGGCGGCGGCCCGCCAGATCACCTGGTAGCCGTTGGTGCCCGAGTCGGCCGCGGTGAACCGCATCGGCGACGAGAGCCGGTAGGCGCCGTTCGCCAACTCCACGACGATGTCGCCGGACATCGAGCTGTTGATTCCTCGCACCGCGGTCTGGGCGGCGCTCAGCGAACACGGTTGGCTGGCGGAACAGGTGGTGCCGGAGCCGGAGGGTGACGCGTAGAGGGTGGTGGTGGCCGCGAGAGCCGGGGACGCCGAGGCGGTCACCGCGACCAGGGCGGTGACCGCTGTCGCGGCGGCGCCGGCCAGCAGCCGGCGCGGCGGCGGAATGGGCGAGGACACGGGACGGTGCTCCTGACATGAGGGGGCGGTGGTGGAACGCCTCAACGAGGCGGGGTCGGCGCTCGGCGGGAGGTCAGGTGAGCACCTCCCGCAGGTAGCGCAGGCCGTCGGTGGCGAGACGGTCCTGCGAGGGGGCCAATGGCCGCCAGATCGCCGCGGCGGTCGCGATGGTCTCGTTCTCCGCCGTGAACGACTCGATGCAGACCGCACCCCGGTAGCCGGTGTCGCGCAGGACGGTGAAGAACCGGGGCCAGTCGAAGTGATCCGAACCGGGAGCACCCCGGTTGGTGCCACTGACCTGGACGTGCTTGATGTGCCCGCCGGCGACGGAGAGGGCCGCGTAGGGGTCGGCCTCCTCGATGTTCAGGTGATAGGTGTCGATCATGATGCCGACGTTGGGCGGTAGGCCGTCGATCAGCTCGACCGTCTGCTCGATCGTGTTGACGACGCTCGTCTCGTAGCGGTTCAACGCCTCGACACCGATGCTCACGCCGGACTCCCCCGCCTGCTCGGCCACCGGCGCCAGAGCCCGCCGGAACTCCGCGTAGCAGGCCGCCCGAGCCGTCGGTGACATCCGCCAGGTGCGGCCGACCGAGGCGTACACCGGTCCGCCGACGCACGGCGCGCCGACGACCGCCGCGCTCGCCACACACCCCATGAGGTACGCGACGGTCGACTCCACGACGGCCGGTGCGGCGTCCACCAGGTCACGCCCGGGCGGGGTGACCGCGCAGACGCCGGCCGCGACGAGGCCGTGCGCGGCCAGCAGATCCCGGGTACGGATCGGATCCCAGTCGCCGGGCTGCTCGATCGGCAGCTCGACCGCGTCGAAGCCGAACGAGGCGATCCGTGGGATCAGCTCGGCGAGGGCCTCGTCGTCGACCGGCGAGGCCCACACCCAGGGGTTGACGCCGATGGCGTACACCGATCCCTACTTCCAGCGCTGGGGATAACCGGGCAGGTCGGTGCAGCCGCACATCGCGTAGTGCAGCGGCGGCATGTTCGCGTCGAGGTAGCGGTCCAGGTTGTCCTGGGTGATGGTCGGCTGCGGCAGCTTCCAGGGGTTGGACACCTGCTCGCCGTCGAGGATCCGCAGCGCGGCGATGATCGGCGTACGCCACTGGTAGGTCGGGTAGGTCGGCGCGATAGCGGTGAGGTTCCTGTCCTTCCAGATCTTCAGGAAGTCGAGCTGGTCCTCGCCGTTGATCGGTGGCACGGGCTTGCCGGCGTCCTGGAACGCCTCGACCGCCGCGACGGCGACCGCTCCGGCGTCCATCCAGACGCCGTCGATGGTGCCGTACCGCTGGATGTAGTCGTCGACGATCTTCTTGGTCTTCGCCGGGTCGCCGTCGGTGAACTCGACCCCGACGACGTCCACCTTCGCCTTGTCGAACGCCACCTTCGCCGCCGACCAGCGGGTCTCCAGGACGTCGACACCGGGCAGGATCCGCAGGGCGAGGACCTTACCGCCGGGCTTCATCTTCTGGCTCACGAACTCGGCGCCGACGTGACCGAAGCCGTACCCGCCGATGGGGTTGATGAACGTCACCGGGCACTTCGTGTTGACACCACGGTCGAAGACGACGACCGGAAGCCCCGCCTGGCAGGCCGCCTCGACGGCCGGGGTGAGGGTGGCGGTGGTGTTCGGCGAGACGATGAGCGCGTCGCAGCCCTTGCCGAGCAGGTCGTTGATGTCCGCGATCTGCTTCTGGTCCTTGCCCTCGGCGTCGACATGCACGAACTCCTTGATGCGACTCTTCTGCGCCTCGACCTCGGCCTGCATGGTCTTGAACCCGACCTGTCGCCACGGGTTGTTCAGGGCCGCGTTCGAGAAGCAGATCTTGTGCGGACCGCTCTTCTTGAACGTGGCGGTGTCCACCATCGTCGGGTTGAGCACCTGCTCCCACGGCTTGTCGGCCGGGCCCGTCGGCGCCGCGTCGAGCAGCGCCAACTCGCCGTCGTAGTCGGCCTGGACGAAGAACTTCGACTGCTCACCGGTGCCCGAACCGGCGGCGGAGGCGCTGCCCGAAGGGCCCGCGGCCGGTTCGTCGGTGGCGCAGGCGGTGAGGGACAGCAGGGTGAGAGCGGCCAACGCCGCCACGGAACGTCGCACTATGGTTCCCCTTATCTGGACGAAGAACGCGTTGCCGAGACCGCCACGGCGAGCAGGATGATCGCGCCCTGGACGGTCGACCTGAGGGCGCCGGAGACGCCGTAGAAATTCATGAGGGCGAACAGCAGTTCGAGGGTCAGCGCGCCGAGCATCGCGCCGATGACCGAGCCGCGACCCCCACCCAGCGCGACACCACCGAGGACGACCGCGGTGATGGCGCCGAACTCCAGGCCCGCGCCGGCCTGGAACGACACGCCGCTGTAGCCGCCCAGGAGGATCGCCGCCACCGCCGCCGCGAGGCCGCTGAGGATGAAGGCCATCGTCCGGGTACGCCAGACGCGTACCCCGCTCAGCTCGGCGGTGCGCGGGTTGTCGCCGACCGCGAGCAGCGTCCGGCCGAAGTCCGAGCGCATCACCAGCACGGCCAGCGCCGCGAGGACCAGCAGGACCAGCAGCGCGTACGGCACCCGGCCGAGCAGCGGCACGTCCTCGACGGCCCGTCGGCCGAAGCGCCGGAACTCCTCGGAGAGGCCACCCTTCGGGGCACCGTCGGACCACAGGTACACCGCGCCGACGAGGATCAGGAACATGCCGAGGGTGGTGATGAACGACGGCACCCGCAGTCGCGTGGTGATCAGACCGTTGACCAGCCCGACCACCACGCCGAAGGCGAGCAGGAGCAGCACCACCGGCCACGTACGCGCCGGGTCGCCGTCGATCAGCCGGGCCGCCACGACCACCTGAGCGGTCACCAACGAGCCGACCGAGAGGTCGAACTCGCCCGAGACGATCACGAAGTACTGGCCGGCGGCGAGCAGGATGATCGGCGCCGAACGGCCGAGGAAGGAGATCAGCGACGGCGGGGCCAGGAAGTCGGGCTGCCGGACGCCGACGAGCACCAGCAGCACCGCGAGAATCGTGAGGATCGGCAGGACGCCACCGGGGCGCACCCGCGGGAGACGCAGCGGCAGCGTACGGCGCTGAACGCTCTGCATGACTAGGCAGCCGCCTTTCGCATGGCCCGGCGGGCGTAGACGGCGACCGCGGCGATGATGATGGCGCCCCGGATCACCTGCTTGAAGAAGGCGTCGACCTCGAGCTGGTTGAAGATGGCGTCGATGCTGGCGAGCAGCAGCACCCCGCCGACCGTGCCGACGACGCCGCCGCGCCCACCGGCGAGGGCGGTCCCCCCGATCACCACCGCGGCGATCGACTCCAGGTCGTAGAGGCCCTCGGTGCCCACCCGGGGCGCGCCCGAGCCGAGCCGACTGGCGAGGTAGATGCCCGCGAGCCCGGCGCACATCGAGCACAGCACGTGCGCGGTGACGAGGATCCGGTCGTTGCGCACGCCGGAGAGCCGGGCCACCTCCGGATCCCCGCCGACCGCGACCAGATGGTGACCGAAGCGGGTCCGCGTGAGCGCGAACCAGACCGCCGCGGTCACGACGACCAGCAGCAGGAACGAGACCGGCACCGGCCCGACGCGCTGATAGCCGAGAGACTGCACGAGCGTGGGCGACGTGGTGCCGGCCGGGCCGTCGTAGCCGTTGTCGAGGTATCCCTTGAGCAGCAGCCCGACGCCGAGGGTCGCGATGAACGCGTTGACCCGGAGCTTGGTGACGAACAGCCCGTTGAGCAGCCCGACGCCGGCGCTGACGGCCAGCGCCAGGCCCATCGCCGGCAGCACCGCGCCGTCGCTGCCGTTCATCGTCTCGGCGGCGACGAGTGTGCTGAGGCTGATCACGTACGCCACCGACAGGTCGAGCGAACCACCGAGGATGACCAGGGTCTGGCCGACGGCGACGAGCCCGAGACCGGCGGCGACGTGCAGCAGACTCACCGTCGTGGACTGGTTGAAGAGCTGACCGCCGTCGACCAGGACGACCAGCCAACCGATCGCGAGGGTGAGGGCCAAAGCCACGAACACCCCCGGTACGGGACGCCGGGCCGGCAGAAGCGACAGGGCGGTCACCGAAACATCTCCGTTCGCGACTGCGGGGCTCGCAGACCCGGCTCACTCCTCGCGCTCACGCGGCAGCCTCTCGTACGGTGCCGACCGCCAGGGCGACGACCTCCTCCTCGGTCGCGCCGGCGGGCAGCTCGCCGGCGACCCGGCCGTCGCGCATGACGACGATCCGGTCGCTCATCCCCAACAGCTCGGGCAGGTCGGACGAGATCATCAACACCGCCGCGCCGTCGCGGGCGAGGCGGCGGACGAGATCGTGGATGGCCGACTTCGCGCCGACGTCGATGCCCCGGGTCGGCTCGTCGAAGAGCAGGATCCGCGGGTTGAGCGCGAGCCAGCGAGCCAGGACGACCTTCTGCTGATTACCGCCGGAGAGGAAGCGGATCTCCTGGTCGTCGCCGGCACCCCGGATCTCCACGGCGGCGAGCAGCTCACGCGCTCGAAGCGTGCGGGCGGCGCGACCGGAGCGGGCCGCGAAGACGGCCCGGCTGGCGAGCAGCGCGTTGTCGAGCACCGACTGCCGGGGCACGATCCCCTCACCCTTGCGGTCCTCGGTGACGTAGGCGATGCCGGCCCGCATCGCGGTGCGGGGTGAGCGCAGTCGAACCGGCCGGTCGTCGAGCGTGACGTCGCCGGTCGTGAACGGCGACACTCCGAAGATCGCACGGGCCAGCGCGGACCGTCCGGAGCCCTGGAGGCCGCCGATGCCGAGCACCTCGCCGGCGCGCAACTGGAGATTGACGTCCCGCAGCTTCCGGTTGCCCACGTCGCGAAGGTTGAGCCGCACCGGCCCCCGGTCCTCGGGGGCCGCCCGGTCCGGGTAGTAGCTGGACAGCTCCCGGCCGACCATGTGCCGCACCAACTCGTCGGCGGTGGTGTCCGCGGTGTCCACCGTGGTGACCCGCCGGCCGTCCTTGAGGACGGTGATCCGGCCGGACAGGTCGAAGACCTCGGTGAGCCGGTGTGAGACGTACAGCAGGCCGATGCCCCGCTCCTGGAGCCGGCGCACCAGCCCGTAGAGCAGCTCGACCTCGTGGTCGGCCAGCGCCGCGGTCGGCTCGTCCATGATGAGCAGCCGTGCGTCCAGGGCGAGCGCCTTGGCGATCTCGACGACCTGCTGCTGCGCGACGCCGAGCCGCCCCACCCGGGCGTCGGCCGGCAGGGTGGTCTCGCCGATCGAGGCGAGCAGTCGGCTGGTGCGGTCGAGCATCGCCCGACGGTCGACCAACCCCCGGCGGACCGGCTCGTGCCCCAGGTAGACGTTCTCCGCGACGGTGCGCTCGGGCAGGAGGTTGAACTCCTGGTGGATGATGCCGACCCCGGCCCGCTGCGCGTCGCGCGGGCCACGGAACACGCGCGGCTCACCGGCGAGTTCGACGGTGCCCTCGTCCGGGACGTACCCGCCCGACACGATCTTCATGAGCGTCGACTTCCCGGCGCCGTTCTCACCGACGACGGCGTGGACCTCGCCCGGCACGACATCGAGGTCGACGCCGTCGAGAACGCGTACCCCGAGGAAGGACTTGCCGATGCCCCGCAGCGTGAGCAGCGGCGCCGGCCGTGGGTCTGACATCCAACAACCCTCACAGATAGTAGTTATCGACAGGTTCCAGCACCGCGGTCCGGCGGGTCCGAGGCATCGCACGGCGAACTTTCGTAGCCATCGACAGAGACTTATGTTCGCGCGTTGCGAACATTCCCTTGACATCGACGAAACATCACACGTATGAAGATAGATGTTTGGATGCGGGTCCGCAATCCTCGACCGGGGCTGATTGCCAGGGCCGTCACTCGATCGACAGTGGCACCGCTGCGATCGGGTCGATCGCGTGCGACGTCAACCGGGCACGACGTCGGACGTCACTCCATTCATTGACACTCATCTATTACTAGCTCATCCTGGCCTCGTGGACCACGGGACGAGAACCACAGCCGACATCACGCTGTGTGACGTCCTGCGGGTCTGACTGCCGTTTCGGCGAACGGCACGAGGACAGACCAGCGCACTCGTTCCCCGCCTGCGTACGGGCACAACCCGACGCACCCGCGGGGTCCGTGGTCGCACTCGTAGGTGCTCGCCCAATTGAGGAGACGGCATGCGTCGCAACACATTGATCATGGCAGTGATCACCGGCCTGTTACTGGCGCTCGGACTCGCCCCGCCAGCGTCGGCGGCCCCGGCCTTCCGCGCCCTGCTGTTCACCAAGACCGCCGGCTACCGGCACGACTCGATCCCCGCCGGGATCAGCATGTTCCAGCAACAGGCGGCGGCGAACAACTTCGAGTTGGTGGCGACCGAGGACGCGAGCGTCTTCACCCCGGCCAACCTCGCGACCTTCGACGTCATCATCATGTTCCAGACCTCCGGCATGGTCTGGACGTCGGCGGCCCAGCGCCAGGCCGTGGAGGGTTACCTGGCCAGCGGCAAGGGCATCGTCGGCGTGCACAACGCGACCGACATGGGCATCGAGTCCGAATATCCGTGGTGGGACCAGACCGTCAACGGCGGCGCCCACATGCCCGAGCACTCCCCCGGCGTGCTGGCCGGCACCGCCATCGTCGCCGACAAGCAGCACCCGTCGACGGCCGGCCTGCCGGACCGTTGGAGCCGCAGCGAGGAGTGGTACAACTTCGACACCAACCCGCGCGGCAACGTGCACGTGCTGGTGACCGCCGACGAGCGCACCTACAACCCCGGATCCCGGGCGATGGGCCCGGACCACCCGATCTCCTGGTGCCGCAACACCGGCGGCGGACGGGTGTGGGCCACCGCGATGGGCCACGCGATCGAGTCGTACAGCGAGACGAACTTCCGCAACCACGTCCTGGGTGGCGTCCGGTGGGCCGCCGGCAACGTCCCCGGCGACTGCGGCGGCACCGTGTGGGGCAACTTCGAGAAGCGCACCCTCGACGACAACACCGTCGACCCGATGGCACTGGCCGTGGCGCCGGACGGACGGGTCATCTACGTCCAGCGCGGCGGACAGGTGAAGATCTTCAAGCCCTCCACCAACAGCACCGTCACCGCGGCCACGCTGAGTGTCTATACCGGAGGCGAGGACGGCCTCACCGGCATGGCGCTGGATCCGAACTTCGCCAGCAACGGGTACGTGTACCTGTACCACTCGCCGGCGAGCAGTACGACCGACGTCAACCGGGTCTCCCGCTACACCCTCAGCGGCGACACGCTGAACCTGTCCAGCGGTGTGACCATCATCGACATCCCGGCGTACCGTGACCGGACCTTCCCGGAGCCCGGGCACACCGGCGGTTACATCGACTTCGGCCCGGACGGCAACCTCTACATCGGCACCGGGGACGACACGCCGCCGAACCTGGACCCCAACTGGCAGGGCTACGCACCGCTGGACTGGCGCTCCGGCAAGGCCAACCTCGACGCCGCCCGCAGCGCCGGCAACACGAACGACCTGCGCGGCAAGCTGCTGCGGATCCGTCCCTCGGCCAGTGGCGGCTACACCATCCCGACGGGCAACCTGTACCCCCAGGGCACGGCGCAGACCCGTCCGGAGGTCTACGCGATGGGCTTCCGCAACCCGTTCCGCTTCTCGATCGACCCGGCCAACGGCTGGGTCTACCTGGCCGACTACGGGCCGGACCGCAACCCGCCCACCACCAACCGGGGCCCCGAGGGCCTGGTCGAACTCAACGTGATCAAGTCAGCCGGCAACTACGGCTGGCCGTTCTGCCACGGCGACAACCAGCCCTACGCGCCGTTCAACCCGGACACCGGTGTCGTCGGCGCGAAGTTCAACTGCAACGCACCGGTCAACAACTCGCCCAACAACACCGGTCTGACCAGCCTGAAGCCGGTCGTCGCACCGAACATGTGGTACGGCTACGGCACCTCACCGACCTTCCCGGAGCTCGGCTCCGGCGGCTCCGCGCCGATGGGCGGGCCGGTCTACCGGTACGACGCGGCGAACCCGTCCGCGACGAAGTTCCCGCCCTACTACGACGGCGTGCACTTCTTCTACGAGTGGTCGCGCAGCTACATCAAGGAGGTGCACTTCGACTCGGCCACAGCGGTGACCCGGACCAACCCGTTCCTGCCGGGTGGTGGGTTCAACAAGCCGATGGACATGGAGTTCGGCAAGGACGGCTCGCTCTACCTGCTGGAGTGGGGCACCAACTTCGGCGGCGGCAACAGCGACTCCGGGCTCTACCGGATCGACTACATCCAGGGCGGCCGGTCGCCGATCGCCAAGGCCACCGGCACACCCACCAGCGGCACCGCGCCACTCACCGTCCAGTTCAGCAGCGCCGGCACGGCCGATCCGGACCCGGGCAACACCCTGAGCTACCTGTGGACGTTCGGCGACGGCACCATCTCGACGGCCGCCAACCCGTCGAAGGTGTACACCGCCAACGGCAACTACACGGCGCAGTTGAAGGTCACCGACAACACCGGTAAGACCGGCTTCGCCAACGTCCAGATCACCGTCGGCAACAGCGCGCCGGTGGTCACCATCACCACACCGGGCAACGGCGGCATGCTCACCTTCGGCGACCAGGTGTCGTACCAGATCACCGTGACCGACCCGGACGGCGGGACGGTCGACTGTTCGAAGGTGCTCCTCAACCCGGCACTGGGACACGACGACCACGCGCACGAGACCACCGAGTATCCGGGCTGCTCCGGCACCATCTCCACCGACCTGCTCGGCGGGCACCCTGACGGCGCCAACCTGTTCTACGTGTTGAACGCGCGGTACACCGACAGCGGTGGCGCGGGCGGCGCGGCCCCACTCACCGGCACCGCGCAGGCGATCCTTCAGCCCAAGCACAAGCAGTCCGAGTACTTCAGCAGCCAGTCGGGCATCCGGGTCGTCGACCAGGCAGCCGCGGAGAGCACCAAGCGCGTCGGTGACATCTCCAACAACGACTGGATCGCGTTCAGCCCGATGAACCTGTCCGGTATCTCCACGGTCAGCTACCGGCTGTCGTCGCCGTCCGGTGGCGGCTCGATCGAGCTGCGCGCCGGCTCGCCGACCGGCACGCTGCTCGCCACCACCTCGGTGCCCAGCACCGGTGGCTGGGACAACTACCAGTCCACGGCACCGGTGAGCGTCTCCGCCATCGGCGGGACGCAGACGCTCTACATGGTGTTCAAGGGCAGCGGCAGCAACTGGTTCGACCTCGACTCGCACACCTTCGCCGGCGCCGGCGTCGGCGTGCCCGGCACCGGCACCGGCACCGGTGTGGCGGGGAAGACCTGGACGCTCGCCGCGCAGCACAGTGGCAAGTTGATGGACGTCAGCGGCGTCTCCACCGCCGACGGCGCCCAGATCAACCAGTGGGCGGCCACCGGGGCCAACAACCAGAAGTGGCAGGCCGTCGACGCGGGCAGCGGCGCGGTCTACCTCAAGGCCGTGCACAGCGGAAAGTGTGTCGAGGTGATCGGCGGCTCCACCGCGGCGGGCGCCTTCCTCCAGCAGGCCACCTGCAACAACAGCAACCAGCAGAAGTTCACCGCGACGGCCACGGGAACGTCCGGGGTCTACACGGTGCGCAACGTGCAGAGCGGGCTCTGCGTGGACGTCAACGGCGCCGCCACCACCGACGGCGCGCGACTGTTGCAGTGGACCTGCCACAGTGCCACCAACCAGCAGTGGAGGTTCACCCAGGTGTGACGCGACCGCGACCAGCACGGTGACGACGCCCCGGTCGGGGCCGGTGTCCGACGATCGGAGCCGGCCCCGGCCGGGGCGTCACCGTAGCCGCAGGCGACGCGGGAGCGCTGATGTCCTCACGACGCCGTCGACCCGTAGACACGACAAGCCGTGTCGCCCCAGATCCCGGCCCGGTCACCTGCGCGGGGGCCACCACCCACCATCTCGGCCAGCGCGTCCACCCACCGCTGGTAGGAGCTGGCGAGCAGGCACACCGGCCAGTCGGAGCCGAACATCAGCCGGTCCGGTCCGAACGCGTCGAGCGCGTGGTCGACGGCCGGTCTGAGGTCGTCCGTCGTCCAGTGTGACCGCTCCACCTCGGTCACCAGGCCGGAGAGCTTCGCCGTCGTGTTGGGCGAGGCCGCAAACGCCCGCAGGTCTCCGATCCACTCCGTCATCTCCGGACGGCCCAGCGCGGGCTTGCCCAGATGGTCGAGGACGAAGCTGACCTCCGGCAGGTCGTACACCAGCCGCGTGGCCATGGGGAGCTGGTGCTGGCGGACCAGCAGATCGAAGACGAGGCCGGCGGCTCCCACCGCCGCGATCCCCCGGCGGACGTCCGGGCGGTCCAGGTACGCCGGGTCGGTCTCGCCCTGCACGAGGTGCCGGATGCCGACGAGGCGGTCGCCGCCCCGCGCGGCCCGCAGGCGCGCGATGCGCTCGGCGGTGTCGTCGGCCGTCAGGTCCACCCAGCCGACCACCCCCTGGACGAGGCTGTCGTCGGCGGCGACGCCCAGCAGGTGCACCGTCTCCGCCTGCGAGGCGATGGACTGCACGACGACGGTCGCGGTGACCCCGGCCGCCCGGGCCAGCGGCGCGAGGTCGACGGGCTCGAAGTCGGCGTCGATGGCCGCCATGGTCACGGGGTCGATCCACGGCTGCGGGTGCCGCGCCCGGACCCAGAGGTGGTGGTGCGCGTCGACGATCCCGGCCCGCCCGGGTGCCTGCCCGGCCGTCATCGGCCGAGCCAGCCGCCGTCGACGGGCAGCACGACGCCGTTGACGTAGTCCGACGCGGCCGATGCCAGGAACACGGTGGCACCGCCGAGATCGTCGGCGCGACCCCATCGGCCGGCCGGGATCCGGGCGAGGATCGCTGGTTCACGGTCGGGATCGTCGCGCAGTGCCTGGGTGTTGTCGGTGGCGATGTAGCCGGGGGCGATGGCGTTGACGTTCACGCCGTGTGCCGCCCACTCGTTCGCCAGCGCCCTGGTGAGCCCGGCAACGCCCGATTTCGAGGCGGCGTAGCCGGGGACGGTGATGCCGCCCTGGAAACTCAGCAGCGACGCGGTAAAGATGATCTTGCCGTGGCCGCGCTCGACCATCGTCCGGCCGATCTCCCGGCTCAGCACGAACTGACTGCTCAGGTTGACCTCGATGACGTGGTCCCACATCTCGTCCGGGTGCTCGACGGCCGGGGTACGGGCGATCGTGCCGCCGTTGTTCACCAGGATGTCGATGGGCCCGAGCGCGGTGAGGTCGGCGGCCAACCGGTGCACGGCCGCCCGGTCGCCCAGGTCCGCCCGCAGGGCGGTGAACCGGCGGCCGGCGGCACGCACCCGGCGTTCCACCTCACTTCCGTCCGCTTCGAGGTGCGCGGAGACGCCGACGACGTCGGCTCCGGCCCGGGCCAGCGCCTCGGCCATGGCGAGGCCGATGCCGCGCCGGGCCCCGGTCACGACGGCGGTCCGTCCGGACAGGTCGAAGAGTGTCGTCACCGGTTGTCCTCCCGCAGATCGAGCAGCACCTTCATCACGCCGCCGCCCTCCAGCGCCGTGAACGCGGCGGTGGCCGCCTCGACGGGCTCGACCCGGGAGATGAGCTCCCGCGCCGGGATGGCGCCGGAGGCGACCAACCGGATCGCCTGGACCATGTCGTCGCGCTGGTAGAGACGGGCACCGAGCAGCTCCAGTTCACGCCAGAAGAACCGGTGCAGGTTGACCTCGCGGGGCTTGGGATGGATCGCCACCATCACCAGCCGGCCCCGGGTGGTGAGGACGTCGACCGCCGTGGCGACGCCCGGGGCGGAGCCGGAGACCTCGAAGGCGACATCGGCGCCCGCCCCGTCGGTCCGGTCGTTGACCAGCGCCACGACGTCGGTCGTACCCGGATCGACGGCCTCGACCCCGATCCTGCCCGCCACCTGGCGACGGAACGGGTCCGGTTCGACGAGGAGCACGCGCGCGCCGCGGCCCTGCGCGACGGTGGCGATGAGGACCCCGACCGGTCCACCACCGACCACGACGACCTGGTCGTCGGCGGTCACGTTGCCCCGTCGGACGTCGTGCACCGCGACCGCGACCGGCTCGACGAGCGCCGCGTGGTCGAGCGGCAGGTCCGCGGGCAGCGGCAGGACCAGATCCGCCGGCACGGTCCAGGACGACTGCATCGCCCCTGGCGAGTCGATGCCGAGGAAGTTCATGTCGTGGCAGATGTGGGAGAGCCCGCGCCGGCAGGCGGCGCACCGTCCGCAGGGCCGGGTCGGCAGCACGGTCACGGCCTGGCCGACGGTCCAGCCGGTGACGTCCTCGCCGACGGCCGCGATCCGCCCGGACATCTCGTGTCCGATGATCGCGGACGCGCCGACCCGCGCGTCCATGTCCCCGTGGTAGATGTGCAGATCGGTGCCGCAGATCCCGGTGTAGGCCACCGCGATACGCACCTGGCCGCGCCCCGGTGCTTCCGGGTCACGTTCCTCGATCCCGAGGTGCCGCGCCCCCCGGTAGACGACTGCCTTCATCGATCCTCCGTCTCGGCGGTCGGTACGCCGTTCGTCCCGACCGGGCGTGGTCGTGGGTACACCGCCGTGGCGGGGCACCCACGCTCCCTGTTCTGGTGGTCAGCTCACGCCGTCTCAGCGGCGCGCGGTGGGCGACACCTCGTGGTGCGAGTTCAACGGCACCACGGGGACCTTCCGGGCGGAGATGCCGTCGACGGCGGCCAGCAGCCGCCGTCCGGCCCGCTCCGGCCGGACGTTGGGGCTCTCGGCCGTCTGCACCTGCGGGCGACGGTTGGCCGTCCGGATCCGGTCCTCGTCGACCCGCACACCCAGTCCGGGTGAGTCGCCGAGGACGAACGCGCCATCCTCGACGTGCAGGTCGATGGAGACGCCGACCGGTGGATGCAGATCCTGCAACTCGCTGGTCAGGTGGTTCGGCACCGACGTCGCGGCGTGCAGCAACCCGACCGGGCTGTTGCCGATCGGACTGACCGGCAGGTCGTAGGCGTGCGCCAGGGCGGATGTCCGCAGGAAGTGGGTGACCCCCCAGACGGCCGCCATCTGGACGATGTCGACCGCGCCGGCGGCGATCAGCGGCCGGTACTGTTCGAGCCCGGTGAGGTTCTCCCCGGTGGCGACCGACGCGCAGATCCCCCGGCCGACCGTCGCGTGCCCCTCGGCGTCCCAGCGCCGGACCGGCTCCTCGATCCAGATGAGGTCCAGGCTCCGTTCGAGTTCGCTGACGTGCCGGACGGCCTGCTTGCGGGTCCACGCCTCGTTCACGTCGAGCATCAGACCCGGCCGCAGCCCGTGCCCGGCCTCGGTCAACACGTCCCTGACCAGACCGAGGCGGTGCCGGTCACGCTCGATGTCGAGACCGCCCTTGAGCTTCGCGGCCCGCAGGCCGTGACTGGCGTAGACCTCGTACTCGGCGACGAGTTCGTCGTCGGTGAGCCCGATGTCCAGGCCGGAGGCGTAGGCCGGGACTAGCCGGTCACGTCCGCCCAGCAGCCGCCACAGTGGCTCGCCGGCGGCCTGCGCCTTGATGTCCCACAGGGCGGTGTCCAGGGCGCCGATGGTGCCGAACACCGGGCCCGCGTGACCGGCCTTGAAGGTGTGCCGCAGCATCCGGTCGTAGAGGGTCGTGACGGCGCGGGGATCTTCGCCCTCGATGGCCGCGAAGATCCGCTCGATCTCGACGTGTGGCCCGAGGCCGACCCCCGAGATGCCCTCGTCGGTCTCGACGATGACGATCGACACCGGGACCACCCCGTCGGCGAAGACGCCGTTGGCATCGCCGACTGGCCGCCCCCATTCCTGGACAGTGGCGAGTGTCCGATATCCAATGATCCGCATGTCAACCCTTCGTGGAACCGGCGGCTACACCGTCGGCGATTTGGCGCTGGAGGAACAGGTAGACCAACAGGACGGGTATCGCGGCGATCAGAACTCCCGAGGCGAAGGTCGGGATGTTGTCGGAGTACTGCCCGCGCAACGAAGTCACCCCGATCATCAGCGTCCGGTGCTCGGCCGAGGGCATCATCACCAGCGCCATGAGGACGTCGTTCCAGCAGAACAGGGCGTTGAGGATGCCCACCGACAGCAGCGCCGGAGTGCCCAGCGGCAGCATGATCCGCCGGTACACGCCGTAGACGGTGTTGCCGTCGATCCGCGCGGCGTCGACGATCTCCTTCGGGATGCCCCGGTAGTAGCTGGTCATCAGAAAGACGGTGAAGGGCAGGAACTGGGCCACGTAGACGAGCACCAGGCCGGGGTACGTGTCGATGAGCGCGGTGTCGGCCATGATCCGGGCGAGCGGCACCATGATCACCTGGAACGGGATGAAGAGTCCCGCGAGGCAGCCCAGGAACAGCGCCGACGAGCCGCGGAACCGCAGCTGGCTCAGAGCGAATCCGGCCATCGACCCGAACAGGAGCAGCAGGACCACCGACGACGTCACCACGAGCAGCGAGTTGGCGAAGTAGCGGCCCATGCCGACGCTCGTCCATGCCGTTTCGATGTTCTCCCACCGCAGGGCGTCGGTCAGGCCGAACCGGTCGAGGATGTAGTCCCGCCGGGTCTTCATCGCGACGTTGGCGGTGAACAGCAGGGGGTAGATCGTCGCCAGCGCGAGCAGCGACATCGGGATGGCGATCAGCCACCGTCCCAGGCGCAGGCCGGACATCAGTCCTCCCTCCCCGATCGTTCGAGCAGTTTGATCTGCAACAGCCCCACCACGAGCATGATCACGAAGAGGATCGTGGACGCGGCCGACGCGAGAGCCGGACGGTTCATCTGGCCCTGCTGGATCCAGATGTAGTACTCCGGCAGGTACGTCGACCCCTCCGGCCCGCCGTTGGTCATGACGAAGAGCAGGCCGAACATCGAGGTCAGCATGCCGATCATCGTGGTCACGAAGACGAACTGGATGGTGCGGGAGAGGCTCGGGACGATCACGTGCCAGATGACCTGGGGCAGCGAGGCGCCGTCCACCCGGGCGGCGTCCAGGAGCGCCGCGTCGAGAGTGGCGAAGCCGGCGAGGAACACCACCAGGGCCATGCCGAAGGTGGCCCAGATGTGCACGCCGACCACCATGAACATCGCGATGTCCGGGTCACCGAGCCAGTCCACCGGTCCGACGCCGAACGAGCCGAGGATGGCGTTGAGGGGGCCGTCGAAGGCGAGCAGCAGGTTGAAGATCGCGCCGACGATGACCGGGGACAGCACCGCGGGGAAGAAGTAGACGCTGCGGTAGAAGCGGTGACCGGGCACCCGGAGGTAGATGAACGTCGCGAGCAGTCCGGGGATCGCCACCGCCACCGGAAGCAGCACCACCAGCAGTCCGACGTTGCTCAGGGCGGTCCGGAACAGGTCGTCGCCGAACAGCTCGCGGTAGTTGCCGAATCCGACCGCCGTCCCGTTCTGCGCGCCGTCGCCGGTGAAGGAGAAGTTGACGCCGAGGATCAGCGGGTAGAGCCGCAACAGCACGATGATCAGGACGGCCGGGGCGACCAGGACGTAGGGGGCGAGGCGTTCGGCCCTCAGGTCCCCACCGGTGCGCCGGGGACGTGCGCCACCCCGATGTGCGGCGGGGGTGGCCCCCGGCCCGCCGGCCCGCCCGGCCGAAGCCGGACGGACCGACGATCGAGTGTTTCCGATCGGCACGTGCTCAGCCCGCCTGATCGGAGGCGGCCAACTGCTTCACCACCTCGTCGACGGTGATCGAACCGCTGAGCAGTTGCTGCGAGAGGCGCCCCATCAGGTCGATCGTCTTCGAGGAGAGCGCCACGTGCAGGGCGGGCTTACCGCTCTTCAACTCGCTGACGATCGTGGCAGCGGCCGGGCCGGCCTGCGACACGTCGATGGTGGTGTCGGCGACGATCGCGCCCGCGCCGGAGTAGAAGGCGTTGAGCGCCTCGGTCGACGTCAGCGAACGCACCAGGTCGGCGGCCACCTTCGGGTCCTTCGTCCACTTGGCGACCGCGTAGCCGATGCCCCCGTCGTACGGGAGGCTCGGGGTGGTGCCGGCGGTGACGATCGGGGCCTTCATGACGCCGAGCTTCTCCGGGGTCAGGAACTCGTTGAAGTCCTGCCAGTGCCCGACGTCCGACATGAGACCCATGACGTGGGCGGCCTTGCCGGACTGGAAGAACGCGAAGGAGTCGTTGAACATCGCGGTCGAGTTGGCACCGTCGCTGTTCATCTTCTTGTCCCCGGCCTCCTTCCAGAGCTGGAAGATCCGCTTGACGTTGGCCGAATTCCAGTCGCGCTTGCCGGCGATCCAGGCGTCGTACTCCTGGGCGGTGAGGGTGGTCGAGCCCAGGCTGGAGAGCCAGAACTGGATGCCGACTCCCTCCTTGTTGCCGAGGGCGAAGCACTTGGCGCCGGCCTTGGCGACGGCGGCGCAGTCGGCGACGAGCTTGTCCCACGTGGTCGCCGGGCTCGCCGGGTCGAGGCCGGCCTTCTCGTAGACCGTCTTGTTGTAGTAGATGGGGTAGCCCTGCAACGTCACCGGGCCGCCGTAGATCGTGCCGTCCTTGGTGAACGCGTCCCAGCCGGCCAGCCGCTGCTTGTCCTCGGCCACGTAGTCGGTGAGCGGCACGAGCGCGTCCACCCGGTCGCGGATCTGGCCCCCACCGTTGAACATCATCACGTCCGGGCCCTTGCCGGACTGGATCGCCGCGCCGAGCAGGGTGTAGTACTGATCGAAGGGCTGCGCGACGAATTCGACCGTGACATCGGGGTGCTTCTTCTTGAAGTCCGCCTTCGCTGTGTCCAGATAGGATTTGGCGAACGCCTCACCGGACTTGAAGTCCCATACCACCAGCTTGCCGTCAGAGCTGGTGGACTTACCCGAATCGCTGGCACTTCCACAGCCGGCCAAGGCCAGGCTCACAACGAGGACGGCCGACCATATTGCTCGCTGTCTCATCGGTTGTCACCTTTGAAAGTGGGGTGGCCGGCGGGCGTCCCGCGAGCCAATGTTGATCGGAACGTAACTCGTATGACGTGTGACGTCAATACTCGGTCGTACACTGATCCGGACGTCGTGCCACGGCGAGTCATTCGGAGGGGGACATGACGCCAGCGCAGGAGACAGCCCTGAACAACTCGGTGACCCCGGCGTGGGTGCGTCGACCGACCAACCTCGCCAGGGCGGTCACCGCCGAGCTGGTGGAGCGCATCGTCCGGGGCGTACACCCGTCTGGGACGTCCCTTCCCCCCGAGCCCGTCCTGTGCGAAACGTTCTCGGTCAGCCGGACCGTCGTCCGGGAGGCGGTGAAGATCCTTCAGGAGAAGGGTCTGGTGCAGGTCCGCCAGGGCGCCGGCACCATGGTCACCCCGGAGTCGCACTGGGACATGCTCGACGAGCTCGTCCTCGCGGCCACCATCGCCGTGGACGACAGTCTCGCCATACTCGACGACCTCGTCGTCACCCGGCGGGTGCTGGAGTCCGACATGGCGAACGTCGCCGCCCGCCTCGCCGACGCCGACACCGTCGAGCGGCTGCGCGCCCAGGTGGACCGGATGGACGAGCTCGTCGACGACCACGTGACCTACCACGAGCACGACCGCGCCTTCCACGACACGGTCATGCAGGCGTCCGGCAACCGCATCGCCCGCGGCGTCGTCCGCGCGCTGGAGAGCCAGGTCATCAACACGGCCCGCTACATGGGCCGGACCGAACGCTCCCTGTGCGTGGCGTCCAACAAGGGGCATCGGCGCATCTACGAGCGCATCGCCGCCCACGACCCGGACGGCGCCGCCGCGGCGATGTTCACCCACATCACCGAGGCGTGGCTGGTCCGGCGCAGCGGTAAGCCCGTCCGCCTGCAACGCTGACCCTCGCCGACGACGACGCGGCGCCCACCCCCGGACCCGGGAGCGGACGCCGCCATCTGACGCGAACCGCCGTCACGAGAACTGCGAGAAGAACCTCCAGATCTCACCCTTGGTCCAGGTCGTGATGCCGCTCTCGGCGTAGGTTCCGTCCACCGGCCCCGGCATGTGGCCGTTGTCGAACGCGGCCCACTGCACCGGGTACCCGGCCCGGCAGCCGGAGTAGGTGGTCGTGATGTGCGCCCGGCTGCCCGCCGCCGGCTCGGGCGGGTTCTGGGTGGTGCAACCGTTGTTCCGGACGAACGTGTCGCGCAACGCCCTCCCCTGGGAGATGTTCAGGACGTTGTCCGAGATGCCGTGCAGCCCGAAGTACGCGATGGGCTGCGTGCCGCCGCTGCACCCGCTGATCTGCGCGCCGGAGATGACCGCGACGGCCCGGAAGACGGTGGGCCGCGCGCAGGCGACCGCGTAGCTCATGCCGCCACCCCAACTGAACCCGAGGGCGAAGCGCTGCCTGGGGTTGACGCAGAGGGTGCTCTCGATTCGGCTGATCATGTCGTCGACGAAGGTGATGTCCTCGCCGCCGGAGTTGCCCCAGCCGTTGCCGAATCCTTGGGGGGCGACCAGGATCGCGCTGTTGTTCGACTGCTCCTGCTGCCCGTAGTAGGACCACGCGGTTCCGCTGGTGCCGCCGGAGGAGATCTCCTGCATGGTGCCGCCCCGCCAGTGGAACGCGAAGATCAGCCGGTAGGGGTTGCTGTTGTTGTAGTTGGTGGGCACCCGCAGGATGAAGGTCCGGCTCTTGCCGTTGCTCTGGATCGTGTGCGTGCCGCTGGACAGCGTCGGCGCCTTGCCGCACCCACTACCGCCCGACGGTGGCGGGTTCCCGCCGTCGGTGGGGACGAGCTGCCACTGCTGGTTCGTCCCGTTCCAGTCGGAGTACTGCACGATGTTTCCGCCGTCGGCGGTGGAGGCGCCCTGCACCTCCACGGCCTTGCCGCTGTGCCGGCTGATGAGCCGGACGTACCCGCCGTCCGAGTCGGCCAGCCGGAACTGCTGGTTCGTGCCGTTGAGGTCGGCCCACTGCACGATCGCCCCGCCGTCGGCGGTCGAGAAGTTGCTGACGTCGAGGACCTTGCCCGAATGCCGGGACTTCAACCGGTAGTAGCCGCCGCCCGAGTCCACGAACTGCCACTGCTGGTTCGCGCCGTTGTTGCGCGTCCACTGGCTGATCCGCGCACCGTCGTTGGTGGCCGATCCGTACAGGTCCAGCACCTTGCCACTGTTGCGGTTCACCAGCACGTACCAGGCGTTGGTGTCCACGGTGGCCGCCGCCGCGGGCGCCGTGTCGACCGCGACGAGCATGCCGGCGGTCATGACCGCGGCCGCCGCCGCGGCCAGTGCCGACCGCCAGCGGTGTCTCGGTGCGGAGGCGGGACGAGCCTCAGCGATGGACTTCATGGTCCACTCCTTCGATCGGGGTCACCCACGGGCGCAACGCTCGCGCGTGCCCTGGTGTGTGTGCCGGCGTCCGGTGGTGGCGTCAGCACATGGGGGTGTGGTGCGGGCGGGATGCGGCCGGGCCCGTTCGGAGCGCGGCGGCGCATCCGGGCTCCCGGCGGCCCGCGCGACCCGCGAGTCAGAAGTTAGCGTTCACAACGTCATACGTCAAACGATTCGCATCGATATACTTCACCCGATTCAGCGGTCCCAGGGGCGGGTGGGTATGGTCGCGGCGGCCGGACGGGACGAGCGTGGTCGCGGCTCCACGCGACACCGGTGCGACTATCGCGGAGGCGTGAGATGCGGCGACACGGAATGGTCATCCGGCTCCGACCGGAGCACCGGGAAACCTACCTACGGCTGCACGCCGCGGTCTGGCCCGCCGTCGAGGAGACACTGCGGCAGGCGAACATGCGCAACTTCACGATCTTTCTCCACGACGACCTGCTGTTCGGCTACTACGAGTACGTGGGCGACGACCACGAGGCCGACCAGGCACGCATCGCCGCCGACCCGCAGACGCAGGAATGGTGGACGTTGACCGAGCCGTGCCAGGAGTCGCTGAGCCCGGACGGCGGGTGGACTCCGGTGCCGGAGATCTGGCACCTCGCCGACAAGGACGCCTGACCGCCGCCGCGTCGGCACGGGTCACTCGGGCAGCTTCGCCCCCGACTGCTCGCTCACCATGTACGTCGCGTACCAGTCGGGCCAGTTGTCGTCCCTCGTACCGGTGCGCTTCTCGTGCTCGCCGTGGGCCTCGGCCGCGCGTCGCAGCGCGCTCGCCAGGTCGCTGTCGGAGGTGTACGACGTCCGGCCTCCCTCGACGCGGCCGGGGAGCCTGCTCGTGATCTCCTGCACGAGCCAGGTGTTGCCGTCCGGGTCGTGGAACGTGGCGCGCGAGAAGTAGCTGCGGCGCTCGGGATCCGGCCCGTCGACCGGCCCGTCCGGGCTGACGTGGAAGACGCCGCTCACCTCGACGCCGGCGGAGACCAGGGCGTCGCGCGCCGCCTCGATGTCGGACACCACCAGGTACGTCGTGGCCGAGCCGGGTGTCGCCGACGTGAGCTGGGCGCCGAACTGCACCGAGCAGGCGGAGCCGTGCGGGGTGAACTGGACGATGCCGGGCGGAGTCTGGTCGAGTCGCCACCCGATGCTCTCGTAGAACCCCTTCGCCCGGTCGACGTCCGCCACCGGGATGACGACAACCTCGACCTTTCCGTCGAGGCTCCGCACACTCGCGTCGCCCCGTGTGGCCTTCGGACTCATCGCGGCCTCCTGAACTGGGTGCGGGCGCCGTCGTCGGCGATCACCGGCTGCGCTCGAGCGTCGGCGGTAGGGCCGCAGCGGCGTACCCGGTGTGGCTCGTCCCATGCGGGCCCGGGCTGCTCACTCCTCGCGCGGCGTCCCGAGATGCTCACGCAGCGCCGCCGCGATCTCGCCGGCCGCGCCGAGCTGCTCCGGTGTGAGAGCGTCGACGAACAGCTCCCGGATGGCGCGCAGGTGCGGGAAGGTGGACTGCCGGAACGCCTCGACTCCGGTCGGGGTGAGCAGCACCTCCGCTCCGCGGGGAACGGTCGCGCACTCCTGGCGACGGATGAGCCCACGCCGTTCCATCCGCCCGAGGTGGTGGGAGAGCCGGCTGCGCTCCCACCCGATGTGCGCGGCGAGCGCGGAGGAGCGCATCCGCTGCTCCTGCGCCTCGCTGAGGGCGAGCAGGACGGCGTAGTCCCCCGGCGAGAGCGACGAGTCGGCCTGTAGGCGGGACGCCACCTGGGAGTTGAGGGCTTCCACCGTCTCGACGAAGGAGCGCCAGATCCGCAGCTCGTCCGCGGTCGGCAGCTGACGCCCCCTCCGCCGCTCGGGTGTGGCGCTGGTCATCTCAGCCTCCTGGGGAATTGACGCGTCAATCGGCAGGTTAGCATCATTGACACGTCAACAAGGAAGATCACTTCCCACGCGTCACGATCGGCAACCGCTGAGGAGGGGACGATGACGGCTGAAGGCTTTGAACTGGGGCTCAACTCGTTCGGCGAGGTCGCCAGCGACGGCGACCGGATCCTGAGTGACGCCGAGACGGTACGACTGCTCGTCGAGGAGGCCCGGCTCGCGGAGTCGGTCGGCCTCGACGTGTTCAGCCTGGGCGAGCACTACCGGGAGGGCCACAACGACTCGGCCACCCCGGTGCTGCTCGCGGCGATGGCGACGGCAACCGAGCGGATCCGCCTCGGCACCTCGGTCACCGTGCTCAGCACCAACGATCCGGTGCGGCTCTACCACGAGTTCGCCACCCTCGACGCGGTGTCCAACGGCCGGGCTCAACTGGTTCTCGGGCGGGCGTCGGCGACCGAGTCGTTCCCGCTGTTCGGGTACGACCTGGCGGACTACGAGCGGTTGTTCGAGGAGAAGCTCGACCTCTTCGTCCGCCTCCAACGGGACGAAACGGTCACCTGGTCCGGCACCGTACGGAGCCCCCTGGTCGAGCAGCGACTGCACCCGCGAATGCGACCGGGCGGCATCCCGACCTGGATCGGCGTCGGCGGGAGCCCGAACTCGGTGGTCCGCGCCGCCCGCTACGGGCTTCCGCTCATGCTCGCGATCATCGGCGGGCGTCCGCAGCGGTTCGCCGGCCACGTCGACCTCTACCACCAGGCGCTCGAGCAGTTCGGGAAGCCCGTGCAGCCGATCGCGCAGCACTCGCTCGGCCTTGTCGCGGACAGCGACGAGGAGGCGGTGGAAACATGGTGGCGGTACTGGCAGCCGACCGTGGCGCGGCTCGCCGAGGAGCGCGGCTTCTACAAGCCCGACCGTGCACGCTACGAGGCCGAGATCGACCACGGAGCGCTGTTCGTCGGGTCACCGGAAACGGTCGCCCGCAAGATCGCCGCCGTGGCCCGCGATCTGCGGCTGAGTCGATTCGATCTCAAGTACGACATCATGCACCTGCCTCGCGAGGCACGCGCGCGAACCATCGAGCTGCTGGGCAGCGAGGTCGCGCCGCGGGTCCGGGAGCTGTTGGCGAATAAGCCCACCAATGTCTGACCTCGTGTTCGGCCTCGACACCTTCGGCGACGTGCCGGAGGACGATTCCGGTAAGCCCGTCTCCCACGCCGCGGCGATCCGTCAGGTCGTCGACGAGGCGGTACTGGCCGACGAACTCGGCGTCGACGTCATCGCACTCGGTGAGCACCACCGGCCGGAGTACTCGGTGTCGACGCCGGAGACCGTGCTGGCGGGGATCGCCACCCGCACCTCCCGGATCCGCCTCTCCTCCGGCGTGACGGTGCTGAGCTCCGACGACCCGGTCCGGGTGTTCCAACGCTTCGCCACCGTCGACGCGCTGTCGCAGGGCCGGGCCGAGGTAATCCTCGGTCGCGGCTCGTTCACCGAGTCGTTCCCCCTGTTCGGCTACGACCTGGCGGACTACGACGTGCTGTTCGAGGAGCGGATCGAGCTGTTCGCGAAGCTGCTCGACGAGAAGCCGGTCACCTGGAGCGGCACCACACGTGCCCCACTCACGGACGCCGACGTCTTCCCGAAGACGGAATCGGGACACCTCACCACCTGGGTGGGCGTCGGCGGCTCGCCGCAGTCGGTCGTCCGCACCGCCCGGTACGGCCTTCCGCTCATGCTCGCCATCATCGGCGGCGCTCCGGAGCGTTTCGCACCCTACATCGACCTCTATCGCCGGGCGGCCGACCAGCTCGGCACCACCGCGCACCCGGTCGGGATGCACTCGCCCGGCTTCATCGCCGACACCGACGAGGAGGCGAAGGAGGTGTTCTGGCCGCACTACCGGGTCATGCGGAACCGGATCGGCGCGCTGCGCGGCTGGCCACCGATCCGTCGTGAGGAGTTCGACTCCGAGGTGGAACACGGCTCGCTCTACATCGGCTCCCCGGAGACGGTGGCACGCCGGATGGCCCGTGCCATCCGCAGCGTCGGCGTCGGCCGGTTCGACCTCATCTACACGGCGGGAGCCCAGCCGGTGAGCGCCCGGATGCGCGCCGTCGAGCTCTACGGATCCAGGGTGATCCCGATGGTCCGCGACATCCTCGCCAGCTGATCCATCCGAGGGACGGGAGCAGGGACATGAACGACAACGGCCGCGACAGAGCACAGACCCTCGCCGTCCTCGGGGCCGGCAAGGTGGGCACCGTCCTCGCCCGGCTCGCACTCGCCGCCGGCTACCGGGTGCTCGTCGCCGGCTCCGGCGACCCGGCGAAGATCGCGCTCACCATCGAGGTGCTCACGCCGGGGGCGAGCGCGACCACCGCGGCCGACGCCGTGGCCGGCGCCGACATCGTCATCCTCGCCCTGCCGCTGGGCAAGTACCGTGCGGTCCCCGCCGAGGCCCTGCGCGGCAAGCTCGTCGTCGACGCGATGAACTACTGGTGGGAGGTCGACGGCATCCGCGACGACCTGACCGACCCGCGTACCTCGTCGAGCGAGATCGTCCAGGCGTTCCTGTCCGGCGCACGGGTCGTCAAGGCGTTCAACCACATGGGGTACCACGATCTGGAGGACGAGGCGCGACCGGCGGGCGCCGCCGGTCGCAAGGCCATCGCGATCGCCGGCGACGACGCCGCCGATCTCGCCGCGGTGGCCGCCCTCGTCGACGCGCTCGGCTTCGACCCGGTCGTCGCCGGGGCGCTCGCCGAGGGTGTACGACTCGAGCCGGGCAGCGAGCTGTTCGGCTCCAACGTGAGTGCCGCCGAGGTGCGTGGCATGCTCGACCGGTTTCCCGAATCGGAGCGTGGGCGGATCATTGCCGCCGCGCGAGGCTCCGGACCGCTCGCATGACGCCCCGAGGGGCGAGGCCCGCCTCCGTCAGACCACCCGGGCGACGGCACCGTTGAACGACACGTCCTGCACGGACGGCCGCGGCTGCGGCGCGTCGTCGGCCCGCCACCGCGCCACCGACACGATGCCGGGTTCGACGAGGTCCAACCCTTCGAGCAGGTCGGCGAACTGGTCGGTGCTGCGGGCCTGGAACCGGCCGTCGCGGTTGTTCGCCTCCAGCTTCGCGGTCACCTCGGGCGGCAGGTACTCCCAGGTCACGTGCGAGGCGACGACGTAGCTGCCGGACGGGAGCGCGGCGACGAGGCGGTCGAGGATGGTCTTCGGGGCCTCGTCGTCGCGGATGAAGTGCAGGATGGCCACCAGCATCAACGCGACCGGCTCGTCGAGGTCGATCGTCGTGCGCAGGTCCGGATGGGCGAGGATCCGCTCCGGGTCCCGCAGGTCGGCGTCGAGGTAGGCGGTGCGGCCCTCGGGCGTGCTGTTCAGCAGTGCACGCGCGTGGGCGAGGACGATCGGGTCGTTGTCGACGTACACGACCCGCGCCGACGGGTCGATCGCCTGGGCGACCTCGTGGGTGTTGTCGGCGGTCGGGATGCCCGTACCGATGTCGAGGAACTGGCGGACACCCTGCTGCGCCAGGAAACGCACCGCTCGCTGCAGGAACATCCGGTTTTCGACGGCGGCGAGCCGGATGGTGGGCATCGCGGCCGCGAGCGCGTCGCCGGACTGCCGGTCTGCGGCGAAGTTGTCCTTGCCGCCCAGCAGGTAGTTGTACCTGCGGGCGGGATGCGCGACGGTGGTGTCGATCCGGTCGGCCGCCGAAGGCTCCCCGCTGCGCACCGTCACCCGGGCCTCCCATCGCCGCGTTCTCTCCACAAGGTACACATGTCCGCGCCGCGGTGATGCCCCCTGGCGGGCCGGTGGTCGTCAGCGGACGGGTCCGCCTCGGCAGGGCTCGTCACCGCGTACCCCGGCGACGAGGTCGGCGGTGGTGTGGGCCTGGATGCCGGGCTCACCGCTGTCGGTGTGTCGCGCGACGACCGCGCGGACATGCTGCTCGGCGGGGTCGGCGAGGTCGTCGTAGACGGCCGTGAACAGCTGCCGGGCCGGCTGCCGGAGCCATCCCGCCGGAAGGAGCTCCAGGGGCAGTTGCGGATCGAGGGTGGGAAAGCGCCGGAAGGTGTCCATGACCTCGGTACGTGCCCGCACCGCCTCCGCGCCGTCGACCTGCCCCGCTCGCACCCGGGGCAGCAGGGGCGTCCACCGCCGCAGAAACGCCTCGTAGTGCCGCTCTATCGCGTCGACGTCCCAGGCTTCGATGGGAGCACGTCGGCTGGTCGCGTCGAGTGCGACGTGGCGCCCACGGAACACCGTGGCGCGGCCGGCCGACAGCTGGGCGAGCAGTGCCCGGGCGGGCGGGGTCAGCTCGTACGGCGAGATCCACAGTCCGTCGTACAGCGGCGCGTATCCGAGCCAGCGGAGCTGGCCGCGAAGGGCGCGCCGCTGTGAGCCGCGGTCCTGCGGCAGCGAGAAGGCGATGGTCGTCCAGTGTCCGTCCCACGGCGTCGTCGCGGCGGTGGAGGTCAGGATCCACTGTGCGCCGGCGGAGAGATCGGCGGCGGCGGCCCGACTGAGCCGGTAGGAGCTGCGCCGTCCCTGCCGGCTGCCCTCCAGCACACCTCGACGGGCCAGCCGGCTGATCGCGGCCCGGGCGCCGGCCGTGGTCACCCCCGACTCGGCGAGCAACGCGACGATGGCGGCGGACGGGAGCGCGGCACGGGTCCGCACGGTGTAATCCGCCAGCAGGGTCACCGCGACGCCCTGCGGTGAGGTGCCGGCCTGTCGCCGGGGCAGCCGAAGCGAGTGCTCCCCGTCGTCCGGATAGATCTCCTCGATGTCGAACGGGCTCGCCACAGGCCCTCCGGGCTCGGCTCGGGGACGTTGCCCCGACTGTAGACGGATCGCCGTGGGACACCCGACCCTATCGATCGAGCTACGTCGATTGACACTTATCGGTCCGAGGAGAACACTAACTGCCACGCGACCCACACGGAGCCGGGCAGGGCATGCACACGTCATGGGCGATGCGCGATCACCGCGGGCAGCCGGGAGCGCCCGCGAACGGAACGCGCGCAGCCAGCCACAGCCTGCACAGGTGATCGAAGGAGTCGTCCCCGTGAAGATCAGAAGGAAACTGTTGCTCGGCGCCGCCGTGGCGCTGGTGGCGGCCGGCCTGGTGGTTCCCACCTTCCGGCCCGCGTACGCCGCGTCGCTGGCCGAGGTCACCAGCTTCGGCGACAACCCGGGCCGGATGCGCATGCACGTCTACGTGCCGGACGTCCGCCCGACCAGGCCCGCGGTCGTGGTGGCCATGCACGGCTGCGGCGGGTCAGGCCCCGGCTTCTACTCCGGCAGCGAGTTCGCCGCCCAGGCCGACCGGTACGGATTCATCGTGATCTACCCGACCGCGACCCAGCAGGCCGGGTTCGGCAACTGCTTCGACGTCTGGTCGGACGCCGCCAAGCGCCGCGGCGGTGGCAGCGACCCGGTCTCGATCATGTCGATGATCCGGTACGCGCAGCAGCAGTACGGCGCCGACCCCGACCGGGTCTACGCCACCGGCAGCTCGTCCGGCGGCATGATGACCAACCACATGCTGGCCCTGTATCCCGACGTGTTCAAGGCCGGCGCCGCGTTCATGGGGGTCCCCTACAACTGCTTCGCCAACGCGGCCGACTACCCACCCACGAACAGCCAGTGCACCGGCGGCGCCATGAACCGCACCCCCCAGCAGTGGGGCGACGCGGTCCGCCAGGCGTACCCCGGCTACTCCGGCCCCCGCCCACGGGTGCAGTTGTGGCACGGCACCAACGACACGCTCGTGCCGTACTCGCTGTTGCAGGAGGCGATCGAGCAGTGGACCAACGTGTTCGGGCTCAGCCAGACACCCACCTCCACCGACACGCCGCAGGCCAACTGGAACCGGCGCAGGTACGCCGACACGAGCGGCACCGTCCAGGTTGAGGCGTACAGCATCCAGGGTGCCGGGCACAGCCTGCCGTCCGGCGGCATGGCCGCGTCCGCCATCCAGTTCTTCGGACTGACCAACCCCACCACACCGCCGCCCACCACACCGCCGCCCACCACGCCGCCGCCGACCACCCCACCGCCGGCTCCCGGGGCCTGCCGGGTGACCGTCGACCTCAACGCCTGGAACACCGGGCTGACCGAGAACATCACCGTCACGAACAGCGGCACCGGTGCCGTCAACGGCTGGTCCCTGGTCTTCACCCTGCCGGCCGGGCAGACCATCACCTCGGGCTGGAGCGCCACCTACTCCCCCACCTCCGGGCAGGTGACGGCCAGGAACGTCGGCTACAACGCCGCCATCGCGCCGAACGGGTCGGTGAGCGTCGGCTTCCAGGCCACGCACACCGGCAACACCGCGCGACCGGCTTCGTTCACCCTCAACGGCGCGGCCTGCACGATCGCCTGACAACGACCGGTCCGGGCCCGCCGTGCGGCGGGGCCGGACCGGGTCGTCAGTCCCGACCAGCCGGCGGGATGGGGAAGTTGCGGTTGAAGACGTTGTCCGGGTCGTACGTGGCCTTCACGGCGCGCAGCCGGCTGAGCGTGGGCTCGGGCCAGGCATCCAGCAGCCGATCCGGGTCCGTGTCGGACTCGAAGCTGAGGTACCGGCCGTCGAGGTGCGCGTACAGCGTAGACGAGGGTGACCTGGGCCGTCGGCGGATTGCCGCGGCGTGCGGGAAAGAGGGAGAGAAACTCGTCAGGCGACGATGTGGTCGATGGTCAGGCCGTGCCTGCGTGCCAGGTATCGAGGAACCCGGCGTTGTAGGGGTCCCACCCGTCGGTCGGGCAGCTTGGGTAGGGCGGTCGGTCGACCAACACCCCGCGGTACGAGGCGTCGGTCGCCCCGAACCGCTAGCTACCTGCCGGTACCTGGTCCTTGACCTCGTCGTACCCGACCGCGCCGGGCGCCTCGGTCGGCGCGTAGATCACGCGGAGCACGCCCGTCGGGAACACCTCCGTCGCCGTCACCTTCAGGTGGTACGGCGTCTCGCCCTCGTCGAACAGCCGGCGGCCCTTGCGCGCCGCCACCGGGTGCACCAGCAGGCGCAGCTCGTCGACCAGCCCCGCGGCGAGGAGCTGCTGCACCACCGAGATCGACCCGGGGATCAGGACGCCCTTGCTGCCGGCGTCGGCCCTGAGTTCGGCGACGGCATCGAGGAGATCACCGGAGAGCAGTTCCGAGTTGCGCCAGGAGAACGTCAGCGGCTGGCGCGAGACGACGATCTTGCGTACGTCCCCGAGTTGCTTGGCGAACGACGCGTCGTCCCCGCCGGCGGCCTCTCGCTCGGGCCAGGCTCCGGCGAAGCTGTCGTAGGTCTCGCGACCGATGAGCAGGACGTCGGCGGTGTCGTAGTCCTCACCGACGGCCCGTCCCATGTTGTCGTCGAAGTACGGGAAGTGCCATCCGGGATCGATCTCGGCCACGCCGTCGGCCGAGATGAACAGCGTGGAGATGACCTTTGCCATCGTGGTGCCCCTTCGAAGCAGGTGATGTCGTCACGTGAACCGCCACAGCATCGCAAAACCGTCGGACAGTTACCGACGCCTCGCCGCGTGACCCTGCATCGCCGACACCTCCACGACGTCTACCGGGAACGTGGCGCTCCGCGTCACGCCGGCCACCGTGTAGGAGACCGCGACGGTCTGCCGCCCCGGCCTGCCCGGGTCGTACCCGGCCAGCGAGTACCCGCCGTGGTAGTAGGCCTCGCCGCGTACGTCAACCGGGGTTGGCCTTCACCACCATCGGCGCCTCGGCGTGACGGCGTCGAGCGTCCCGTGACCGGGCCGGTTGCTCATCACCTGCGGTGGCGTGAACGTGACGAAGTCGCGGGTGGTGGCGTAGAGGGTCTGGTTCCTGGTGCGCGGTAGCGGCCGTTCGGGTCGGTGCGGTCGGGCGTGTAGTAGCTACCGGTCGGATACATCGACGACGTCCAGTAGACGACGTACGCCCCGATCGCGGGATCCCAGATGGCCTCCGGCGCGAAGGTCATACCCGCCTCTGGCGGAGCCACGAGGATGTGTCGCTGCTCCGACCAGGTGCGCAGGTCGGTGGACTCCCAGACCTCGATGTAGCGGCTCGCGCCGCTCTGGGCCCAGTCCCAGCCCTGCCATCCGTACGCCCGGCCACGGCTCCCGGCGCCAGTGGCACCGACGTCGGCAGCGTCAGGTTTCCCCGGACGTCGTCGGCGTTGACGATGCTCATCTGCGCCAGCGCCTCCGCTGCCGGCCCGTTCGTTCTGGCGTGCGCCACTTGGCCTCCTTACGCCACGACCAGCGACACGGCCACGACAGCGGCCGCCGCCACGATCAGTGCGCGCATGAGATGAAACGTGGGTCAAGGCTCACGGCACGGCACCCGGACGGTCGGCTCATCCGGTAGCGGCACACGGCGGGGTTGTCAGACCAACGGCGCGTACCACTGAGCGCCGGTGACCCGGATGCGCCGGGACTGCTTGCGATTCCACTCGACCCGCATGCCGTGCCGACGAAGCACCGGAAAGGCGATCTCATCCAACACCTGTTCCAGGTCGGCCTGGTAACGGGCCTGCTGTTCGGCCTCGGACAGAGCGTTGTAGGCGGACTCGTCGAAGTCCGCCGGCGGGTAGACGCCGTAGCCGAGGTGGACCTCGCCGTCCTCGCTCGCGAGCAGCGACTCGGTGTCCTGCTGGTGATACCACACATAGCCGAGCCAGTGTCGGGAGTCGTCGCGCTCGTCGTGGATCTCGGCCGCCGCGCAGGTGCCGCAACAGCTGAAGTTCTCCCTGGCCAACACGCCGACCTCAGTCAGCTCGGCGAAGGCGCGGGTGAGGTTGCTCCGCACCGCTCCCCACTCCCGCTGCTGCTCCCGCCGGGCGGCCAAGGCCCGTTCGTACGCCGAACCGAGCTCCTCGTCGGTGGCGCCGTGACGCTCCTCGTCAACGTCGAAGACGTCGACGAACTCGTCGGCGTCGGCCTCGCCGCGCACGACCCAGTCCCAGACCTCGCCCTCGATCTGCGTGCGCCCCGGCTCCGCGATGCGGTCGGTGAGGAACCGGACGCCCTCCGGGCGATCGTTGTAGATCCATCCACTCACGGCGACGATCCTCACACGTACCTCCGACAGCCCAGGCCGGACCACGAGCCGTGCGACCGCCGGGGGTTGACATGAAGTGTGATTGAGGTTTTAACCTCCACTGCGGATCACCGTGCTCGAGAGGTCCAAGAGGTTGTCTGCCGTCGGAAGGAATCTGATGCACCTGCCACGCCTTTTCCGCCCCCGCACCGTCGTGAGCGCCCACTGCGACCTCCCCTGCGGCGTCTACGACCCGGCGCAGGCCCGGATCGAGGCCGAGTCGATCAAAGCGATCTCCGAGAAGTACCAGGCCAATGACGACCCGGAGTTCCGGAGCCGCGCGCTGATCATCAAGGAGCAGCGCGCCGAGCTGGTCAAGCACCACCTCTGGGTCCTGTGGACCGACTACTTCAAGGCGCCGCACTTCGAGAGGTATCCGCAGCTGCACGGCCTCTTCAACGAGGCCACCAAGCTGGCCGGCGCCGGGGGCGCGAAGGGGGCCGCCGACCCGGCCGTCGCGGAGCAGCTGCTCGCGAAGATCGAGGAGATCTCGAAGATCTTCTGGGAAACCAAGCAGAGCTGAGCTGTCGACACCGGGTGGCGGACCGCCACCCGGTTCAGCCCATCCGTACGGGAGGACCGCATGACGTCGCGCACCGAGCTGGTCGAAGACCTGCTGAGTCGATTCCCGCAGGTGCCGCGCGAGGCGGTCATCAAGGAGGACCTGCTGCGCGGCGGGCTCGCCTTCGACGACACGGCGTTGACCGACAACGAGCACGGCGACGTCAAGCCGAAGTCCTACTTCATCTTCTCCTTCGATCACCGGACGCTCCCGGAGCTGGGGACGGCCGCGCTGCGCCGGCCGCCGGAGGAGATCGTGCTCACCGGAGGCCCGTACGAGCTGCGCCGAACCGTCGTCTCCGTCCGCACCAACCCCGGCTCGCCGTACCGTGTGCGGTCCGACAGCGACGGGCGGCTGCGCCTGTTCCTGGACGAACGGCCGATCGCCGATGTCGGGCTACCCCCGATGCCGGCGTACTACCGGCACACGCTGGCCAACGGGAAGTCGGTGATGGAGGTCGCGCCGACCATCCAGTGGGGCTACCTCATCTACCTGACCGCGTTCCGGGTCTGCCAGTACTTCGGCGCGAAGGAGGAGTGCCAGTACTGCGACATCAACCACAACTGGCGGCAGCACAAGCAGGCCGGGCGCCCCTACACCGGGGTCAAGCCGGTCGACGAGGTGCTGGAAGCTCTGGAGATCATCGACCGGTACGACACCGACCGGGCCTCGCAGGCGTACACCCTCACCGGTGGCAGCATCACCTCGCACGTCGGCGGGCTGGCCGAGGCGGACTTCTACGGCCAGTACGCTCAGGCGATCGAGGAGCGGTTCCCGGGGCGGTGGATCGGCAAGGTCGTCGCCCAGGCACTCCCCCGAGCCGACGTCCAACGGTTCCACGACTACGGGATCCGGATCTATCACCCCAACTACGAGGTGTGGGACAAGCGGCTGTTCGAGGTGTACTGCCCGGGCAAGGAGCGCTACGTCGGCCGGGAGGAGTGGCACCGCCGCATCCTCGACTCCGCCGAGGTGTTCGGCCCACGCAACGTGATCCCGAACTTCGTGGCCGGCGTCGAGATGGCCGCCCCGCACGGCTTCACGAGCGTGGACGAGGCGATCGACTCCACCGCCGAAGGGCTCGACTACTTCATGTCACGCGGCATCACCCCGCGGTTCACCACGTGGTGCCCGGAGCCCACCACGCCGCTCGGCCGGGCCAACCCCGAGGGCGCGCCGCTCGAGTACCACGTCCGACTGCTGGAGGTCTACCGGGCGACCATGGACGCCCACGGGCTGTCCAGCCCGCCCGGATACGGCCCGGCCGGGCCGGGTCGTGCCGTCTTCTCGGTCAGCTCCTTCATGGACACGCTGCCGTCCACGCCGTCCTGAGCGAGGCCGAACCGGCCCGCACCCCTGCGGATGCGGGCCGGTGCCGCCACTGCGGTCCGGTCAGCTGTTGAGCCGGGCGAGCAGGGCGGTGGCCATGCCCTGCTCACCGCGGGCGTTGGGGTGGAACGGGGCGGCCGAGTTCTGCGGCACCAGTCCCTCGACCCACCGGGTGCCGCTGCTCTTGCACGCGTCGCGGCCGATCGACGGGGTGTAGACGTCGGCGTAGGTGGCGCCGTTCGCTACCGCGGTGCTGGCCAGCATCGCGTTGAGCGACTTCGCGACACCCCGCAGGTACGGCACGTCCTGGTAGGCGATCGGGACGACGGGCCAGCAGCCGTAGCCGGTGTCCGGCACGATCGCCGGGTACCCGAGCACCACGACCCGCGCGCCCGGCGCGGCTTGGCGGACCGACTGCAGCACGGTGGTCACCTTCGGCACGGTGGCGGCGATCCGGGCCTGCAACTGGTCGACACCTCCGGCGGTGTACCGGTCCTTGCACGGCGACCCGAGCGGGCTGCTGAGGCTGGCCTGGGCGCAGTCGCTGATGATGCTGGAGAAGCCGATGTCGTTGCCACCGATCTGCACCGTCACCAGCGCGGTGGTCGACGTGACCGCGTTGAGCTGCGGCGGCACCGTGATGCCCAACTGGCCGCTGCCGCCGTAGAGAATGTCGTCCGTGGTGGCCCCGGAGCAGCTGACGTCGGCGAACGACGACGAGCCGGCGGACGCGGCCACCACGGACGGGTAGTTGCGGTTGGACCGTAGGCAGTTCAGGTCGACCTGCGTGGGAATCAGCGGACCTGCGGTGTACGAGTCACCCAGGGCGACGTAGCGGCCGGTGGGCACCGCGGCGCTGGCGGGTGTGGCGACGGTGAGCAGCACGCCGACGGTGGCCATGGCGAGTGCGGCCAATCGGGTTGCTGCCCGCAGGAGCGGCAGGCGGGGACGGGTCATGACGCCTCCCAGACGGGATCACGGTGGTGGTGGTGCCGAGATCCTGTCGCCGCCGAGGGCGGACGTCAATATCGATGAGCCTCACTAAATGCTGATCCGGAGTGTGGGATGCGGAGATGCCGCCGCTACTGCCCACCGTCGCGCAGCTGACGCCAGGGGCCACCCTCGTCACCCGGGAGCCTCGTCGTACCGAAGCGCTTGTCGACCTCGGCGAGCGCTTCCTGCGTGGGGTTCGGGCCGAGGCTGCCCAACTCCTCGAAGAGCTGCTCGTTGCCGGCCGGCGCGCTGACGAACAGCAGCCGGCCACCGGTCGGGGTGACGAACGTGTGGTACGAACCACGGGGTACGACGACGATGGTCCCCGGGCCGCCGGAGAACTCGGCGTCGCCCACGCGGAAGTCGTACCGCCCCTCCAGGACATAGGCGATCTTCATGAAGTCGTGGTGCGCGTGCGGAGGGTTCTCGACGATGACGTCGTGATGGAACACGAAGGCGCCGAGCGCGCCGCCCACCTCGCCACCGTGGACGAGAATCTCCGGCCGATGCGGGCCGCCGAGCTCGATCAGCTCGCCCGCACCGGGCTGCACGGCCCACCCGTCCCGACCCCAGTCCGCATGGCCTGCATGATCTGCCCCCGCTCGATTGGTTGACGAACGGGGCAATCCAACGCCGCGCCACACGATTTCCAATGACCGTGAAGTTGCTGGCGCCTTACCGGCTGGACCACCACCACGACATACCGAGCGCCCAGGGCAGAAGCGTGACGGCCAGCGCCGCCACCCACCCGGCGACCGCGGGAACCCCGCCGGGCCTGAGCCGACCGAGCGCGTGATTACCGCCCAGGAACGCGCCGCCGAGCAGGAGGGCGACGAACATCAGGAAGATCGCCACGAGGCCGGCCTCGTCGGTATCGAGCTGCAGCGGCGCGGGGCGACCGAAGACCGTCGCGTACGTGTGGTTGGTGGTCGGCCCGTACGGCCCGCTGGCCGCGTAGGCGAGCAGGGACACGAGCAGCACCAGCGGGATCATGGCCAGCATGCCCACGAGGAGGTTGAGCGCCACCAGCGCCGCGGCGAAGGCGGGCAGCCTCTGGGTTGACCGCATCCACGACCTCTCTGCTCACCGTCGGGGAAGCGCCCCCTCCACGTACCACGCAGTCTGATCTCCCCGACGTGACCGCCAGTGGATTACCAGTTGACCAGGAGGCGCGTTTGACGCACCTGGAAGTACTTGCTCCCACGGAAAGCAGCATGCTAGCTTCTCGTACCAGCGAGCGCTTCCCCACCCCACGGAGGTGTGCGATGACCACCACGCCCACACCCGAAGGGGTACGACCGGACCGGCAGGCCGTCGACCGGTGCCGGATGCTCACCGGCGAGGCCCCACGGTGATCGACCCGAAGCTTGATCCGGCCCTGCTCGATCCCACCCGCCTGGCCATCGTGGCGTTGCTGGCGGGAACGGAATGGGCCGAGTTCGCCTTCGTCCGTGATGCCGTGGAACTCAGCGACTCGGCCCTGTCCAAGCGGATCTCGGCGCTGGGCGACGGCGGCTACGTGGAGGTCCGCAAGGGCTACGTGGGCAAGCGCCCACGGACCTGGATCAACCTCTCCGCCGCCGGGCGGGCCGCTCTGAGCGCCCACATCGCGGCCCTGCAGGACATCGCCAACCGCGCGGCGGCCCCGCCCGACTGAGCCGGGCGGGCGGGCGGGTGTCGACGATCGATCACACCCACACGCCCGACCGGGATGACACGAGCCCAGCGAGACTCCTCAGAGAGTGAACACGAGCGTGGAGATGCTGCGTGCGCCGACGTTGATGGTGGCCTGCCCCCCGTTCACGCTGGTCGGCTGGCTGGCCGCGTTGGCGTTCTGCGAGGTGAGGTAGTACTCCGCCCGGCTGACGTTCTGCGGTGCCTGGATCACGGCGTTGTTGACCGCGCTGGTCGACCGGTTGAGGATCACCAGGGTGATCTTCCCGTCGCCCTGGTAGGCGGTCACCGCCAGCGGCGACGCCTTGGAACTCTTCGTCAGGGCGATCCGCTGGTAGCCGGGGCGGACGTACTTGGCGTACTGCGAGAAGGCGTACCCGCGCTTGAGTGGAGCGCCCGCGGTGGTGCCGTACGCCGCCTCACCGTCACCGATGAAGGAGTAGTAGCGCTTGCCGTACCACCAGATGTAGGCGGTCCAGTTCGACTCCATCGACCTGTGCACCGTACGCATGATGTCGTCGAGCGTCTCGTTCCAGACCGCCGCGTTGGCGGGGTTGCCCCATATGTTCGAGCCTCCACCGTCGGCGGCGTGCAGGTTCCACTCGGTCATCCACACCGGCTTGTTGTACTGATCGGCCAGGGGGTACGACTTCAGCCGGCCCGCCGCCTCCGTGCCGTACAGGTGCCCACCGATGTAGCCGATGTTGTTGCGGGCGGTCGCGTCGTTCAGGGTCGGGTCGGTGAAGGTGTAGTTCAGGTTCACCGCCTCGGCGACCATCAGCTTGGTGTTCTGCACCCTCGCGCCCTGGTCGCGGACGAAGGTGCGCAGCTCGGTGCCGCTCCAGTCCATCGAGTCGTAGTCCGGGTGCCAGTCCGGCTCGTTCTGCACGGAGGTGACGTCGATGGTCACACCCTGACCGCGCATGAACTGCACGTAGCTGTTCAGATGGTTCGCATAGTCGTCGTAGTAGTCGGTCTTCAGCTTCCCGCCGTTGACCCGGCTGTTGTTCGTCTTCCACGCCGCCGGCGCGGTCCACGGCGAGGCGAGGATCTTCACATTCGACCCGTACGACTTCGCCGTCTGCAACGAGTTCACATGCGTCGCCCACTCGCTGGACACCGGCGACAGACCGGTCCGCACGATCGACAGCCCCAACTGGTTGGCACCCATACCGACCAGTGTCTGCGTGTCCGACGTCGACCACGCCGAACCCCAGATCGACTGCGCGGCTCCGAACCCATCGACCGTCTGGTACCTGGTCGCGCTGTTCACCGTGATGTCCGCCGGCCCGTTCGGGGGCGGGGTGGTCGGCGGTGGGGTGGTCGGGGGCGGCGTGGTGGGTGCCGTGCCGCCGGTGCAGGTCACGCCGTTGAGCGCGAAGCTGGTCGGCGCGGGGTTGCTGCCGGTCCACGAGCCGTTGAAGCCGAACGAGGCCGTGCCGTTGGTCGTGATGGCCCCGTTGTAACCGACGTTCCTGGCCGTGACCGCGGCACCGCTCTGGGTCACCGTCGCGTTCCACGCCTGCGTGACGGCCTGTCCGGCGTCATAGGACCAGGTCAGCGCCCAACTGCTGACCGGCTCGCCGAGATTGGTGACGGTGACGTTGGCGCCGAAGCCACCCTGCCACTGCGACGACACGCCGTAGTCCACCGAACAGCCGGCGGCCGCGGCACCTGCCGGCACCGCAGCCGCGACCGCGGTGGAGGCCAGCAGGACGGCGCCGGCCGACACCATCGCGGCCTTGGCCACTCTGGGTTTCTTCATGGGAGCACTCTCCTGGGTTCGGGGTGACGCGAACCGGCGTACGCCCGAAACCGCGCGGGAGGACGTGACCGACCCGCTGCCGAGCGACGCCGCTGTTAGCGCTAACAGGCATGGCCCTGGCACACCTGTAGCGGTATTCCGAGTTGCCCGAGCGGCACACCGGGCTCCCACGGTGCGCCAACCTCTGCATCATAGACTCTTGTGGATGGGTACGCCGCTCGTCAAGACGTGGCGTCGCTGTTTCGAGAGCGTCGCCGCAGGCTCTCGGCGTTCACGCCGAGAGCCTGCGGGCGGCGATCGCGATCACCGCTGTCAGGCGCCGATCGCGATCGCGAAGATGTGCATGGTCGGCACGCCGGACGCCGGCCGTGCGCTGATGTTCGGCAGCTCGACCCGGACCACCGCCTTGTTCTGCAACGTCACCCCGACGTAGTAGATGCAGGCGGCGGTGGCCTGACGCTGGTTGCCCGGCCGGTTCTGGTAGGCGGTCACGATGGCCGCGGTGCCGCCGGCGTGTGGTCCCCCGTACCAGTCGGGCGTGCTCAGCGTGAAGGTCTGGCGGGTGCCGTCGGCGTACACCACCGTCGCGGTTCCCGACACGGCGCCGTAGGTGCCGGTCGCGAGGATGCCGAGCGTCCGTCCCGTCCCGGTCACGCCGATGGACTGCCCCGAGGCGATGGCGTTGTCGGCGACGCCGGGGCTGACGTTGGGCCAGCGGAAGGTGACCCCGTTGCGGCTCACCGTGCTGCCCGGGGTGACCCCGGCCTGCGCCAGGGCCTGCACGGAGAGACTGGCCCCGTTGCCGTCGAAGTTCCCGACGCCGGTGTTGGTGTCGTTGGAGATGCCCGCGTTGGTGAAGCTCTGCTCCAGCGTCGGTGTGGTGGTGCCCGAACTGGTGGCCCGATAGGTACGCCCGGCCAGCACGGTCACCTCGACGAGGTCGCTCTCGATGCGGGTGGTCCGGGCCGACGTGCCGTCCGCGGTGTCGACGACGGTGTAGGCGCCGGTGAAGAGCCGACCCCGCAGGCGGACGGTGCCGGCGCGGTCCGGGCGGAGGAGCACCTCGGTGGCCTGCCCACTGCTCCAGGTGACGCTGACCGTGTGCCCACCCCGGCCGCGCAGTCCGGTCACCCGCCCACTCGGCCAGGCCGTCGGCAGTGCGGGCAGGATGTGCAGTTCACCGGCGTGGCTCTGCAGCAGCATCTCCGCGACGCCGGCGGTGGCGCCGAAGTTGCCGTCGATCTGGAACGGCGGGTGCAGGTCGAACATGTTGGGCGCGAGCCGCGCGGGTGTGGCGAGGTAGCGAATCAGGTCGTGGGCCCGGTTGCCCTCCTCCATCCGCGCCCAGAAGTTGATTTTCCAGGCCAGCGACCAGCCCGTACCGTCGTCACCCCGCAGCTGCAGCGTCCGGCGCGCGGCCTCGAACAGCTGCGGGGTGCCGCGCTTGGTGATCTGGTTGCTGGGGGCGAGCCCGTACAAATGCGAGATGTGCCGGTGGTACTGCTCGGTCTCCACCCAGTCGTAGAGCCACTCCTGGATGTTGCCGCGCGAGCCGATCTTCATCGGCGGGAGCCGGTCCCGGGTGGCCCGCACCTGAGCACGGAAGGTGGCGTCCACGTCGAGGATCTCACTCGCCCGCGCACACCCGTCGAACAGGTCCCGCAGGATCTGGTTGTCCATGGTGGGGCCGGCGCACACGCTGGCGTTCGCGTGGTGACCGAGCTCCGGCGAGTTCGACGGGTTGGTCACCAGGTAGCCGAGGGTCGGCTCGGTCACCAGCGTGTTGAGGAAGAACTGCGCCGCACCCTTCATCGCCGGGTAGTTGGCCCGCAGGAACTCGATGTCGCCGGTGAACAGGTAGTGGTCCCAGATCAGGGTGCTCAGCCAGGCGCCGCCGGTCTGCCACATGCCCCAGAACGCGCCGTCCACCACGGAGGTGGCCCGCCACGCGTCGGTGTTGTGGTGGGTGACCCAGCCACCCGCCGCGCCGTACTGCACCTGGGCGGTGCGGACGCCGCTGACCGCTAGGTCCCTGACCATGTCGAAGACCGGGGCGTGACACTCCGACAGGTTCGTCGTGTTGGCCAGCCAGTAGTTCATCGGCAGGTTGGCGTTGATCGTGTACTTCGAGTCCCACGACGGGGTCAACGAGTCGTTCCAGATGCCCTGGAGGTTGGCCGGCTGGGTGCCGGGCCGTGACGACGAGATCAGCAGGTACCGGCCGAACTGGAACAGCAGCGCCGAGAACTGTGGGTCGTTGACGCTGTTGTGCTGGGCGATCCGGACGTCGGTCGGCTGGTCGGCGGCGGAGGTGCGACCCAGATCGAGGCTGACCCGACCGAACAGCGCCTGGTAGTCGGTCACGTGTCGGCTGCGCAGCTGGTCGTAGCTGCTGGCCCGGGCGGCCGTGAGGCGCTGTCGCGCGATGCCCTGGTAGTCGCCGCCGACGGTGCGGTAGTTGACGTAGCTGGAGCCGATGGAGATCAGCAGGGTCACGCTGGTGGCGTTGGTGACCCGCAGGGTGCCGCCGGAGCTGGACACGGTGCCGCCGCTGATGGTGGCGTTGGCCAACGCGAGGAAGCGGACCGAACCGTTGACACCCTCCTGGTTGCCGGAGACACCGTCCAGCGAGATCGTGCTCCCGTCCGGACTCGCGACCGATGTCCGCTGCGGGCTGTCGAAGGTGGCGGTGAACGTGATCGAGCCCGTCCGGTCGGCGGTCAGCCGCATCGCGATGACCTGATCCGGCGCGCTCGCGAACACCTCGCGCTGGTATCGGACACCATTCATCACGTACGTCACCGAGGTGGTCGCGGTGGTCAGGTCCAGCTGCCGGCTGTACTGCGAGGCGGCACCCGACGTGGGGAAGGTCAACCGGAGGTTGCCGACGGTCTGGTAGGCCAGCTGCCCCACCGGGTTGCCGAGCATGGTCTGGTTGATGAGGTCCTGAGCCTGGGTCCACTGGTTCGCGAAGACCAACCGCCGGATTTCCGCCAGGGCGCCCGCACCTCTGGTGTTGCTCGGCTCGTGCGGCCCGCCGGCCCAGACGGTGTCCTCATTGAGCTGTAGTCGCTCCGTGTCGACGTTGCCGAACACCATGGCCCCGAGCCGGCCGTTGCCGATCGGTAGCGCGCGGAGCCAGTCGGTGCCGGCCGACTCGTCGTACCAGAGCGCCAGGTCGCCGGCGGCCAACACCTGCGGAGGTGCCGTCGAGTCACCTCGGGCCACCGCGCTCCACGGCAGCGGCAGCAGGGCGCCGCCCGCGCCGGCCGCGCCCATCTTCAGAGCCTGCCGTCGGGTCAGGTCGGACATCGATCCTCCAAACGGTGGCCGATCCGACCACCCCGAAGCGCGACACGTGTGCGGGCCTGCCAACCACGACGTCCCCCGGTAGCCATGAGCGACCATCAGGCAGTCAGACGTCTGATGTGTTTCGGGAAGGTTACATCGACGCCGCTGGATAGGCAATGGCCGATTTACCGAGACCTGCGCCGCCGCCGGAGGCCCTGACCAGGAGATCCAGGTCGCGGCGCGCAGCCCGCCGGGCGGTTCGGCAAGGATCGCGCCAGAGTGGACCTCAATCAGAGCCGCAGCCACCTGCGCATACATCGGATGTCGCCGCCGAAGGGCGCGGTGAGCCGGTCACATCCGCGGGCTGCGGTGACCACACCCGGGTCGACGGCCTAGCTCGCGCGGGTGTCGTTGTCGCGTCGCTGGATCATGTGGACCTGCTCGAGGTCGAGGCCGTCCTGGACGCGCCGGAGCACCTCGTCGTCGATCTCACCCTGGTCACGCATCCGGACGACAGTGTCGTGGCGGTGGTCGATGACCGCCAGGTGAAGGTTGGCGTACTGCTGCTCGTAGTCGGCCGCGGCCTCGTCGGGACCGGAGTCGGCGTCGCCGTCGCGCAGCACGCGCAGGCGGCGGTCGTACTCCGTCCGCAACTGCTTCTTCACATCGTCGCTCGTGCCCAGGCCCGCGGCCATCTCCGGCAGGGACTTGAGCGCGTGGTCCATCGAGGTGATCTCGGCCCGCCGGCGTTCCTGCTCCGCCTCGCCGTCGGCGCCCAGCCCGGCCCACCGCGTCACCCGAGGCATGAGCGGCGCCTGGAGCAACAGGGTCGCCGCGATCACGACGGCCGTGACGAAGACGATCAGGTCCCGGTCCGGGAACTCCGCCCCGGACGGCAGAGCATGGGGTACGGCCAGCGCCGCCGCCATCGACACCGCACCGCGGAACCCGGCCGCCGACATGAGCGCCCGTGGGCGGCCGCTCAGCCGTCGTTCACGCTGCTGTGGGCGGCGGTCGATCGCCCGGATCAGGTACGGACTGGTGAACAGCCAGCCGAACCGCACCGCCACGATGACCGCGCAGACCACGACCGCGACCAGCATCCCGTGGGCCAGCTCGGTGTTGTCCAACCCACGTACGGCCGACTGGGCTTCCAGCCCCACCAGCACGAACAGCGCCGTGTTGGCCAGCGTGGTCACGAAGCCCATCACGGTCTGGACGTACCGGCGGGCGTTGCCGGGGAACAGGCGCGGCGAGACCCGGCCCACCCAGAGTCCGCTGACCACGGCCGCGAGGACGCCGGACACCTCGGCTGCCTCGGCGATCAGGTAGGCGGTCAGCGGCGTCATCAACGCGAGGAGGTTGTGCTGGAACGGATCGGTCAGCCGGCGGCGGATCTGCAGGACGAGGAACGTGACCGCCAGACCGGCCGCGACGCCGCCCAGGTACGACAGCGCGAACAGCCCGGCGACCCGACCCGCGCTCAGATGTTCCTCGCCGAGCGTGATCCCGACCGCGAGCGTGTAGATCACCAGCGCCGTACCGTCGTTGACCAGGCTCTCCGCCCGCAACATGGTCGCGATACGACGGGGCAGCATCCGGCCCAGGACCCCGACCGCCGTGGCATCGGTCGGAGCCACCGCGGCGCCCAGCACCCACGCCGGCCCCCAGTCGAGCCCCAGTGCGTGCGCCGCCGCCGCCACGCCGGCGGCGGTCGCGACCACGAGGAAGGTGCTCAGCAGCACGATGACCCGGAGATTTCTCCGGATCTCCCGCAACGACGAGGTGAACGCCTCCCAGTAGAGCAACACCGGGAGGAACACCAGGAGGACCGCCTCGGGTGGCAGGTGCACCCCGCGCAGCGCGGGCGCGAACCCGAGCAGGACACCGGCGAGCAGGAGCAGCACCGGTGGGGCGATCCGGAGACGACGGGCCGCGCCCGTCCCCACCAGGATGGCGACACCCACCGCGACAACCAAGGCGATACTGGACACCGGATTCCTCTGTCCCTCGAAGCGGGCAGAAAGGTTACACCGCACGGCAGTGCCCGTCGCACCGAGCGTGGCCTCTCCGGCTCGACAACGATGGCGAGGCTCACTGGACAGCCACATGGCGATCTCTGTACTCGCTGCTCGGCGAGGTGAGCCCGCACTCCGGCGCGACGTCGCCCACGCGAATCCACTGGTGGTCAAGTGAGTGGCCCTACCGTTCGCGCATGAGCACCGGAGACGTCGACGGCCCCGCCCTCGACGAGGAGCAGTTCGACCGCCTCGCGGGCTACGGCACCGAGGAGGACGTCCATCAGGGGCAGGACCTGTACGCGGCGGGCGACAGCTCCTACGACTTCTTCCTGCTCCGTACCGCGACCGCGGAGGTCGTCCGCGAGGCGACGGCGCTCGACCCCGAGCGCCTGATCTACCGGCGGGTACCGGGTGAGTTCCTCGGCGAACTGAGCCTCCTCACCGGGCAGCAGGTCTTCCTCACGGCCCGCGTCGTCGAGGCCGGCACGGTCGTCCGGATCACCGCCCCGGTGCTGCGCCGCGTGCTCGCCGAGCAGGTCGACATCGCCGATGTCCTGATTGAGACGTTCCGAGCCCGACGCGAACTCATGCGCGGGGCGGCCGGCAACGCCCTGGAGATCGTCGGCCGGCCGGACGCCGCGGATTCGCTGAGGCTGCGAACGTACGCGACCCAGATGCTCCTGCCGCACGCCTGGCTCGACGCGGCCTCGCTGTCCGGCCGGGCCCTCATGCGGGCGGTCGGGGTCGACGCGGACGACCTGCCCGTCGCGGTCACCGACGGCCGGGTGCTGCGCCGTGCCACCCCCGGAACGGTCGCGGAGGCGCTCGGCCTGACCTTTGTCGCCTCGGCCGACAACCCAGACCTGGTCGTGGTCGGCGCCGGACCGGCCGGCCTCGCCGCGGCGGTCTACGGCGCCTCCGAGGGGCTCGTCACCGTGCTGCTGGACGGCACCGGCCTCGGCGGCCAGGCGGCCAAGAGCGCGCGGATCGAGAACTACCTCGGGTTCCCCCAGGGGATCAGCGGCGAGCAGCTGGCCCGGCTGGCGATGATCCAGGCGCTGAAGTTCGGCGTCCAGATCTACGCGCCCTGCGCGGTGGTCGGCCTCGACGTGTCCGACGACGAACGGCCCGTCGTGGAGCTGGAGGACGGCACCCGGATCGAGGCGTCCGCGGTCATCGCCGCCACCGGCGCGCGTTACCGGCGGCTCGACATCGCGCGCTGGGCGGAGTTCGAGCAGAGCGGCTGCATCCGGTACGCCGCGACCGAACTGGACCTGCGTGGGTACGAGTCACAGCCGGTGGCGGTCGTGGGCGGCGCCAACTCGGCGGGGCAGGCGGCGCTCTCCCTGGCCGCACGCGGCTGCACGGTGCATCTGGTGGTGCGCTCCGGCGACCTCGGGGCGAAGATGTCGGCGTACCTGACCGACCGGATCCAGGCCCACCCGCGGATCCAGGTCCACACCCGCAGCACATTGCGTGAGCTGCACGGGGACGACACCCTCGCGGCGATCGTCGTCGACGACGAGGGCACGTCGACGAAACTGGACTGCCGGGGGCTGTTCTGCTTCATCGGCGCGGACCCGGAGTCCGGCTGGTTGACGGGCATCGCCCTGGACGAGAACGGTTTCGTCCTCACCGACAGCCGGCTGCCGCCCGGTACGCGCGAGGCGCCACTGCCGTTCCAGACCAGCGCTCCCCGCGTCTTCGCGGTCGGCGACATCCGCGCGGGCTCCACCAAGCGCGTCGCCACCGCGGTCGGTGAGGGCGCGGGTGCGGTCTCCGCGGTCCACACCGCCCGGGCCAGCTGAGCTCGGTACCGGTGGTGCGGTGACCCGTCGGGGGGGGGGGGGGGGGGGCCCCCCCCCCCCCCGGGGGCGGGGGGGCAGGCGAGGAGAAGCACCGCAGAGACAAAACAAGCAAGAACACTAAAAAGGGAGGAAG
>NZ_JBFAHZ010000042.1:0-47887 GCF_040654415.1 Micromonospora sp. NPDC050695
GCGACGGTGAAGTCCTTGAGTGACACCCAGCCGGACTTCGGGTTGGCCAGCACACCGGTCGAGGACCAGCGGTACGTCGACGGCAGGTCACACGTGCCGCTCGGTGGTGGCGTGGTCGGGTTGCCTCCGCCGTCGACGCGAACGAGTTGCCACTGCTGATTGCTGCCGTTCCAGTCGTCGTACTGCACGATGTTCCCGCCGTCCGCGGTCGAGGCACCCTGCACCTCCACGACCTTGTTGCTGTTCCGGTTGATCAAGCGGATGTAGCCGCTGTCGGAGTCGGCCAGCCGGAACTGCTGGTTGGTCCCGTTGCCGTCGGTCCACTGCACGATGCTGGCACCGTTGGCCGTGGAGAAGTTGTAGACGTCCAGCACCTTGCCGGACAGTCGCGACTTCAACCGGCAGTAGCCGCCGCCGGAGTCCACGAACTGCCACTGCTGCTGGTTGCCGTTGTTGCGCGCCCACTGCGTGATCCGGGCGCCGTCGTTCGTGGCCAGGTTGTACACGTCCAGGGCCTTGCCGCTGTTGCGGTTGACCAGGACGTACCACGCGTTCGTGTCGACCGTCGCCGCGGCGGCGGGCGTCGACACCGCCACCGCGGCGGCACCACCGACCACCAACGCGGCCACGCCGGCGCTGACGAGTCGCAGCAACCATCCGCGACGCCGCCCCGAGGGCGGTGTGATCGATGGAGACCTATCCAAGGCAGACATGATCCTCCTCCAGTGACCAGGAGCCGAACGGTTCACCCGAGGCGGGCGCACCGTGTCGCGCGGCCGGACCCATGCACCGGGAATGTTCGCGTTAACACGACCCCCTGCACGTCCAGATGCACGTCTGAATCGGGGTTGACGAAGCAGGCTTGCCCGGTAAGCCGCGGGTGTCGTCGCCCTTGTCCATCGACTGTGAGCGATAACATGCTGTTCGTCAAGTCGTAATCCGCACGGAACACCGCCCGTTCGCACACCACGCCGACGGCGGCGGGCTACGGCGCCCGGGGTCGCCGAGGTTCCCGCCGCGACCCGGACCCGGGCGAGGAATTCGGTGATCGTGGTTAGTCGGCCGGTGCCTGGCTGTTAACCTGCGGCAATGTCAGCGGCTTCGGGAAACGTCCCACCCGGCCGACCCGGACCCGATCTGGCCGACACCGGCCGGGTGGCGGCGTTCAGCGACGGCGTCTTCGCCATCGTCATCACACTGCTGGTGCTGGACCTGCGGGTGCCCGACTTCCACGAGGGCGACCTGGCCGATTCACTCGTCGACGAGGCCCCGTCGTTCCTGGCCTTCATCGTCTCGTTCATCTACATCGGCGTTCTCTGGCTCAACCATCACGCGGTGCTCCGGCTGGTCCGTGGCAGCACCCTCGCGCTCGGCTGGATCAACCTCGCCATCCTGTTCGGCGTGGTTGTCATACCGTTCCCGACCGCGGTCCTGGCCGCAGCCCTCACCGACGGTGATCGGGATGACCAACGGGTGGCCGTTGTCATGTACTCGGTCGCGGCGGCACTGATGTCGGCGCCCTGGCTGGTGTTCTTCGCGTATCTCCGCCGCCATCCGGCGCTGCACGGAGATCATGTCGACCGGGAGCAGGTCCGCGCGCAGGAGGCGCGACCGATCACCGGGCTCGTCCTCTACGGCCTGGCCGGGCTCCTCGGCTGGTTCGTGAATCCCGTGCTCGGACTGATCGGCATCGTCGTGATGATCGTCTACCACGGCGTCACGAGTGAAGGGATCCGTCCCGGGTTGCTCCATCGGCCGCGGATCCGCCACCAGGACTGACCGGTCCACGACCGATGGTCCGGGTCGCTGGTGGCGGAGCCGCGCCGATCGGCGGTGCGTCCCGCCCGGATCAGGCGGTCTCGGTGATCGGCCGGTCGACCCAGCTCATCATCGCTCGCAGGGCACGGCCGGTCTCCTCGATCGGCTGGGCCGCCGCCTGCTCCCGGTACCTGCGGAAGTTGGGACGGCCGGCATCGTCCTCGGCGATCCACTCACGGGCGAACTCACCCGACCGGATCTCCGCCAGGATGCGGACCATCTCCTCCTTCACGCGAGCGTCGATGACTCGCGGACCCCGGCTGTAGTCGCCGTACTCGGCGGTGTCGGAGATGCTGTACCGCATCCGCGCGATGCCGCCCTCGTACATCAGGTCGACGATGAGCTTCAGCTCGTGCAGGCACTCGAAGTACGCGATCTCCGGCTGGTACCCGGCCTCGGTGAGCACCTCGAACCCGGTGTTCACCAGCGCCGTCACCCCGCCCGCGAGCACCGCCTGCTCACCGAACAGGTCGGTCTCGGTCTCGTCGGCGAACGTCGTGCGGATGGCGCCGGCCCGGGTGCCGCCGATGGCGGCCGCGTAGGACAGGGCCAGCGGGAAGGCCCCTCCGGTCGCGTCCTGCTCCACCGCGACGAGGACCGGCACCCCCTTGCCGTCGACGAACTGTCGGCGTACGAGGTGCCCCGGCCCCTTGGGCGCGATCATCGCGACGTCCACGTCGGCGGGCACCTTGATGAATCCGTATCGGATGTTGAAGCCGTGGGCGAACAGAAGTGCGTCACCGGCGCGCAGATGCGGTGCGATCTCGTCCGCGAACAGCGTCCGCTGCACGGTGTCCGGCGCAAGGACCATGATGGTGTCGGCCCATTCGGCCGCCTCCTGCGGCGTCCGCACGTCCAGACCCTGTTCCTGCGCCTTCGGACGACTCCGAGACCCCGTCGGCAGACCGACCACGACCTCAACGCCCGAGTCGCGCAGCGACAATGCGTGCGCGTGCCCCTGACTGCCGTACCCGATGACGGCGACCTTGCGCCCTTGGATGATCGACAGATCGGCGTCCGCGTCGTAATACATGTCGACTGTCATTCTTTTCCTCTCCAGACCACCACTTCCGACCCTCACGGCCTGGATGTGGGGCATCCAGCGCACGGCCGGCCGTCAATTACCGACGGTAGCCCGGGGCGAATGTAAGAGGACTTGACGCCGAGTGGCATAACGGCTCGGTGCGGGGCCAGTGCCGGTCCAGTACGCGTCCACTCGTGTTCCAGTCGGCCGGCCTAATCTTTCCCGAATATGCGAGCCTGGCCGTTCTCAGGATTCCGTTCCGGGCCGCTCAGAGGCGCTCCAGACGCGTGCACCTCACCCCTTCGGTTCACCATCTTAGGAGTCTCCGAGCAATGAGCAACCTCGATGAGGGCGTCCACAGCTTCACGGTCGACGGCACCCGCCAGGTCTACCACGTCGCGGGCACCGGACCGGTGATGATCACCCATTCCGGCGGCCCCGGGGTTGACTCGTCCTACCTGCGATCCGCTCGTTTGGAAGAGCACTTCACGATGGTCTACCCCGAGCCCGTCGGCACCGGCGACTCGGGCCCACTTCCCGCCGGCGCGACCTACGTCGACACCTACGTCGACTTCCTGCACGCCCTTGTCGACCATCTCGGCGTGCCTCAGGTGCACCTGCTCGGCCACTCCCACGGTGGCTTCGTCGCCCAGCGGTTCGCCCTGCTGCACCCCGAGCGCGTTGCCGGTCTCGCCCTCTACAGCACCTCCCCGACCACGACCCCGGACTTCTGGGAGGCGGAGCGGGCCGCTGCGGCCGCCTACCCGCAGCGTCATCCCGACGTCCCGGAGGCCGCGCAGGTACTCGAGGCGATCGGGCGGTCCGAGCCGGCGCAGACCGACGAGGAGGCGACCAAGAACCTCAGCGCGATCCTGCCGGTGTACTTCGCCGACTGGTGGGGGCGCCGTGCCGAGTTCAAGCACCTCCAGGACAACATCAGGAGCTGGATCACCCGGTTCGACTCGTACGAGATCGACTACCGGGCGGAGTTGCCGAAGATCGCCGCCCGCACGGTGATCGTGACCGGTCGGCACGACTTCATCTGCGGTCCGGTCTGGGCGGAGATGCTCCACGAGGGCATCGCCGGTTCGCGACTGGTGATCCTGGAGAACAGCGGTCACTTCGGCCAGATCGAGGAGCCCGACGAGTTCCTCGAGGCGGTGACCTGGTTGTTGCGTGGGCCGGCGCCGCAGAGCGGCGAATAGGTTCCCGGACCCGCCTTTCCATCGCCCGCCGGGCGCACGGCGCACCGCCGGCGTACGCCGATCCGGCCGCGCCGTGGCAATTCACCGAAGGAAAGATCATGCAGGAGAATCTGGCAAGTCTCGTTCGGCTCCTGGAGCGCAACGCCAGGGAGCACGGCGACCGGCCGGCGATACGCGTCGGGCGGCAGGTGCTCACCTGGGCCGAGGTGGACCATCGGGCCCGTGCCGTGGCCGGCCTGCTCAGCAGGTCCGTCGCTCCGGGAGACCGGGTCGTGTTGTCGTTCCCGACCGACGTGGACTTCCTGCCGGCCCTGTTCGGCTGCTGGTACGCCGGGGCGATTGCCGTTCCGGTACCACCTGGCCGGGCCGGGGAACGCGCGGCCGCGCACGCGCAGGCGTCGATGGTCGTCACCACCGACGAATTCGCCGAGGTGTTCCCCGGCCGACACGTGACGGTGGACCAGGCGCTGGCGGCGAACCGGACGGCGGAGGGGGCCTCTCACGAGGTGGCGCTGCTGCAGTACACGTCGGGCTCGACGGGGTCACCCAAGGGCGTGCTGGTGACGCACCGCAACTATCTCGAGAACCTGCGGATGCTCGACGAGTTCACCCGGTCCGTCGCGCCGCAGATCCGTGATCTGCAGATGGTCTGCTGGCTGCCGCACTTCCACGACATGGGCCTGGCGTTGATGATGTTCACGGCGCTGCGGGCCGGAACGGCGACCATGATTCCGCCGATCAGCTTCCTCAAGGACCCCGCGGGTTGGCTGCGTGCCATCGGCGAGGTCGGCGGGAACCTCACGGCGGCGCCGAACTTCGCCTTCGACCTCTGCGTACGGCGGGTTCCCGCCGAGGAGGCGGCCCGCCTCGACCTCAGTTCGATGCGGCTCGTCCTGAACGCCGCCGAACCCGTGCGGGCGGACACCCTGCACCGGTTCGCCGAGCACTTCGGTACGGCCGGCTTCCGCCCGGAGGCGATGGCGCCGTGTTTCGGGCTGGCTGAGGGCACCGTGTTCGTCAGCGGTGTGCGCTACGGCGGCACGCCCCGGACGGTCCGCTTCGACCGGCAGGCCCTGCAGACCGGCTTCGCCATCGAGGAACCCCTGGCGGGGCGGCCGCTGGTCGGCTGCGGTCGGCGCGCGGAAGGGCTCACGGTGCGGATCGTCGACCCGGACACCCTGGTCGAGCGACCGCCGGGCGTGCTCGGCGAGATCTGGGTGCACGGGCCGAGTGTGGGCCGCGGCTACTGGCGCAGCGAGAACAGCTCCGCCGTCTTCGAGGCCCGGATGGCCGGTTTCGACGAGCAGCCGTACCTGCGCACGAGCGACCGGGGCTTCCTCTGGGAGGGAGAGCTGTTCGTCACCGGCCGGCTCGCCGACGTGATCGACCTGGACGGGCGGCTCCTGCACCCCGAGGACGTCGAGCACACCGTCGAGCGCAGCAACACCGCGCTGCACGGGCGCCGGTGCGCGGTGGTGCCGTACGGCGAGAAGGGCGACCGACTCGCGGTCGCTGCGGAGGTACGGCTACCGCTTCCACTGGACGCCCCGCGACAGGCCGAGTTCGAGTCGGTGATCCGCGAGGCGGTACGCGCCGAGCACGGCGTCGAGGTCGACGTGATCGTGCTGGTGCCCACCGGCGCCCTCCCGGTGACCACCAGCGGCAAGGTCCGGCGCGTGAAGGCCCGCGCGCTGGTCGCCGAGCTGCTGCCGGCACCCGCCGACGACGTCAACCGCTAGCGAGACGGCACCTCGAATGAATTCCGTCCTCGATCCGACCGCCATGGAGCAGGTTCCGCTCTCCGCGCGGGACCTGCCCCCGAGCACGTACGCCCTGTTGGAACGGACGGCCAAGAGCCACGGCGACCGTACGGCGCTGGTCCTGCTGAGCGGGATCGATGACGCGCCCCGGACGGTCAGCTACGAGCAGTTGCTACGCCGGGTGACCGGAACTGCCAACGCGCTGTCCAGGATCGGCGTCGGGCGCGGTGACGCCGTCGCTTTGCTCGGCCCGAACAGCGGTGAGCTGCTCACCGCTATCCTGGCCGCCGAGGCGGTGGGCATCGCACAACCGATCAACCCGGTCCTGGCGCCGGACGCCATCGCGGCGATGCTCCAGCTCGCCCGGACCAAGGTGCTGATCGCCGCCGGACCGGAGATCAGCGTTCCGCTGTGGAACCTCGCCGTGCATCTGGGCGAGCGGTTCGGCCTGGACGCCGTCCTGGCGTTGCGCCCGGAGGGTCAGCACGGGGAACGGCCGCACCTCGACGATGCCGCGGTCACGGTCGGCTACCTGGAGGACCACGCGGCCGAGGAGAGCGCCGACGCCCTCGCCGCCGCGCCGGCGGCACCCGGGGACATCGCGGCCTACTTCCACACCGGCGGCACCACCGGTACGCCGAGGCTGGCCGCGCACACCCACGCGGGCCAGGTGTTCGTCGCCTGGAGCGGCGCGGCCAGCATCGACGGCCTCGACGCGACCGTGCTCGGTGGCCTGCCGATGTTCCACGTGAACGCGGTCATGGTGACCGTGCTGGCGCCGATGGTCACCGGGGCCCGGGTGGTCTGGCCCGGTCCGCTGGGATACCGGGATCCGGCGCTCTACCCCGCGTTCTGGCAGCTCATCGAGCGGTACCGGGTCACCACGATGTCCGCCGTGCCGACCGTCTACGCGCGGCTGGCCCAGGTGCCGATCGGCGGTGCGGACATCTCGTCGCTGACGTTCGCGGTCAGCGGTGCCGCCGCCATGCCGTCGACGGTTCGACGGGCGTTCGAGGACCACACGTCGGTGGCGATCTGCGACGGGTACGGGCTGACCGAGGCCACCTGCGCCTCGGCGCGGATCCTGCCCGGGCACCCACGCGAGGGCTCGGTGGGTCTGCGGATGCCGTACCAGCAGATCCGCGCGGTCCGGCCGGGCGACGGCAGCCCGCTGCCGCCGGGCGAGACCGGCGTGATCACGATCAGCGGCCCGGCGGTGTTTCCCGGCTACGTCACGACCGGGCCGGACGGCGACATCGTGGTGGATCCGCTGGGCAAGGTCGTCGACGGCTGGCTCGACACCGGCGACCTCGGCCATGTCGACGCCGATGGTTACGTGTTCATCACCGGCCGGCTCAAGGACGTGATCATTCGGGGTGGCCACAACATCGACCCGGCCCTCGTCGAGGAGGCCGTGCTCAGCCATCCCGCGGTCGCGGCCGCGTCGGCGGTGGGCCAACCCGACCGGCACGCCGGTGAGGTGCCGGTCTGTTACGTCACGCTGCGGCCCGGCGCCCAGGCGAGCGAGGACGAGCTGACGCGCTGGGCGGCGGGGCGTGTCGCCGAACGGGCGGTGGCGCCGAAGGCCGTCCACGTGCTCGACGAGTTGCCGGTCACGGCCGTCGGTAAGGACTTCAAGCCGGCGCTGCGCGCCGACGCGGTCCGCCGGGTGCTCTTGGCCGAGATCCCGGGCGTCGAGGTGGTCGTCGCGATCGAGGACGGGGTACCCGTGGCCGAGGTGAGCGCCGGCACCGATGAGGCGGACCGGATCCGGGAGGTGCTCGGGCGCTATTCGTTCCGGTCGCGACTCCGCAGCACGTAGACGTGCCCCGCGCCGGGCAGGTCGACCGCACCGACGGCCGACCTGCCCGGGCGGGCTGTCACGCGGCCGGAGCGTCGTGCGCGGTGGCGGCGCGCATTTCCTGAAGCACGTAGCTGGCGGCCTTCTCGACGACGCGGACGCCATCCTTCTGGCTCACGTGATGGTCGGAGAGCACGGCGATCAGCCAGTCATGGCCGGGCTTGACGATCCGCCCGATGCTGTTCACCAGCCAGCGGCCGCCATCGGCGTCAACGTTGTCCCAGCCGTTCTTGACGTAGGTGTCGCGACTGCCCGGCAACATCGCTGCTCGGGGATCACCTTACCCATGAGGTTCATGACGAAGGCGCGGTCCTGCGGGATCAACGGTCCCGTCGGCGACGTCTTTGCCCCGATCCAGGTAGAGCTGGACGTACGGCATACCCGGGCCCGCCCCACCGCTCGGCAGGCTGGCGTAGCCGCTGGTCTCGCCCTTGCGCAGAAGGCGGGTCAGCGGCTACGCCAGCCTGCCGGGCGGTGCGGTGCCTGACGGACCTCCGAGCGCTACTGCGGGAGGGCGAACAGGCGGTAGCGGGTGACGACCTCGAAGCCCATGCGCCGGTACACCGGCTCGCCGTCGCTGCTGGCCTGCAGGGTGGCGATGCGCCGCCCGGACTCGCGGGTGATGCGCAGCGCCTCGGCGGTGAGAGCAGTGGCGATGCCACGCCGGCGATAATCACTGTGAGTGGCGACGCAGTAGATGCCGGCGACCTCGGTGCCCAGCGACACCGTGCAGGTGGCGACCGTCCTGCCGTCGACGATGCCGGCGAGCCGGACCACGTCGGGGTAGCCGAAACCCAACTCCCGGTCGACCACGGAGTCGATGCTGCCCGGCTCGAACCCCAACGGCCCGGCGTACGCCTCGACGTACTCCCGCATCTCCGCCGGCTCGGTCACCGTGCTGATCTTCAGCTCGGCGGGCGTGTCCACGTCGTCGACGGTCGTGACGTCGATCGCCATCACCGGCATGTCGCCGACCTGCTGGGCGCCGCGGGCGAGCAGGCCCTCGGCGGTGCCCTCGTCGCTGTCGGCGCCGACCCACCAGGCCCACCGTGTACCCGCCAACTGCCGCTCCGCCTCCGCGACCGCCGCGTCGAGCGGCACGTCCCGCACCCGGAGGACCCCATTGAGCAGGATGTGCGCGATGTCGGAGCGGTAGACGGTCAGATCCGCCCCGGGATCGGCGTTCGAGTCGGTGCCGGCCCAGCCGGTCCAGTAACGCCGGTTCGCCGCGAGTTGCGGCTCGAGATCGCGCAGGGAACGCGTCGCGTCCATCAGATCCTCTATTCCTGAATTCTCGAACATACTGGTGCCGCGTTCGGGTGCCTCGTACGCGCCTGACCCGGCACCGCGCAGTCGACGGCCGCATTGCCGGACAGCATGGCGGCAACGCTAGCGACGCATTGTGAAGAGCTTCTGCAGCCGAAAACGAGGGCCGCACCGATTCCGGAAAGGGAGCACCACAGGCGATGTCGGTTGCGACGATGCGGAAACGGACGCACTGGCTCGCCCCGTCGACCTCACCGCAATGGTCACGCCGGTCAGCACGGGTAAGAGTCTGTCAAGTCGTCCGGGCTAGCGTGGCCCCGGCCGAGGGTCGACGAGAGGGCGGTCGGCGGGTACGCGGTGCGGGGGCATACCGCCGGCGAATGACGGATTTGAGGAACGACTCGTGAGCTTCAGTGACGATGTCCGCTCGGCCTTCCGGCGGGGTGAGACCGACGCCGTGGTGCGCATGAGCGAGACCGAGATCGAGCGTGCCCGCAAAGCCGGCGACCCGGCGGGCGAGGTGGAGGCCCGGTACAGCCTGGCCAGGGTCGCCCTCCGCGGCGGCGACCTGTCCGGCGGGGAGGCCCGAGCCCGAGAAGCACTCGGAGTCGCCCTGCGCTCCGGCGACCGGAGCCTGGAGGAACGGCCGAGGCACGTGTTGGCCGCGGTGGCGCGCATGTCCGGTGACCTCGGCCGTGCCCGCGTGCTGTACCAGGAGAGCATCGCGCTCAACGAGGTTCTGGACCAGCCCAGGATGGTCGCCACCGAGATGCACAACCTCGCGCTCTGCGAGTTGGGGTTGGGCAACCTCGACGTGGCGAGGAAACTACTGGCCGAGAGCCGCGAGCGGATCTTCCGCAACGACTGGACCGACTTCGTGCCGTACGTCTGCCTGGCCGGTGCCGTCCTCGCCTCCACCGAGGGTGACCACGCACGCGCGGCACGGCTGAGCGGCGTCGCGGAGGCCGCGTTCGCGGCGCTCGGTCAGGTGCCGGACCCCGACGACGCTGCCGACCTCGCCGCCGTCCGTACCGTCGGGGTCAAGGCGCTCGGCGTGAACGCCTTCGCCTTGGAGCGTGCGCGGGGCAAGCACCTGGATCCGCGTACCGTGCTCGACGACGATCACCACTGAACGCAGGAGAAACCGCGTGCTGCATCCGTCTCACCCACCGCGTGCTGGCCACCTCCGACGGTCGCTCACCGCGATCACCGTGGCGATGATCGCCGGCAGCGTGTTGACGGCCTGTTCGGACGACACCGGCCCCGAGGACAGCGTGGACGCCTTCGCGGCCGGCTGGCGCAGCGGTGACCTGCGGGCGGTCACCTTCGTCGACCCGGCGGGTGCCGCGCTGCCGGCGGCCGAGGTGACCCGGCAACTCAAGGAACTGTCCGGTGAGCTGGCCCCGACCCCACCTACCGTCAGCCGGCAGGGCGACCCGAAGGTGGACGACGACACGGCGACCGCCGCCATCCGGGTGGACTGGACGCTGCCCGGCGACACCCACTGGACGTACGACCGGCCGGTGCGGCTGACCCGCGACGGCGACGACACGTGGCGGGTGATCTGGGAACCGCAGCTGGTACAGGAGAAGCTCGCCACGGGAGACCGGCTGGGGCTGCGCCGCGACGCTGCCCCCCGCGGCGGAGTGCTGGACGCCGCCGGCAAGCCCATCGTGGCACCCCGGCCGGTGGTGCGGGTGGGCGTGCAGCCGAACCAGGTGACCGACGTGCAGAAGCTGGTCGGTGAGCTGGACGCCGCCTTCGGCGCGATCCGTCCGACGTTGGTACCCGCCGTCGACGTCGCCGACCTGCCGAAGCGGCTCGCGCAGGCGAACCCGGACGCGTTCGTCGAGGTGGTGACGCTGCGCGACGAGGCGTACCAGCAGGTCAAAACCCGCCTCCAGGCCCTGCCGGGCACCACGTTCCGGACCGAGAAGCTCGATCTGGCACCCACGCGGGAGTTCGCCCGCGCGCTGCTCGGCTCGGTGGACTCGGTGCAGGCCGACGACCTGGCCGCCCATCCCGACAAATACGTCGTCGGTGACCTGGTCGGTCATGGCGGTCTCCAGGAGCGCTACGACGACCGGCTGCGCGGCAGGTCCGGGTTGACCGTGACCGTCCAGCGGCCGGGCCAGGACGGCAAGCCGACGCCGACCGGCACCGAGGTGTTCCACCGGGAGCCCGAGCCGGGGCAGGCGGTGACGACCACCCTCGACGTCGCCACCCAGAACGCGGCGGACGCGGCGTTGCGTGCCGAGCAGCGGCGGGCCGCCATTGTGGCGGTACGGATCAGCGACGGCGCGGTGCTCGCCACCGCCAACGGTCCCGGCGCGGCCGGTGCGAATCTGGCCTTCGACGCTCAGGTGCCACCGGGTTCGACGTTCAAGATGGTCAGCGCGCTCGGCCTGCTGGACAGGGGCGCGGTGACCCCGGACGCGATGGTCGACTGCCCGAAGTCCCTCTCGGTGGGCGGCCGCTCGTTCAAGAACTCCCACGACTTCGTGCTCGGCCGGGTGCCGTTCCGCACCGACTTCGCCAAGTCCTGCAACACCGCCTTCGCATCCCTGGCACCCAAGCTCGGTGGTGACGGGCTGGCTCTCGCCGGTCGTTCCCTGGGGCTGGAGGGGAAGTGGGACCTCGGCGTCGACGTGTTCACCGGCAAGGTCTCGGCGAACGGGTCGCCCGCCGAACAGGCCGCCGCCGCGTTCGGGCAGGGCACCACCCTGGTCAGCCCACTGGCCATGGCCGCCGCCACCGCGGCCGTCGCCCGTGGGCACTTCGAGCAGCCGAAGCTGCTGCTGGACCCGGCACCGGCCGCACCGGCCGCGCGCATCGAGCTGAAGCCGGATTCGGTCAAGGCGGTCCAGGCCATGATGCGCGAGGTGATCACCGACGGCACCGCCAACGCGCTCAAGGACGTGCCCGGCAAGGCGGTGTACGGCAAGAGCGGCACCGCCGAGTACGACAACAACCCGGCCCACGCCCACTCCTGGATCGTCGGCTGGCAGGGCGACGTGGCGTTCGCGGTCTTCGTGGAGGGGGGCGGATCCAGCGCCACGTCCGCCATCCCGATCGCGGAACGGTTCCTCCGCGCGCTCCCCCGCTGACGCGAGGCGTACCCGGCCCGAGCCTGAACCGATCGCGGACCTGCGCCGTGTGGATGGCGAACGGCTTCCGGACATCCTGGGAGCCCGGGTAACCACTGGAGAACCCCGGATGATGCGCAAGCACTTGACTCCCTTCGTCGCCCTGCTGGCCGCCGGCGCGGCGACGCTGACGGCGTGCGGCTCGAACCAGGTGCCGCCCGGCCCGGCCCGTGCCGCCGACCTCGGCGCCAGCCAGGCGGCGTCCCCGAATGGCGGGGCCGGCGTCGGCGGCCTCGCGCTCGTTCCCGGCACGGCGAAGTCCAACAACTCGCAGCCGGGTACCGGCGACTGGGCGGTGCCCAACGGAGGTGTCGCGACCGGGGCCACTCAGGAATCCGCCCAGCGCTGGGTCCAGCTGACGGCGAGCAAGGCGGGGAAGCTCGACCCCGTCGTGGTCAACGGCGCCGGGCTGACCCTCTACCGGTTCGACAAGGACAGCAACGAGCCGCCGGTCTCGAACTGCGACGGTGACTGCGCCGTCACCTGGCCGCCGGTCACCGTCTCCCCGGGCGGCAAGATCTTCGTCGCCGGGGTCCGGAAGGAGGCCGTCGGTACGGTCGCGCGCGCGGACGGCAGCCGTCAGGTCACCATCAACGGTTGGCCGATCTACCGGTTCGCCAAGGACACCAAGCCGGGTGACACCAACGGCCAGGGCGTCGGCGGCACCTGGTTCGGGGTGACCCCGACCGGTGGGAAGGCCGGCGTGGCCGGCGGCGACGAGCCCGCACCCGACACCGCGCCGGCCCAGCCGGCCACCAGCGCCGTGTTCTTCGACGACCCGGCCTTCGGCGACGGCGCCGGCTCGCAGGGTGTGGCAGGCACCGGCTGCAAGAACCTGAGCCGTCCGGGTGTCGCCTCCTCCGTGGCGGCGCCCGGCTCGCTCAAGATCTGGACGGGCCAGGACTGCACCGGTCGCTCGAAGGTGATCAACGGCGACGTCGCGGATCTGGCGACGGTCGACTTCGACAACGCGGTCGTCTCGGTCCGTCTGGGCTGACCTGTGCGGCGGCGTGGACGCCGGCCCGGGCCAACTGGCCGGGCCGGCGTCCTGCTGTCCGGGTGCGTTCGGGCTAGAGCTTCACGCTGACGTACGCCGTGCCGTCGGTGGTCTCCACCCGGACGCTGTCGACCTCGGTCGGGTCGATCAGGGCACTGCCGTCAAGCGTGGTGCCCTCGCCGGCTCCCCGCTCCGACACCAGCCAGCTGCCCGCCAGGACCGTGCTGCCGTCCCTGCCGACAACCAGGAGCCGACACCGCTGGCCCTGCGGGATGCCGGAGACTGTCGCGTGGAGGCGTACCCAGCCGGGAGCCGGTTGCACGGCCACCGCGAGACGAGCGCCGGTGGTCGCATCGGCGGCGCTGGCCGTCCGGCTCCCCCGGTCGGCCGTCACGCTCGGCTGCGGCTGCGGCTGCGGCTGCGCGGTCGCGTCCTGCGCCTCGTCGCCCGCCGGGCCGAGGAGGACTCCGCCGAGGACGGCGGACGCGACGACCGCCGCGGCGACACCGGTCATCGCGTGGCGGCGCCGCCGCTGGTCGGCCGCCTCGCTGCGGATCTGCCGCAGGGTGCGCTGCCACAGAAGATCGCCGTCCTCCGGCGGACCGTCGAGCAGCATCACGTCGGGTACGTTCTCGAGCGCGCCCGACCACGTCCGCAACGACTCGACCTCGGCCCGGCACTCCGCACAACCTGTCAGGTGCTCCTCGGCCCGGCGGGTCTCCTCCGGGTCGAGCGCCCCGAGCAGGTACCCGCCGATGTCCAGCTGGTCGGCGTGGGGCGATGAACTGTCGGACGTCATGAGGCAGGCCGTTCCACCCCGGCTGGACGCTCGGCGAGATCGCGGAGCGCCCGGAGTGCGTAGTAGGAGCGAGACTTCACGGTGCCCGGGGGGATACCGAGCGCCTGGGCGGCTTCCGCGACTGTACTCCCGAGCAGGTACACCTGCTCCAGCACCTGTCGATGCTCGCGGGAGAGATGGTTGAGCGCGTCCGTCACCACGATCGAGTTCACCACCTGCTCAGCGAGGTCACGTTCGGTCGCCGCCTCGGTCGGGCTTTCCGGCACTTCGGGTGGCCGCGCCCTTCGCGCGCGTACAGTGTCGGTCACGATGTTGCGGACGACCGTCAGCAGCCACCCTCGCACCGAGCCTTTGCCGTTGACGAGGCTGTCGGGGTGACGCCAGGCGCGCACCAGCGCCTCCTGCACCACGTCCTCCGCGGCTGCGCGATCTCGGGTCAACTGTGTCGCGTAAGCGAGCATCGCGCGTCCGTGCTCCTCGAATATGGACCGGACCAATGCTTCGCCTGCCACTTCGCGCCGACGAACAGGTCCCGATCCCGCCATAGCTACCACCCTTTTGCTGACCCTCACGTCGCCGGCGTTCCCGCCGAATGCTCACGGGTCCTCAGGATGCGCTCCCCGTTCTCAGGGCCTGTTGTTCACCCGAGAATTTGTCTACCGACCCACGTTGAGGCCGATTCGAGACGTCAGCGGTGGCCGATACGTCTCGCGGCCCATCCCCGCTGGGCTCGGACGATCGATCCGAGCCCAGCGGGAAGCGGTTCCACGACGCCCTACTCGACGAACGGCCACGGCTCGCCGCCCTGAGGCACACCCTCGGCGGCGATGTCGCGCAACGCGTCGGCGAACAACCGCATCGCGCGGTGCCCGCCCGGATTCAGCAGGACGTCGACGCCGGCCGGCAGCAGCGCCAGCAACTCGTCCAGGTCGACCTGCCGCCAGTCGGCCGCGTCGACCCGAGCCTGGTCGGTAGCGCTGGTCGCGACCAGCACGCAGGGAACGCCGTCCGGTGCCGGCGTCACGATGGCGTGACCCTCGCTGTCCAGTGCCACCTCGACAAGGCTGTCGCGCAGTGCCAGCAGCACCGCGTCGACGCCAACGCGACCGGTGGCGACCAGTCTCGCCGTGGCGTCCACCGGGCTCGTGGGCGCCTCCAGATCCTTCGGCCGGTACAGCGGGTTGGCCGTGAAACGGCCGACGGTGCCGTCCGACTCCACCAGCCAACCACCGACGATGTACTCCACCGGTGGCATCTGCGCCGCGTCGGCGTCCGCGCCGTCGGGCCCGGCCAACTCCTCGTCCAGCAGCAGCATCCAGTTCCGCTGCTGTTCGCCCTCGACCTGCTCCGTCATTTCGTCACATCCCTCGTCACGCCCGGCTTCATCTCCTGGAAACTGCCCATGCTCTCCACCGTCAGGTTGGCAATGCTCTTGCCGGGTTCGGTAAACAGGCCGTCAACGTCGACGCCGCGGCTCGCCTGCACGACTTCCGTCGACGCGAAGACTTTCCGGTTGTTGCCGAGATCCCGCATCACGTCGGCGAAATCCTGACCGGCGCTTCCCGCAGGATTGGCGAAGTTGCAGGAGACCAGAACGATGGATCCCTTCTTGTTCGATCCTGCGGCAGCCTGGAAAACCTCGTCGAAGTGCACAAGCTTGCCGAACTGCCTGCCCGGCACCGACAACACCCTGCCGTCGTTGAGGGTGATGTCGACGGAGTGCGGATCACCGTGGGCGAGGATGAAGATGGGCGGACTCTTCAGTCGGGCCCAGGGTGCAAGATCAAATTGGTCGGTGCTCAACGGGGCACTCTTGCCTTCGATCGTTCGAACCAGCTTGGCGCCTCCAACGTTCAAAGAGCCGCCGAGGTTGCTGCCGAGAGGAACGTTCGCCTCCATCCTCGCCCAGTCGGTGAAATTCTCCGTGTCGTTGGCCGTACTGGGAAAGAGGACGCCAATCTGCTTGCCGTCGCTGTTCGTCAGCGGCACGGACCGGACGTCCGAGGCATGAAAGGTCGTCAGGCGGCCCTTACTGCTCTGCCCGATGATGAGGGTGGGATCCTGTGCGGCCTTCTTCTGAGCTGCCTTGAGGTCACGATCAAAGCGTAGATCCGAAATCTTCTGACCGACCCGGTTGAACACGCCTTTGATCGTCTTGCCAACACCGAGACGGGTGACGTTCGCGTCGATCCCGCGACCCGGTGTGGCGGCGCTGCCGCTGACGTCCGCGACACCGCGGTTGCCGGTGACTTCCTTGGTGCTGTTCTTGATGCCGTCCGCGACGCTGCCGGGGCGTACCTTGCCCAACTTGCCGGCGACCTTGATGACCCGGCTGATGATCCGCCCACCCGGCACCAGACCAAGCGCCAACCCACCGGCGGCGAGGGCGATCTCGGCCGGATCGCCTCCGACGGCGGCCGCGGCGAGGTCGATCGCGCCGGAGAGGAAGCCGATCGCCGAACCCAGAGGCGGAAAGATGAACGACGCCACCACCGAGAGCACGTCCAGGATCGTGGTGATCCACTCGATCACCGTGCTCCGCAAAAAATCAACGAACGCGTGAAACGCCTCAACGATCTTGTCCCACAGCGACCGCTGCGGCGCGTCCTTCGCCAACTGGTCCAGCGCCACCGCCGCCGTCCGCGCCGCCTGATCACGCAACGCCGTCGCCTGACCGAGCAACGCCTTCGCCCCGTCCAACGCCTGCTGAGCATCGGCGGCACGGTTGCGGGCGGCGGTGGCGTCGTCGGTGGCCTGCTCCTTCGCGTCCGGGGCGGCATCGGCGTTCAACGCGGCGAGCGCCGCCACCGCCGAGGCGGCCGCCGCCTGCGCGGCGTTCTGATCCCCCGCCGCCTGCCGCGCCTGATCCAGAGCACGCAGCGACATCGCCTGCGCCTCCTCCAGCGACGGCAGATAGCGCAGGTAGGCGTCCGCCGCAGCGGCGTACGAATTCGCCATCCCGTCCAACCGCCCGGGCAGCTTGCCGATCAGATCCCGAAACGCCTCCATCGCCTTGCCCTGACCAACATCGACCTGACTCCCCGACGCCAACAGGTCATGCGCCTCCTGAGTGGTCCTCGCCAGCTCCTGATACGCCCTCGTGATCTCCTGAAAAGACTCCGAATCACCCGGCACCGGATCCGAATCGAGCTGCAACACCGACCACTCGACGTCACCCGGACGCGTCATGACGAACCTCCCCATCGCATCGTCAGGCCGGCGCCCGAGCCATCCGACGGGAGCCGACTCGCACACGTAGCCGGCCGAAGATCGGTTCAGCACCACTGCTGAACCGCTCCGCCTGCCGATCCGTGTACGGCGAAGGTGCCGTGACGTCAGAGGGGTGCGGAGATGAGCGAACGGGATGGCATGCCGGCCGGGGGGTTGGGGCGATGAGCGTGATCCACGTACCCGGTGCGGAGCTGGAGCGGGTCCACGAGCTGCTACAGCGCACGAAGGAACTGATGGACAGCGCGTCGGTCAGGTCGATGGGCGCGGTAGTCGACACGCTCGGGCAGCGCGACCTGGAAGATGCCGCCCGTCACTTCGAGAAGCGGTGGGGTGACGGTCGGCATGTGGTGGCGAAGGACCTCGAAGGGGTGCGTGATGCCGCGAAGGCTGTCGCCGACGCGTTCCGGGAAGCCGATCAGCAGACGGTCAACGCGTTGACGGCGCCGGACGAGAAGGCGGCGCAGTGAGCGGCGACGAGGGTGGCGTGGCAACGGACACCCACGCTCCCGCTTCCATCCCGACCGGCTTCCACCTGCGTACCCCCGAGGCGTGGGTCGATTTCTCGACGGCCGACGAGGCGAGTGAGAACCGCCTGGCCGACCGGGCGCGCGCGGACGCCGTCGCCGGCGGTTTCACCGCCGACCAGGCGGGACGGTACGCCGAGCAGGTGCGCCGGTCGGTACGCGAGGCCCGGCGGTCCGGTGCCGTCCACGCGGCTGGTGTCTTCCAGCTGTACGAGGACGGCCCGCTCACCGCGACGGTGCTGGTCGCGGTGGCGACTCCGCCGGCCAGCGGCGACATCCTCGGTGCCCTGACCGCGGTGGGGCAGCCGGCCCGGGCCGACGGCACCTGGCGGCGGGTGAGCACCGCCGAGATTCCGGGGATCGGCACGGTGGGCCGGGTGTACGGCATCCAGAACGTCACCCAGGACGGCGCGACGATGCGCTGCGCGGTGATGCACACCGTCGTGCCCATGCCGGGTTCGGCGGACGTCGTGGTGGTCACCGGATCGAGCCCGAACCTCGCGGAGGCGGAGGACATCTTCGAACTCTTCGGCGCGATCACCGAGACGTTGAAGTTCACCTGGGATGACGACCTCCCGGCGCTGACCGCCGTCACGGAGTCCGTCGGGGAGGCCGCGGCCGGCAGTTGATCCGGGAGGACACGTCAGGGGGACACCGCGATCCGGTGTCCCCCTGACCATGTCCGCCGCGGCCCGCCTACCTCACTCCTGGGCCGCCGCGACGTGCGGCTCCGCGCTGGTGGGCGTCAGCAGCGCCCGTAGCGCGGCCGGGTCGGTCCGGGGAATCTGCACCAGGCGTACGGTGCCGTCACCCAGGTGGAGCAGCGCCCGGCCCAGGCGCCCCACACCGAGCTGACCGCGGGACAGCTTGGCGCCGATGAGTTCCCCGTCGCCGAGGCCCTGAGGGCTGAGCAGCGCACCCTGCCGGTTGCGCCGGGCGTCGACGTGCCAGCCGCCGAAGCCGCCGGACAGACCGTCGATGGTGCCGGCCATGATCAGCCCGAGGCCGTGTTCCGCACCGGACCGCGCAATCTCCCCCAGGTCGCTTCCCGCATCGCACTTGAGCAGCAACTCGGCGTCGTCCAGCACGACCACGGCCGGGCCGTTCCGCTCCGCCAGCGCCGCCGCCAACCCCTTGGAGGTGAGGTTCTCGCTCGCAACGAGGTCGAGGACCCCGGGCAGGCCGGCCAGCTCGCGCAGCGGCGACCGGCGCGGTGCCGCCACGACCACCGGTGTCCCCTTGCGCAGCAGACCCGCGACCATCGTCAGCAGCGCGGTGCTCCGTCCCGAGCGCGGCGGACCGGCCAGGACCAGGCTCGGAATGATCGTCAGGTCCGGGCCGATCGCGGCGAGTTCGTCGCCGCCGACACCCACCATCGTCCAGAGCGGGTCGCTCGGCCGGGCGAGCGCCTCGGTGTCCGCCAGGGTCAGCTCGTCGGGCAGCACGTCGATCCGGAACGGGCGGCCGGCAGCCGGCAGGTCCGCGTCGCGTTGCCGGGCCGCCTCGGCGATCTCGGCGAGTACGCGCGCCTGTCCCTGGCCGGACACGTCGTCGCCGAGCAGCGCGATCTGCGCCTCGGCACCGTCGGCCGCACGGATCGCACGACCCGACTCGATCTCGTCCGGCAGTTGCCGATGATTGATGCCGACCATGCTGTAGTCACCGCGTTCGGTGAGCCGCAGCACCAGTTTGTCGTCCGACGTGGAGGAGATCCGGCTGGAGAACATCGCCCGGTCACCGGCGAGCACGACGTGGATGCCCGCCCCGGCGCCCTCGCGCAGCAGCGTCAGCAGGCCGGCCATGATCGTGCCGTTGTCGTAGTCGGCGAAGGTCTTGTCGAAGACCTCGAACCGGTCGAGGAGCACCAGGATGTGTGGCGGTCGTGCACCCTCGGCCGCGCCGGCCCGGTACTCGACCATGCTCGCCGAGCCGCTGGAGGCGAGCAGTTGCTGCCGCCGGGCCAGCTCCGCGACGAGGCGGGCGAACAGCCGGCCGAGCCGTTCCGCCTCGGTACGCTGCACCACCGCCCCGCAGTGCGGCAGGCCGTTGAGGGCCAGCAGCGCCCCGTTGCCGCAGTCGACCCCGTAGAGATGGACGTCCGCCGCGGAGTGGACGCGGGCGAGCGCCCCGGCGATCGTCCGGAGCGTCTGTGAACGGCCACTGCGCGAGGAGCCGATGATGTGCAGATGCCCCAGCGTGCCCAGGTCCACCACCAACGGCACCTGGTCCTGCTGGGCGGGAAGGTCGACCAGTCCGTACGCGACCGCCGGGAGGTGGTAGCCGCCGGCACGGGCCGGAGGCAGCGCGTCCACCGACAGCTTCGTCGGCAGCGCGGGCAACCAGGGGCTGTGCTGCGCGGGAATGGCGAGCCGTTCGCTGGCGTCCCGGATCGCCGCCACGAGCACGGCGAGGTCGGTCAGCTCGGCGGAGGGCTCCGCCTTGCCGCCGGGACGGCGAGGCGCCGGGCGGCCGAGATCCGGCCAGGAGAGCGGCGCCAGCCACGGCGCTGGTCGGGCGGTGGTGCGCGCGCCGGGCCGGAACCCGCCGACGCGACCCGCCTGGAACGGCACCAGTGACGACTGGGCGAGACGGACGAAGGCGCGGCCCGGCGTCGATTTCGAGATCGTCGCCGCGTCCGGGGCGTTCAGAACATCCTGGCTCTCGCTGCTGTCGGTGACCCGCAGCGCGATACGGAGATTGGTGTTGGCCCGGATCTCCGGTGAGACCACGCCGCCCGGCCGCTGGGTCGCGAGCACGAGATGGATGCCGAGCGACCGGCCGCGCTGCGCGATGTTGACCAGACCGGTCACGAAGTCGGGCAGGTCACGCACCATCGACGCGAACTCGTCGATCACGATGAGCAGCCGCGGCATCGGGACGCGGGACGGTTCACGACGCAGCAGTTCGACGTAGTCGTCGATGTCCTTCGCACCGGCCTCGGCGAGGATGTGCTCGCGTCGCCGCAGCTCCGCCGACAGCGAGGTCAGCGCCCGGCTCACCAGGTGGGTGTCCAGGTCGGTCACCATACCGACGGTGTGCGGCAGGAGGACGCAGTCCTTGAACGCGCTGCCGCCCTTGTAGTCGACCAGCACGAACGTCATCGCGTCCGGGCGGTTGGCGACGGCGAGCGAGGCCACCAGCGTCTGCAACAGCTCCGACTTGCCGGAACCGGTGGTGCCGGCTACCAGGCCGTGTGGCCCGTCCCGCTTGAGGTCGAGGGCGAACGGCCCGTCCAGCGAGACACCGAGCACCGCCTCGGTGGTCCGACCCCCGGAGGTCCACCGGGCCGTCACCGCATCCGGCTCCGGCGGCTCCATTCCGAGTACGTCGAGCAGCCGGCTCGCACCGGGCAGGGCGCTCTCCTCGTCCGTGCCGCCGATGTCCCGCAGCGGCGCGAGTGCGCGCGCCACCCGGTGCAGCCATTCGAGCGGGACGACGTCCGGGTGGATGTCGTCGATCGGGGCGGCGAGGGTCTGGGTCACCAGCAGCGACCCGTCGGGCTGCTGGGCGATGACCGCCTGGCACTCCTCGGGCAGCAGCCTCTCCTCGGCGTCCACGCAGATCGCGTACACCCCGACCGACGGTCCCTCCCGCAGGATCTGCGTGACACCGGGCAGGGACCGCAGCTTCCGTGCCCCGTCGAGCACCACGAGGATGTCGCGGTACGCCCCGTTGGCCCGCTCGCCGGACCGGGCCGAGATGATGGTCACCAGCTCGCCCACCCGGCGGGCCAGGCTTTGCGTGTCGGTGCCGACGGTGGCGAGGGTGTCCTGACCGTCGCGGGGCCGCACGTGTGGCAGCCAGCCGGCCCAGGACCAGCCCTCCTCGTCGTCGGCACCGGCGAGCAGGTAGATCTGCAGGTCCTCCGGGCTGTGCAGGGCGCTGGCCTGGGCCAGCATCCAGCGGGCCGTCGTGCGGGCGACGGCACCGCCGGCCACCCCGACGACGCCGTGCTTGCGGACCGGCACGGTCGCCGGCACGTCGAGGGCGCTCCACCGGACCTCGCGTCGGTTCTCGTCCTGGCTCAGGTCCCGCAGCACCACCTCGGACGGCAGGTCGGCGCTGCCGACGCGTAGTTCGAGGAAGTCGGGGTCGGTACGGCGTCGCTCCCAGAGCCGACGCTGCGGCTCGACGGCGATCAGTCCGGTCGCGGCCGGGTCGGGGAAGTTGTCCCGCCGAGCCAACCGTTCGACGGTCAACGCCTCCTGCGCCTCGCTGCTGATGCGCCCCTTCTTCGCCTCGTAGTCGGCGAGTCGGGATCGGTACGTGGCCCGGCCCTGGCGGCGGGCGCCGATCTGGCCCGCGATCAGCACCAGCGGCGACAGGATGGCGAAGAGCAACGTGAGCGGGTTGCGGGTGATCAGGAACGCGGCGCCGGAGAGCACGACCGGCGCCAGCACGGTGATCAGCGTGAGCGGCCGCCGCTCGGGCGGCGCCGGCGGCCCGGGCAGGGTGAACTGGGTGGTCCGCGCCGCGGGCAGCAGCCGCGGCGGGCGGTTGTAGTCCAGGCCGGTGCGGTCCTCCGAGATCTGCAGAGCCGCCTCGTCGTGCACGGGGCGACGCAACTCCAGCAGGGAGGAACCGGCGGCCAGTTGCGCTCCGGGAGCCCAGACCTGCTCGTCCTCGATCTCCACCCGGTCGAGCAACAACCCGGGTCCGCTCGGATGCAGCCAGCACTCGCCGTCCTCGCCGACCCGGACCCGCGCGATCACGGGACCGAGCGAGACGTCGTCCAGGCGTACCTGGTTGTCCTCGGCGGAGCCGATGGTGTGCTCACCGATGTCGAGCTGGTACCGGCTGCCGGCACCCAGACCGCTGACCACCCGGATCTCCAGTGTGCCCGGCGGCCGTGGCGACGACCCGGGTGTGGGGTGGTCCAGCTCGAGCACGCTGCCTTGCCACAGCGGCGCGTCGGCGAGGGTGAGCCCCGGGTCCAGTGGCGCGCCGGCGACGAAGATCGTCGGCGGTCGGGGGCCGGGTTGCGGACGGCGCTCCGCCAACACCTCGGCGAGCTCCGCGACAGTGGAGTCGAGGGCGGCCTCGATCTGGTAGTCGGTGGCAGGGGTGGACTGGTCCGTGACGGTGAGCAACAGGCGCACGCGTATCTCCTGGTCGGATGAACCGTCGGGAACACGGCGGGGGCCGCGTGGTGATCACTCACCACGCGGCCCCGACCGTTCGTTCGTCAGCGGCTGAGGCTGGCGGCGGTCTGCGTGTCGGTCTCGGAGAAGGCGTCGCTGACCTGCGTGAGGTACTGGCTGATGCCCTCCATGCCGTGCAGGGTCTGGTCGACGCTGCCCTTGTACTCCTCGAAGTACGGACCGAACTGCTGCTGGGCGCCCGGGGTGTTGTAGCCACCCTGGATCAGAGTGTCGATCTTGCTCTTCGCCTGGGTCATCCCGTCCAACAGGGTCTGCATGTTCTGCTGGAGCCAGCTCGCGGACTCCTGGATGTCCTCGCTGACGATGTGGTAGGTGGCCATGTCGCCCTCCCTCGTGTCTGGGTCTCCGGCTCGGACAGCCGATCCCTGGTGGACCGTCTTCCGCCGATGCCGCCACCCACACGGATGCCGGCACGATCCGGTTCAGGGCAGTTCCACCTTCGTCGCGGGCATCCCGTGCGGTGGTGACGGTGAACCGTTTCGCGGGGTCGTCCGTGTGGGTGCCGGACCCGTTGCACAAGCCCGGTCCACAGCGAGCACGAGGTGGAGCAAACATGGTGGGGCAAGCGCGGATCGCGCGGCACGCGATCGCACTGATCAGTCTGGCGGCGCTGGCCGCCTGCGGCGACACCGCTGGCGCGGGTGCGGGCGCCACCGCCGCCTCGCCGTCCAACGGACCGGCACCGGCCACGTCGACGGCGGGCACCGATCCGACGCCGGAGGTGGTCGAGGTGACTCCGGTCCCGGCGCCGACGGTGGCGAAGACGCAGCGTCGGGTCCAGATCTACAGCGGGCCGTCCGACGTTCCCATCCGGGACGCCGCGGACAGCGGTCGGGGTAGTTCGGTGGTGCAACTGCGGGCCATGGAGCAGAACGACATCGGCACCTACGTCGCCGACGGCCGGGGCATGACGCTCTACCGTTTCGACAAGGACACGGCGAAGCCGTCGAAGGCGACCTGCGCTGGCGACTGCGCCAAGACCTGGCCTCCGGTGCTCATCTCGTCACCCGGCCGGATCTACCCGGACGGGGTCGACCCACAGCTCGTCGGGTACGTCGAACGGGCCGACGGGACCTGCCAGGTGACCATCGGGGGTTGGCCGGTCTACCGGTTCGCCAAGGACGCCGCCCCCGGCGACATCAAGGGCCAGGGAGTCGGTGGCACCTGGTTCGCGGTCAGCCCGACGGGCGCGCGCACGAAGCCGCTTCCGGAGGTGGTCACCGTGCCGACCGCCGCCACCCGCTGAGCCCGAGGAGTTGACCATGAGCAGCCCACACGGGAGTCCCGGCAGTTCCGACACCGCCGGTGTCAGCGGAGCGACCCTGCTGGCACCGCGCTGGAAGCCGGCGCCCCCGCCGCAGTGGGGGCCGACGACGGCCGCCTCGGGGTCGGGTGGCCGGCGGCGACCGTCCGCCAGGCTCGTGGTGGCCGTCGCCGTCCCGGTCGTACTCCTGATCGTGGTGGGGACGGTCCTGGCCGTGCTCCGGCCCGGCCGGTCGGACCGGAAGGTCCTCGACACCGCGGCTCTGCAGCGCCAGGTGCTGACCGTGCTGCGCAACGACTACAAGCTCGACGCGGACGGGGTCGCCTGCCCGGTCGACCAGCCGGTGATTGACGGACACCGGTTCACCTGCACCGCCGATGTCGCCGGCACGACGGTCACGACCTGGGTGACGGTCCGAGGGACCGGCCAGCTGGAGGTCGCGCGCCCGAGATGAGTGGTCAGCCCGCCGGACGCAGGGCCACCTTGAGCCAGCCGGGGCTGCGCAGGTCGAACTCGGTGTAGGCGGCCACCGCGTCGGCGAGCGGCTCGTGCTGGGTCAGGACGGTCTCCGGGTTGATCTGGCCGGTCTCGACCATGGCCATCAGCCGGGGGATGTAGCGGGGGTGATTGCCGTTGCCGGCCTTCACGGTGAGGTTGCGCCCGAGCACCGTGCCGATCGGGAAGAACCGGTCGGTCATCGGGTAGACGCCGACGATGCCGAGGGTGCCCATCTTGGCGAGGCTCTCGATGGCCCAGGTCTGAGCCTGGCTCGGCGCGTCGCCTGGCTTCCAGTGCTCGCCCTGCGGGTTGGTCTCGGGCGCGATCTGCGCGCGCTCGTCGCGATACTGCTGGTCGGCCTGGCGGGCCTTGCCGCTCGCCGGGCCGGACTTCGGGCTCTCGGAATCCACCCCCACCGCGTCGATGGCACAGTCGGCGCCGATCCCGTTGGTCAGATCCATGATCGCTTCGACCGGGTCGGTCTCATTGAAGTTGATCACCTCGGCACCCGCGGCCCGGGCGTGCTCGAGGCGATCGGAATGGCCGTCGACGGCGATCACCCGGGCCGCGCCCCGCTGGAACGCCGAGCGGACGGCGAACTGCCCGACCGGCCCGCAGCCCCAGACGGTCGCGATCTTTCCGTCGGAGACATCGGCCACGACGGCGCCGAAGTAGCCGGTGGGGTAGATGTCCGACAACGTGATCGCCTGCGCGTCGGAGATCGAGTCCGGTATCCGGAACAGGTTCGTGTGCGCGAACGGCACCCGCGCGTACTCGGCCTGCAGTCCGTTGAACGGGCCCTGCATCTCCGGGGAGCCGGGGGATCCGGTGCCGGACCGAGGGCCGTAGGGATTGACGTTGTCGCACTGGGCGAAGTGCCCGACCCGGCAGTAGGCGCAGGACCCGCAGGCCCACACCGCTGAGATCACCACCCGGTCGCCGGGCTTGAGGTTCCGAACGTCCGAGCCGACCTCCTCGACCACGCCCACACCCTCGTGACCGAGGATCTTTCCCGGCTTCATCCCGGGCACCGTGCCGCGGACGAAGTGCAGATCCGTACCGCAGATCGCCGCGGTGGTCACCCGCACGACGGCGTCCGTCGACTGTTCGAGGCCCGGATCCGCGACGGTGTCCACACGGATGTCTCCCAAGCCGTGAAAGACCACAGCCTTCATCGCACAACTCCGATCAGCGTGGGGATGCCTACGGCCGGTTGCCTGGAGCGTGATTCGCGCCGGTCTACCCGCCGTGGCCGGCACGAAACGTGGCAGATCAGCGCCAACTGCCACACACAGCGCGCTGCCCACCGACCGGGCTCACGGCGCCGACTTGACGAGGACTTTCCCGAACCGGCGACGGTGGGCGTCCCGCCAAGAGTTCTTCACGAGGCTGGATGGTGGCGGTCCGTAGCGTCGGGCGCGGACCAACCGCTGGTACCGCGGGGTGGGGCCACTCCCCGCCCACATCTCGGGAGGCCAGGCACCAGAGATGGCGAACACTGATCAACACTGTGCGGACGCCGGCCGAACGCAATCGCTGAACGAGCTGATGTCCGATCACGCAGAGTCGCTGTTCACCTATGTCAGAGCGCTGGTGCGGGACCACCATCTCGCCGAGGACATCGTCCAGGAGACCTTCCTGCGGGCGTGGCGGCACACCCACCGCCTCCCCTGCGGCGGGAGCCCGCTTCGGGACTGGTTGACATCCGTCGCGCGGGACCTGGCAGTCACGTCTCTTCGGGAGTGCGCCGCCCAGCGCGAGAGCATCGAGCCCGAGTTCGACGTCTCACAGCCGGATCACGCGGATGCCGCCGTCGCCACGGCGGAGGCGATCACGCTGCTGCGGCGGCTTCCCGAGGAACATCGCGCGGTGCTGCTGCACACCTACCTGGCGGGTCGGACGACGCACCAGACGGCCCGCGCACTCGGGGTGCCGGTCCGTACGGTCAGGTCCTGGCACCGCTGGGCACTGTCCACGCTGCGGGCGAGTTGCCGGACACCATGAGACGTCGGCGTCGGACCGGTCCGGTGGGGTGTGGCGCGGATCAGGCGGAGGAGCGCGTTCCGGTGGCCTCGATGGTCCGCCGTACACCGTGCACGGTGACACCGGCCAGCCGGATGCTCCCCAACGCGTCGGGGATGTGCGGGTCGATGGCGACGGTTCCGTCGCGGACGTCGAGCCCGAGCATCGTGCGCAGGAGCAGCAGGGGCGCCCCGCTGGCCCAGGCCTGGGGATTGCAGGCGGTGGGGTACGGCACCGGTCGCCGGCCGAGCCCTCGATCGTACCCGGAGAACGCCTCGGGCAGGCGGTACTCGAAGTGGGCGGCCGCCTCCATCATCGCCGTCGCGATCCGATTCGCCTCGTCGCGGTAGCCGTAGCGGGCGAGGCCGGCGGCGATGATCGAGTTGTCGTGCGGCCAGACGGTGCCGAGGTGGTAGCCGATGGGGTTGTATCCCACATCCGCGCTGGACAGGGTCCGGACGCCCCAGCCGGAGAACATCTCATCCGACATCAACTGCCGGGCGACCGCTTCGGCGCGGTCGGGCGGGACGATCCCGCTCCACAGCAGGTGGCCCATGTTCGAGGTGATCGAGTCGATGGGACGCTTGTCGGCGTCGAGGCCGATCGCGTAGTAGCCGCCGCGCGCGGGCAGCCAGTAGTCACGGTTGAACCGTTCCCGCAGATCGGCGGCTTCGGCGCGCAGCCGGCGAGCCAACGCGGGGTCGGCCCAGGGCCCGTCGGCGAGTTGGGCGGCACGGACCTTCGCGTCGTAGGTGTAGCCCTGGATCTCGCAGGTGGCGACCGGCAGGGCGGGCAGCGTGCTGTCGGCGAACTGCACGCCGTCCGGCGAGTCGCGCCAGCACTGGTTGCGCATGCCCTCGTGCGAGCGCGTGCCGTACTCGACGTAGCCGTCGCCGTCGCGGTCCCCGAAGTGGTCGATCCACCGCAGGGCCGCGTCGGCGTTGGGACGCAACTGCCGGACCAACGCGTCGTCGCCCGTCCACCGCCAGTACTCGGAGAGCAGGATGAGCCACAGCTGGGTCGTGTCGGCGGCGCCGAAACACGGACCGTACGGCATGACGCCGAGCTGCGTCAGCTCACCGGACCGGAACTCGTGCAGGATCTTTCCGGGCTCCTCGTCGCTGAAGTCGTCCACGACGGTGCCCTGGTGTTTGGCGAGGGTGACCAGCGCGCCCCGGGCCACGTCCGCTCCACAGCTGATGCTCTGGTACGCGGCGATCAGGGTGTCCCGCCCGAACACCGCCAGGAACCAGGGCATGCCGGCGGCCAGCAGGACGACCTGCTCGCCATTGATCTCCTTGACGATCCGCATCGACACCAGGTCGACTGCCGACTTGTGGTAGACGTTGTACAACAGGTCCGATTCCGCACTGAGGTGCGGCTTGTTGGCCAGCCACCGCGACGTCGCGTCGTCCGGGCCGGGGTCGTGCGGCTCGCCGAAGCCACGGCCGCTCGGCCGGTACTCCTTGCCTCGGCAGTTCAGCAGCACCCGCAGCTCGCCATGCCAGGTCTCGCCTCGCCGAAGGTGCACCTCCCAGACCAGTGAATCGCCCTCCAGCCGGTCGGCACGCGGCTCGGCCTCGACCGTGGTGACGGCCGACCAGTTCGACTTCTGGTACGAGAAGCACAGGGTGGAATCGTCGGGCCGGTGGGTGCGCCGGACGTCGGACTGCCGGCTCCGGCTGCCCTGCCGCTTGATCTCGAAGAGATCGGCGAAGTCCGCGTCGACAGCCAAACGCAGGCACACCGAGACCGGTTCGACGCCGAAATACTGCACCGCGATCCGCTCGTACATGCCGTCTCCGACAAACCGCTCACGCCGCACGCCGATCCGGTTCGTCGGCAGGCCCGGGATCTCCGGGTTCGCGAGAAAGAACGCCGCCGAGTACGCGTCGACCGTGCTCGCACTGAGTACCAGCGGAGCGTGCCCGTCGACGGTCATCTCCCACCGGCTGATGAAACGGGTGTCGTCGTGCACCAGGCCGGCAATGGAGTTCGCCGGCACGTCACCGATCGAATTGGACAACATGAACGTGCGGCCCTCAAATACGCCGATCGCGTCCGAGCCCAATTCCGGCGGCATCTCGCGGTTGGCCCCACCGGCGGTGGGCCCGGTTCGTTCGCCGGATCGTGGTCCGGCCCGCGTCGACCGAGATTGCATGACACCCGTCCCCTCGCCGCCGGCAATGAGCAGCGCCGCCGGACACGCTCGCAGTCTAGGACCGCCGGGGACGGCCTCGTCGCGATATCGCCAGGTCGACCCCGACCGACCTGACACCCCACCGCGTCACGCAGCGGGACGGCTCTTAACCCGGCAGTGGACGGGAAATGAACTGGAAATCAACTTTATTGCGGCAGTATCGACGGCCAGGGGGGCGACTGGGGACGTTTTCAACTCGGATCTTCGAGGAGCTTTGCACGCCATGAGTCGTACGCCTGAGGGCCGCCACACTGTTCGAGCGGGCGAAGTGTCCCTGGTCTGTCATATTCGCGGCCACGGCCCACTGTGCGTGGTGCATCCGGGTGGTCCCGGAATGCACTGGGAATATCTGAGGATGCCGTTGGTCGAACGGGACCACACGGTGATCTACCTCGAACCGGCCGGAACGGGCGGTTCGAGTGGGCTGTCCGGCGATCATCGGTACGACATCGCCACCTACGTGGAGCACCTGGACGCCGTTGCCGGATTCTTCGCCGAGGGGCCGATCGTCGTTCTCGGGCACGGGCACGGTGGTTTCGTCGCGCAGAGTTACGCGTTGCGCCGGCCGGACAAGACCGCCGGTCTGATCCTCTACGCCACGGCACCGGCCGCGCTGGCACGCCGGACCCTGGGCAGCTTCGCCGTGGAGAGCGCCCCGAGGCAGGACATGCCCTCGGCCACCCAACGCCTGCGGGAGATCGTCCCGGCACACTTCGCGCACTATTCGCGGCGGGAGGTGGAGTTCGTGGGCATGCGCGGCATGCTCCGGTGCTGGCCGCGACCGGCGGTGGAGTTCGACGAGGTCTTCGACGTGCGGGACGAGCTGCACCTGATCACGGTGCCGACCATGGTCATCGCCGGGGCGCACGACGTCAGCTTCGGACCGGAGTGCGCCGCGATCCTGCAGGCGGGCATTCCCGATGCCGGACTCCGCGTGTTCGAGAACAGCGGCCACTTCGCCCACCTGGAGGAGGCGGAACGGTTCGCCCACGTGGTGCGGGAGTTCACGCGCCGCGCGTCGACGCCGCGGTCGACTCCACCCTCCGAGGCACCGGAGACGCGAAACCCGCATGACCACCCGGAGTCGGCCGGCCTGCCGGTACGTCCTCTGTGCTGGTGACGCACGCCCGTGCCGGTGGACGGTCGGGCCCTCGCGGGTCCGGCCGCCCACCGCACGACGTGCGCGTCAGCTGGGCGTACCGGCTGACCTGACCCGACCCACGGTGGTGAGGTAGAGGACCAGACCCGCGGCGGTGAGGGCGAATCCCGCCCAGACGGTGGAGAGGGTTCCCCATCCGAGGCCGAGGGTCACGGCGCCACCGATCGCGCCGAGCGAGTTGGCGAGGTTGAGAGCGGCCAGGTTGAGCGCCCCCATCAGGGTCGGCGCGTCGGGCGCGAACCCGGTCAGCCGCACCTGGATCGTGGGGATCGCGAACATCATGGTCGCGCCGACGCCGAACAGTGCCGGCAGGAGGATCAGGATGTCGCTGCCGGCGACGCCGATCGCCACGAGCACCACGAGCACGTAGCTGAAGCCGTAGATCAGCGGGCGGCTGCCGTACCTGTCGGCCGCCCGGCCGCCGTAGTAGTTGCCGAACGCCATGCCGAGGCCGAAGACGGCGAGGGCGACGGGGATGAGTGCCGGGCTCTCCCGCGCCGCATCGGTGACGAACGGCCCGATGAACGTGTAGACGGCGAAGATGCTGGAGATGCCGAGCGCCGCGACCGCCACCATGAGCCAGACGTTGAGCCGCCGAAGAGCGCCGAGTTCGCGTGCCACCGAGCTACCGCGCAGGTCGTCGGTGCGTGGCAGCCAGGCCAGCAGCGCCGCGCCGGCCAGCAGACCCACCCCGACCACGGTCCAGTAGGTGGTGCGCCACCCGGCGTGCTGACCGACGAAGGTGCCCAACGGCGATCCGACGACCGTGGCCACGGTCAGGCCGCCCATCACGGTGGCGAAGGCCTTTCCGCCCTTGCCGGGCCCGTAGACGTAGGCGGCGACGACCGCCCCGGCGCCGAAGAACGCGCCCTGCACGCTGCCCGTGATGAACCGGAAGACGATGAGGGTCACGATGTTCGGGGCCAGGGCGGAGAGCACGTTGCCGACCAGGAAGAGCGCGATCAGGCCGAGCAGTAGGGTACGACGGTTGGCTCGGGCCGCCAGGAGTGTGATCGCCGGTGAGCCGATCATGACGCCGAACGCGTAGGCGCTGATCGCGTACGTCGCGACCGGGATGGACGCGCCCATGTCGGCGGCGAAGAGCTGAATGATCCCGTTGCTGCCGAACTCACCGGTGCCGATGGCGAAGGTCCCCAGGGCCAGGGCGAACAGGGTCAGTCCGCCCCGGCGGCTCGACGTCGCCTCGCCGGTGTGCCGGTCCTCCTCGGCGGCGCACTGGGGTTCGTACGCCTTGTTGTGCATTCCGGCGTGAGCCGGGGCGCGCAGGGTCCTGCTTCCTGACGCAGTCATGGGGGGCCGTCCTTGCTGGGAGGTACATGTCCGGGCACATCCTGGCGACGGTCAGTTGACATCTTCTGGTTTCCGTCCCGGAGTCGCGGGGAGGGTTTCGCCCCGGCCTCGCCGTTCGACGGCGGGTGTCCGTTTCGATTTGGCGCGACGAGGCTGGTCAGCGCGACGGACGTAGACTTGGCGGCACCGCTGGCAACGACACATTCGCGATCCGTTGGGATCGGAGCGGCTGTCTGCCCGACGGGCCCCGAAACAGAAGCAGGAGATTGACATGTCGAACTCGGCCGGCGCACTTGCCGTCCGCGCCGACGAGGGACCAGGCCCGGCCGGTGGCACGCTGCACTTCGAGATCCTGGGGCCCCTGCGGCTGTGGCGCGACGGCGTCGAGGTGAACGCCGGGCCCCGGCAGCAGTGCTACCTGCTGGCCCTGCTGCTCGCTCGACCCGGACGGCCGATCAGCATGAGTGAGCTGATCGAGCTGATCTGGGGTGAGGATGCTCCGGCCAGCGCCGCCAATGTGATCCACAAGTACGTCGGCACGTTGCGGCGCCTGATGGAACCCGCGCTCCCGCTGCGCGGCACCGGTTCATATCTGCGGCGGCACGGCGACGGCTACCTGTTCGCTCCGTCCCCCGGCATGCTGGACCTGATCACCTTCCGTGAGTTCGTCAGCGCCGCAAGGGCCAGTCTCGTCCTGCGGCACCGGGACGAGGCACTGGACCGCTACGTCGAGGCGCTGGGGCTCTGGCGCGGGCCCGCGGGCGACACGTACGCCTACGGGACACCCGCAATGTCGATCTTCATTGCCCTCGACCGTGAGTTCCTCGACGTGTGCGTGTCCGCCGCCGAGCTGGCGGTGTCGCTGGGTCGTCCGGCACGGGTGCTGCGACCCCTGCGACTGGCCGCCTCGATGGCGCCGTTGCACGAACCCGTCCAGGCAGGTCTCATCTCCGCCCTCGCCGCGGCCGGCCACCAGGCCGAGGCACTGGAGGTGTTCCGGACCGTACGCAACCGCCTCGTCGAGGACCTGGGCATCGAACCCGGCGAGGCACTTCAGGCCGCGCACCGGCAGGTGCTGAGCCAGGCGCCGATCGCGCCGGCCACCGACGGGGCGGGCGACCGCGAGGCGCAGACGTTCGACCGCTTCCCGGCGGCACCGCTGGTGCGGCCGGCACAGCTGCCACCCGACCTGCCCACCTTCGTCGGCCGTGTCGACGAACTCGCGACTCTCCATCGCCTTCGCGACGGCCTGGACGACGCCGAGCGGACCGGTCCGCTGATCGTGGCTCTCGACGGGATGGGCGGGGTCGGCAAATCCACGCTGGCCGCCCACTTCGCCCACCTGGTCGCCGGTGACTTCGCCGACGGCCAGCTGTACCTGGACCTGCGCGGAGACCAGACCGATGTCGAGAGCATGTCCGCCGGGGATGCCCTGGGGTCGCTGTTGTCCTCCCAGGGTGTCCACGTGTCCAGCGTTCCGGAGACCCTCGCCGCGCGTGCCGGCATCTACCGCAGCCTCACCGCCCGCAAGCGCGTCCTGGTGCTCCTCGACAACGCACGCGACTCGGCGCAGCTACGCCCGCTGCTGCCGAATTCGACGGAGAGCCTGGTTCTCGTGACGAGCCGCAAGCCGCTCGTCGAGCTTTCCGCCCTCGACGGTGCCCACCTGCTGCACCTCGACCCTCCGGACATGACGACCGCCCGCAAGCTGGTCCGGCGCCGGCTCGACCGCGCTCCGAACCGTCCTGTGGCGGAAACCCCCGCTCCGGCCGACATCCTGGACGAGATCATCGAGTTGTGCGGTCGCCTCCCACTGGCGCTGGCCATCCTGGCCGGGCGCCTGAGCGCTCGTCCCCACCTCTCCCTCGCGAACGTGGCTGCCGAGCTCCGCGACGGGACCGAACGGCTCGCGGCCTTCTCCAGCGGCCGAGGCGTACGCGATCCACGTGCCGCCTTCGCCTGGTCGTACCGCCAGCTCAGCTCGGAGGCCGCCCGCCTCTTCCGGCTGTCCTCCGCCGCCATGGCGTCGGGCATCTCGGCCGCGGCGTTCGCCAGCCTGTCCGAGACTCAGCCCCGGGTCGCCCGCGCCATCCTGCGGGACCTCGCCGACGCGGCGCTGCTGGACGAGGACGACAGGGGCCGGTTCACATCCCATGTCCTGGTCAAGGCGTACGCACAGGAGCTGTTCCTGGAGGAGGAGTCCGCGTCGGACCGGGAGGCGGCGACCACCCGGCTCCTGCAGCACTATCTGCAGAGCAGCTACCACGCGGCGACCGCGCTGGTGCCGCAGAGTTCGATGATCGCCCCGCCACCGGCGCCGGCCACGATCGTTCCGGAGCGGCCCACCGGCTACGGCGAGGCGATGCGGTGGTTCGACGACCACCGCGAGGTGTTGCCGGAAGCGGTGCGGCACGCGGCCGAGGGCAACGTCGCCACCGTCCCGTGGCAGCTGGCCCTCACCATGCAGCCGTGGTTGCAGCGCAGCGGGCGGTTCCACGACTGGCAGGACGTCACGCGGCTCGCACTGAAATCCGCCCGGGACCGGGGGGATCGGGTCGGTGCGGCACAGGCCATGCGAAGCCTCGCCGACTCCTGCTACTACTTCGCCGCCTACGACGAGGCCCTCGACCTGCTCTCGGATGCGCAGGAGGTCTTCGCGGAGGACGGCATGCTCCTGGAACAGGGGATCGTCCACGCGACCCTGCACCGGATCAACACCGAGCTCGGCCGACACGAGTCTGCGCTCGAGGAGAGCGACAGGGCACTGGCGCTGTACCGCGCCGCCGGTGTCGAACAGGGTGCGATCCGGGCCTTGGCGGCCCGGGGACACTCACTCGCCCGGCTGGGCGCTGTCGATGAGGCCCTGTCGTGCCTGCAGGACGCGCTCGCCCGCAGTGTGCAGGCCGAGTGGAGGACGGACGAGGCCGACATCCGCCTCGCCCTCGCCGAGTGTCTTGGTGAGATGGGTCGTCAGCACCAGGCCGTCCGGCAACTTGAGCAGGCGGTGGAGGCGGCCGTCGAGGCGCAGAACAGCACCGGTGTCTTCCAGGCGTCGATCCTGCTCTGCGAGGCGCACCTCGATCTCGATGACGTGCCGGCGGCCTGCCAGGAGTGGCGCAACGCCTGCGACGCCATGCACACCATGCAGAACGGCGGCACCCGGACGATGCGCGACAAGGTCTGCGACATCGGCGACAGGCTGCACTATGTCACCGAGTTCCCGCCGCGCTCACAGGACACGCAACGGTAACCGGGCTGCCCACGCTCCGGCGTCGTCCGCCGGAGCGGACGCTCACCGCGCCGTGAACATGGTCCAGTTGTCCACGAGCCGGAAGCCCATCGACTCGTAGAGCGGCTGGCCCATCACGCTGGGCAGCAGAAAGGCCCATCGGGCGCCGGCTGCGACGCCGTCGCGCAGCACCGCCTCGGTGATCGCCCGGCCCAGGCCCCGACCTCGTGCGGACGGGACGACGGCGATGTTGTAGACACCGATCGCGTCGGGGGTCCGGATTCCGAAGCCGGTACCGACGGGCTGGCCGTCGTCCTCGGCCAGGTATCCGGTCATGGAGGCGGCATCGAGCACGCCGCCGCCCATGAGTGGTCCGAAGACGCTCTCGGGCGTTTCGAAGCCCTGGGCGAGGATCTCCGTGTAGAGGTCGCTCCTCGCCGCGCCGACGTGGTGCACCAGCTCGCGCTGTGCCGCGCTCGCCCGGAACACGAGGTCGTCCACGGCGCAGCCCAGTATCGGCACCTCCTGGCGCTCGACCAGCCCGTGCCGGGCCGCGAGATCGACGACCTCGTCGCCCACGCCACGCCGTACCATGATCGACCACCGTGCGCCCTGCCTGCCCACCTCGGTCGCCACCTCGTCGAGCGACCCGAGATCCGGCTCCGGCGTCATGTCGTAGGCCACGTTCAACAGCGGCACGCCGCAGTGGGTCAGCGAACCCCGGGCGGTGCCCCGCTCGGCGTGCCAGCCCTTCGGTGTCACCGCCACGAGCGCCTCGAAGGCGTCGAAATAGGCCGCCGTCATCCGGTCAGCGGTGCTGGTCATAACCGTCCCCTCGACAGTGCGCGGCCACCTGGATCCGGGTGGCCGGGCGGCAGGTTACCGCTGGTCATCGCGGTGGTCCGACGGTATCTTCTGCGCCAGCCAGGCGAAACGATCCCGTAGCCGTTCCGGCCCGCCGTCCGGAAAGCTGGCGAGAACCTCGCCGGCTCGTTTGAACACCACTGCCGCCCCGCCGACGTCACCGACGGACATCAACAGTTCGGCGAGCCGGTGCAGGGCCTCGAACTCGTTCGGCCGGTGGCTCACCCGCCGCGAGGTCTCGGCCGATAACTCCAACTGCTCCACCGCCTCGCGGACGCGGCCCGTCTCGGCGAGGTTCGAGGCGATGGCCATCCGCGTCTCGCCCTCCATCGCGATCAGCGTCGCGTCCCAGCCGGCCTCAAGGTCGCCACGGATCTGCTCGTGCAGGTCGAGGGCCTGCTCCAGCATGGCGGCCGACTCGTCGAGCCGACCGAGACGGGCAAGCGAACTGCCCGTCAACATGAGGCTCAGGGTCACCGCACGGCGGTAGCCGATCTCGCGATAGAGGGCCAACGCCGTCTCGCCGTGCACGAGCGCCTGCCCGTGCCGGCCGAGCGCTTCGTGCACCCAGTGGAGGTTGGTGTGCACCAGGGCCTGCTCCAGACGCATGCCCCGCTCCTCGAAGATCCGCAGGGCGGCCGCCAGCAGGTCGAGCGTCTCCTCGCTGGCCCCGAACGACCACCGGGCGCCAGCCAGGCTGCGCAGGGTGTGCGCCTCGCCGACCTCGTCGCCGCCCTCCCGGGCCGCCTGCAGGGCCGCGCGCATCACGTCCTCCCAGTCCTGGAAGTACCCGGCCCACTGCAGGTACTGCTGCATGGTGATGGCGAGCTGCCAGGGCACGATGCCGTACCCGAGGTGCTCCGCCAGCCGGACAGCCTCCTTGAGCACCTCACGCTGGTCGGCGAACCAGGCGATGGCCTCCTCGTAGGTCGCCGGCTGTTCGGGCACGACACCGGGCGGCGCCGGCGGGGGCTCGATCGGAACCCGGTGAGGTGCGAGCAGCACCTGCGCGTTGTAGCTGCTGTGCAGGTAGTACTGCAGCAGGCGGCAGACCGCGTCCTGGCGTTCCTCCGCCGACTCGACGTCCTGGAGGCACTCCTGCGCGTACGCCTTGACCAGCACGTGCGACGTGAACCGTCCGTCCTCGTGTTCGGTCACCAACGCCGCCTCGGTCAGCTCGGCAAGTTCGGCGTGCGTCCTGGCCGACTCCCGGCCCGACAGGCTGACACAGGCCTGCGCCGTGATTCCGGGGGTCAGGGAGACGGCCAGTAGCCGGAAGAGCCGGGCCGCGCCGGGGCTGAGCTGCCGGTACGACCAGGAGAACGCGGTGCGCGGATCGTGCGCGCCCACACCCCCGGGGAACGCCTCCAGACGGCGCGCACCGTCACGAAGGTCGGCAAGGACGGACGCCAGTGACAGGGTGGGACGCGCGGTGAGGCGAGCGGCCAGGATCGCCAGCGCCAGCGGCAGCCGCCCGCACAGCTCGGTGATCTCGTCCACGATCGCGATGTCCGCTTGACCGATCCTGCGTTTCGTCCAGCGCTCGAGGCGGTGCACCAGGAGTTCCCGGGCCGACGGGAGATCCGGTACGTCGAGACGCAGCAGGTACGCGCCGTCGAAGGCGGCGAGTCCGAGCAGCGGACGCCGGCTGGTGAGCAGCACCAGGCTGTCGGCGGAGTTCGGCAGCAGCGGACGAACCTGCCCGGCATCGCGCACGTTGTCCACCAGCAGCAGAACGCGTTTCCCCGCCGTCAAACTGCGGTACGTCCCGACGCGCGCGTCGAACGTGTCGGGGACCTGCGACGCGGGGACGCCCAACGCGTACAGGATGGAGCGCAGGGCGTCGCCGGCACGGACGGCATCGTCGTCGTCCTGCTCGCCCTGGAGGTCGAGGTAGAGCTGACCGTCGGTGAACTCGTCGGCGACGAGACGGGCGAAGTGAGCGGCCAGAGTGGACTTGCCCACGCCACCCATGCCGTCCATCGCCACCACCAGTGGGCTGGTCCTCCCGTCGTCGCGCATACCGGCCACGAGGTCGCTCAGGAGGGCGAGCTCGCTCGACCGCCCGACGAACTGCGACAGGTCCGGAGGCAGTTGCGCCGGGCGGACCAGCGGCGCGACGGGGACGTCGTCGGACCGGACGCCGGGTACGACGGAGTCCGCCTCGGCGGCCTGCGGCAGGGCGCTCTGGGTCAGGACCTGACGGTGGGCGTCCTGGAGACTGTGCCCGGGATCGATGCCCAGCTCCTCGACGAGGCGCTCGCGGATCTTCCGGTACACCGCCAACGCCTCGGCCTGCTGGCCGGCTGCGGCGAGGGTCGTCACCAGGCTCGCGTGAACGACCTCGTGCAGCGGATCCATCTCGGCCGCGAGCCGCAGCGGTGTCAGAACCCGCGACGGTTGGCGCACCCGGACGGCGATCCTGGCCGCGTCGACCACCGCGTCGAAGAATTCGCCCACGATGCCCGCGAAGGTCGCCGCGGCCCGGTTGCTGTCCGCCAGGGAGTCTCCGGCGAAGCCGCGGCAGAGTTGCAGGGCTTCGGCGTAGTAGTCCAGCGCCTCGTCCGGGCGGCCCTTGGCCACGCTCGCCTGCGCCGAGGCGACGCGCCAGCGGAACGCCACCAGGTCGAGCATCTCCGGGCCCGCGGTGAATCGGTATCCGTTGCCGCTGCGCAACAGGTAGGACCCGGAGGCACGCGGCGGCAGGTCGGGTTCGAGAAGGCGGCGCAACGCACCGATGTATTTGTGGATCACATTTACCGCGCTGGGCGGTGAGTCCGCGCCCCAGATCAGCGCGGTCAGATCGGTCATGCTGATCGGGTGGCCCACGCGAGCCAGCAGGAGCGCGAGCAGGCACCGTTGCTGCCGTGGGCCCGCGTCGAGTTCGGTGGCACCCCGCCAGACCCGCAATGGACCCATGATTTGCAGGCGAAGCGGTCCCCCTTCACCGTCGTGGATCCGGCCGGCCCCTGCACCTGCCGGCCGGGTATTGCTGTCGAATGGACGGCGCTGGGCTGGGATCACGCACTGGTCCCTGGCGCCGATGTATCAGCCGAACTGTGGCGGGACAAAACGCACTCGCCCCCCGTTTTCTGCATGAATTCCCCCCCGCGTCGCGTCTGGCTTGCGGGAACCCCCTGTTGCCGCAAACCAGAGCCCTGACACGATTCAAAGCCACGAATCAAGCTAGTCACGCTCAGTGAAGATTCTCTTGACAACAACTAGACCGGCTGTCGCGGCAATCAACTCGGCGTCGAGCGGGCGAGCGCGGAAGGCACCCGCACCCCTGGCTGGCCTGCCTTTTCATCCCGTCACGAGGAGGATGAGGATGACGACGGTCGCGCTCCCGCAGTCCAGTCCTCAATACTCACCGTTACCATCTGGTCGGCGGGGAAGCATCTACGGCGAGTCGCCTCACACCTGGTCGGCGGAGTCGTCGAGTTCCAGACCGAAGCGGCGGGCCAGACGGATGGCGCGGATGTTCTGCGGCCGCACGCAGGCCCCCAGGACCGGATGACCGTGCGCGGCCGCAAGCTCGCGCAGCCTCCCGCCGACGGCCCTGCCGACGCCCAGTCCCTGCCAGGCGTCGGCGATCAGCAGAGCGACCTCCGGTGGTGCCGACGCCTGCCACAACAGATGCGCCAACCCGACCAGATCGTTCTGGCCGGGGCGCGAAATCAGGACGGTGTAACCTCCCTCGGCCCTGGTCAGCATGCGCCACTCGGCCACGCGAATCCGATCGCGGGGGACGTGGTAACGGGCGGCCCGGCTCTCCAGGGAGCAATCCTGACGATGGAAACGGTTGACCAGATCCAGGCAGTCCGCGGTGGCGCGCCGGAGAAGAAATTGCAGTCCGGAGGCACTCGTGACGCTGCCCAGAGAGCCGCCGATCAACCTGGTCGCGGTTTCCTGCTGTCGGTCGAGAATCGTGTCGTGCACCTATTGGCTCCAGGAGAGTGGCGGAGTGAGGCAGGTGCCATGCTCGCAGCGCGGACTTCCGCACAACTTGACGTGATCAACCCGCACCGATGGCGGCGATACGCACTTTCTCCAGAGTTTGCCCAGTGGGTGGTGGGCAGAATGGCGGCGTCGACGCGCACAAATGGGGGACACGGTGGACAGTGAGCTGGCCGGAGGTCTCCGGAACCGTCCCGTCCGTGCCCGTCGCCGCACCCGCGTCGCGCTCGTACTGACCGGCTTCCTCGCCCTGGTCGTCGTGGCCGTCGCCACGGTGTACGGGTGGCCGCTGCGCACCGACGCCCTGCAGCGCGCGACGCCGGAGACCCTGAGCTTCGAGTCGGCGAGCGATCGGGCGGCGCGGACCGTCGCGGCCGAGACGGCCGACCCGCAGGTGCTCCCCGAGTGCCGGAGTCAGTTCCTCACGCACGGACGGGTGAGCGCGAAGGCCGTCCTGCTGCTTCACGGCCACACGGAGTGCCCCGACCAGTACCGCGGACTGGCCAAGCTGTTCTTCGACCGGGGCTACAACGTCTGGGTGCCACGAGCGCCCCGACACGGTGTCGCCGACAGGTTGGCGCACGCGAAGGTCGACGCCTACGAACTGGTCGACTCCGCGAACGACGCGCTGAACGTCGCGGCTGGCCTGGGCGACACGGTCGGCGTCGTGGGCATCTCCGGTGGAGGCGTGTTGGCCACCTGGCTGATCGGCCACCGTCCCGACGTGGTGCATCGTGCTCTCCTGCTGTCGCCCCTCTACGCACCCAACCCCGACCGGGTGCCCGACGTCGCCGTCAAGCCCCTCACCGTCCTGTTCGGCTTCGGTCTCGTCCCCGACCGGGTCGACTCCGAGGGCTTCTCGTCCGCGGCGCTGTCGCAGTACCTGCGCGTCGTCCGCAACTTCAAGGCCGACCCGAGGTGCCCGCATCTACGCGAGCTGGCGATCGTCACCTCGGACAACGACGGCGTCATCGACCGTCAGGCGGCGACCGACATCCCGAGAGGCATCGCCGACCGGAACGACCTCGCGTTCTCGACACACGAGTTGCCGCGTGAGTTCGGCATCGGGCACGACATCGTCGACCCCGACGGGTTGGGGAGCAGGGCCGACGAGATCGAGCAGTTCTATCTCGACCTCTACGAGGGCACCGAGCGGACCTAGGCGGCACCCCACTGCGGCACGCCGCCGCCTGCTCGCGTGCCTCGTATGATCTCCACCGTGACCTCTGGGCTCGGGAAGCTCTCGGCGCGCCAGCGCGCACTCGTGGACCAGTGGCTCCCGGGCGCGACCGTCGACCGCGACCACAGCTGGGGCCTGACGACGACCACCGTTCTCGAGGTGACCCGCGCCGGATCACGGTTCGTCGTCAAGGCCGGCGGCGACGACGACCATCACATCCGGCGGGAACTTGACGCCCATCGCACCTGGTTGGGCCCCTGGACCGGCAAAGGTCGCGCGCCGACGCTGGTGCACGGCGACGCCGACGCGAAGATCCTCATCACCCGGTACCTGCCCGGCGAGCTGGTGCTCGGCAGCGAACACGCCGACGACCCCGCCACCTACCGGCAGGCCGGCGAGCTGCTGGCCCTGCTGCACACGCAGACCGCCGTCGCGGATGACGACCACGAACGGCGTGAGAACGAGAAGTCGCTGGCGTGGCTCGGCCAACCGCACCGGATCGCGGCGCCCACCGTGTCGCGACTGCGATCCGAGATCAGCGCCTGGCCGACGCCGCCCGCGACCCTCGTACCCACGCACGGGGACTGGCAGCCCCGCAACTGGCTCGTGCACGACGGCCTGGTGGGTGTCATCGACTTCGGCCGTGCGGCGATGCGACCCGCGTCCACGGACTTCTCCCGTCTGGCCGCCCAGGACTTCCGCCGCGACCCGGCCCTCGAGGTGGCCTTCCTCGACGGGTACGGCGCCGATCCCCGCGAGGCCGGCGACTGGCATCGCCACCGGGTCCGCGCGGCGATCGGCACCGCGGCCTGGGCCTACCAGGTCGGTGACGAGCCGTTCGAGGCCCAGGGCCATCGGATGATCGCCGAGGCGCTCTCGTCTGCCCACCCCTGAACGAGGTGACCAGCGCGGCGCGTCTCGTCGTACCGCACGGCTACCATCCGCTCGTGATCGAGGAACTGATCAAAAGAGCGGCCGCCGAGGACGACGACGCGATGGAAAAGTTGTGCGAGATCGCCGCCGCCGACCCGCGACGTCTGGTCCCGCACCATCAGCTTCTGCTCGATCTCGACCTGTGGTGGCCGGCGACGTTGTACCGGGCGGCAGACGCCGGCGTGGTCCGCCGGGTCATCGAGCGGATCGACGACGGGCAGAGCACGGATGACCTCAACAATCTGCTGCTGATCCTGGCCCACACCGCGCACCCGCTCGCCGAGAGCGCCCTGCGTCGCTGGTCGACGCACCCGCCGGCCGGCGCGGACCAGCTGCACGTCGGTGCGCTGAGCTACGCGCTCGAAGGTGGTTGGACGCTCGACCCCACCGGCGACCGGCGGGATCTCTGCGGGGACACCGCGTACCGCCTGGTCCTGCGCGATGAACCCCGACGTGTGGGCGGGCCGACCTGCCCGTGGTGTGCCGCACCGCTCTGGGTCGCCGCCGACCTCGACACCACCGAACCAGCCATCGGCGCCGCGCTGGCACACACGCGTTGGTCCGGCCGGCTGGTGTTCGAGACCTGCCACAACTGCGCCTGCTACACGACCCTCTACAGCCAGGTCACGCCGGGCGGTGGCGCCACCTGGTGGGCGGGCAACACCCGTCCGAGCTACCTGCCGCCGGAGACGGCCGTGCCGGAGGACCCGCCGACGCAGACCTCGGTCCCGGGGCCGGCCCTGGCGAGCCCCTACCAGTCCAGTGCCTGGGACCGGGGCGGCTCGACGCTGGGCGGCCGGCCGGACTGGATCCAGGACGCCGAGCACCCCGACTGCCCCGATTGCGGACAACCGATGGACTATGTCGGTCTGATCGGCGGCGCTGACCTGGACGATCTCGGCGAGGGCGCCTACTACCTGCACCTGCACCAGCCGTGCGGGTTCACCGCGGTGAACTACCAACAGAGCTGAGACCTCCGGTCAGTGCGAGTGCCGGGGTACGCCGCTGCCGCTGCCGCCGACGAGGAAGTCGAGGTCCGCTCCCCGGTCGGCCTGGAGGACGTGCTCGCTGTAGAGGCGCGCCCAGCCGCGGTCGGCCGTCGGCCGTGGTGGCTGCCAGGCGGACCGGCGTTGGGCGAGTTCCTCGTCGTCGACCAGGAGGTCCAACCGCCGCGTCGGCACGTCGACGCGGACCAGGTCGCCGGTGCGCACCAGCGCCAGAGGGCCACCCACGGACGCCTCCGGTGCCACGTGCAGGATGCAGGTGCCGTACCCGGTGCCGCTCATCCGGGCGTCGGAGATCCGCACCATGTCGGTGATGCCGTCGGCGAGCAGCCGTCGCGGCATCGGCACGTTGCCCACCTCCGGGAAGCCGGGGTAGCCGCGCGGTCCGGCGTTCCGCACCACGATCACCGTCTCGGGGGTGACGGCAAGGTCCGGATCGTCGGCGGCGACGACATAGTCCTCGATCCGGTCGAAGACGAGCGCCGGCCCGGTGTGCGCGAGGAGGTGGGCGGAGGCGGCGGAGACCTTCAGCACAGCCCCGGACGGCGCGAGCGACCCGCGCAGCACCACGGTGCCCGAGCCGGTCGGCTGGAACGGCTCCGCCATGGTGCCGATGACGTCCCGGTTCCAGCACTGGGCGCCGCTGATGTTGTCGGCCACGCTCTTCCCGCTGACGGTGACGTGGTCGAGGTGCAGCAGCCCGGCGATCTCCGCCATCACGGCCGGGACGCCGCCGGCGTAGGCGAAGTCCTCCATGAGGTACGCCCCGGACGGCATCAGGTTGACGAGCATGGGCACGTCGGCGGTGAGGGTGTCGAAGTCCTCCAGGGACAGCGGGACGCCGAGGCGTCCGGCGATCGCGAGCAGGTGGACGACGGCGTTGGTGGAACCGCCGATCGCGGCGTTCACCCGGATCGCGTTCTCGAAGGCGCGTCGGTCCAACACCGAGGACAGCCGTTGGTCCTGCCCGACCATGTCGACAATCCGGCGTCCGGCGGCGTGCGCGAGCGCGTACCTCCGGGAGTCGACCGCCGGCACGGCGGCGGCCCCCGGCAGTTGCACGCCCAGCGCTTCGGTCACGCAGGCCATCGTGGAGGCGGTACCCATGGTCATGCAGTGACCTCGGCTGCGGGACATGCCGACCTCCGCCTCCGCGCAGTCGGCGGCGCTCATCCGGCCGGCCCGCATCTCCTCGGTGAAGCGCCACACGACGGTGCCCGAACCGATGTCCTGACCGCGGAACTTGCCGTTGAGCATCGGGCCGCCGGTCATCATGAGGGTCGGCAGGTCGACGCTCGCCGCGCCCATCAACAGGCCGGGGGTGGTCTTGTCGCAGCCGGAGAGCAGGACGACCCCGTCGAGCGGGTTGGCCCGGACCAGCTCCTCCAGCTCCATCGCCAACAGGTTGCGGTAGAGCATGGTCGTGGGTCGCATGAGGGGCTCACCCAGGCTCATCGCGGGGAACTCCAACGGCAGACCACCGCGCTCCCACACGCCGCGCTTCACCGACTCGGCCAGGTCACGCAGGTGGGCGTTGCAGGGTGTCAGCTCCGACCAGGTGGTGGCGATGCCAATCACCGGGCGACCGTCGAACACGTCGTCCGCGAACCCCTGGTTGCGCATCCAGGAGCGGTGGATGAACCCGTTGCGGCCTTCCGCACCGAACCACTGTCCGCTGCGCAGCGGACGATCCGTCGTCGACATCAGCGCTCCTCCCTGTTCATCCGTGCTTCCCAGCGTCCATCGACGCGACGGGGAATGGCGGTGTACCCGTCCCGCAGTTCCTCGGGCAGGACCCAGTCCGGGGCGTCCTGCCAGGCCAGCGGGCGAAGGAACCGACGGATCGACGTGGCGCCCACCGAGGTGTGCACGGCGTTGGTCGACGGCCACGGCCCACCGTGGTGCTGTGCCCACGACACGCGGACACCGGTGGGATAGCCGTCGAAGACGATGCGCCCCGCGCGGGCGGCGAGCACGTCGACCAGTCGGCGTACGACAGTGGTGTCGTCGTCCGGACCACGATGGACCGAGCCGGTCAGCGACGGTGGGACGGTCGTCAGCACCGCGTCGAGGTCGGCGACGTCGGGATACCGGACCACGACCATGAGCGGGCCGAAGCACTCGTCGGCGATCTCGGCGGTCAGGCCCGACAGACCGATCTCCAGCAGCGCCGGCGTGACGGTGAACCCCTCCCCCGGTGCGACGTGGGGCCGCGCCGAGACGCGGGCGCCGGCCCGTTCGAGCGTCGCGGCCCGACTCTCGTACGCGTCCCGGATCCGCTCGTTGAGCAGGACGGCACCGCCCGAGGCGCCGACCCTCGCCCGCAGCCCGTCGACGAGATGGTCACCGTCGCGGTCCGCCGGGATGAACGCCAGTCCGGGCTTGGTGCACAGCTGACCGCCCGAGGCCGTGAAGGAGGCGAACAGCCCCTCGGCGATCTGGTCTGCCCGGTCGGCGGCCGCACCGGGCAGGACGACGATCGGGTTCACGCTGCTCAGTTCGGCGTACAGGGGAATGGGATCGGGTCGTTCGTCGATGGCCGCCTGGATGGCGCGGGCCGCGCTCACGGAGCCCGTCAGTGCGACCGCCCGGATCGCGGGATGCCGTACCAGCGAACGGCCGGGCTGCTCCCCGTACACGATGGTCATGACGCCCTCGGGACCGCCCGCGTCGCGAATGGCCGACTCGATCGCGTCGGCGGACGCGTGTGACGTCAGCGGGTGGGACGGGTGGGCCTTCAGGACCGTGGGGCAACCCGCGGCGAGCGCGGCGGCGGTGTCGCCCCCGGCGACCGAGAAGGCGAACGGGAAGTTGCTGGCCCCGAAGACGGCTACCGGCCCGAGGGGTACGAGCATCCGGCGCAGATCGGGGCCGCGCCCGATCGGTGTGTCGGCGGCGTGGTCGATGGCCGCCTCGACGTACCCGCCGTCGCGCAGCACGTCGCCGAACATCCGGAACTGGAGCGACGCCCGGGTGAGCTCCTGGTCCAGACGCGCGTGGCCCAGCCCGGTCTCCGCCACCGCGGCGGCGACCAGGTCCGCGCGACGGGTCTCCAGGGCGGCGGCCGTCGCGTCCAGCAGCTCCGCCCTGCCGAGTCTCCCCAGGTCGGACAGCCACCGCGCCGCCCGGGCCGCCTGGGCGGTGATCGCCTCCAGCCGGATCTCGTCGGTCTCGACGAGATCCGTCGCGCGGCGTCGACCATCGCGTGGATCGACCGTGCTGACCAGGTTCACAGCAGTCCCCTCCTTGCCAGGTTGCCCATGAGATCGCGGACGCCGAACTGCCACGGCTCGCACTCCTCCGCGTGCCGCACGCGGTTGATGAGGGTGCCGAGCGCCGGGCAGCCGATCCGCACCACGTCGTCGACGTTGTGGGTGAAGCCCTCACCGGGGCGGTCCCGGTCCTCGATGGGCGCGAACATGGTGCCGAGCATCAGCACGGCACCGTCGGGATACTGGTGGTGCGGGCCGACCAGCTGCCGCACCAGGGCCGCCGGGTCGCGCGACATCCGCGTCATCTCCGAGACCGCCTCCAGGTGGAAGCCGTCCGCGCCGCGGATCGTCAGACCGACCTCGGCTTCGCGCACCCGGTCCAGGCCGAACCGGTCGTCGAACAACCGGATCAGGGGACCGAGGGCGCATGAGGCGTTGTTGTCCTTGGCCAGGGGCAGCAGGAGCGCCGAACGGCCCTCGACGTCGCGCAGGTTCACGTCGTTGCCCAGGGTGGCACCGATGATCCGGCCGCTGGACTGGACGATGAGCGCGACCTCGGGCTCCGGGTTGTTCCAGCTGGACGCCGCGAGCACGCCGACCGGAACGGCGGTGCCGACGGCGGAGAGGACCTGGCCCTTCGTGAAGATCTCCGCGTCCGGTCCGATCCCCACCTCCAGGTACTGACTCCACATGCCCTCGGCGACCAGCAGACTCTTGAGCCGCTCCGCCTCGGCCGATCCCGGTGCCAGGCTGGACAGGTCGGCACCGATGTCGGCGAGCATCCGGCCACGCAGGTCCGCCGCGAGTGCCAGGTCTCCCCGTGCTCGTTCCTCGATGACGCGTTCGATCATCGAGACGGGGAAGGTCACCCCGGCCGCCTTGAGCGCCTGGAGGTCGACCGGGGCGAGCAACCAGGGCCGGGTGTGGTCGCGGGTCGCGGCGCCGGTGTTGGCCAGCACCTCCTCGACGCTGCCCACCGGTCGTCCGTCGAGCGCTGCCACCGTCGCGGCGGGATCGGGCAGCTCGCAGATGTCCCGGACGGTCGGGAACCGGTGACTGACGTCGATGACCTCGTCACCTCGGACGATCACAGGTGACGGCCCGGCGACGGACGGATCCCAGATCCGTCCGATGAGGACGCCGAGGTCGGCGTCGTCCGGCAGCGCCTCGACGGCGGTCCCGAACCAGTCCGTGCCGGCGGCCCGCCCTCGGGGCTCTGGCACCGTCATGAGCCACTCCCCAGGGATCAATTTGCAACGATCGTAGCGCCATATGCAACGGCGTCAAGCGGTGGTCGCTTATCGCGTCGACTACATTGCACATCACGCAACGACAGCGGCGGCGCAGCAGCCGTAGCGCAAGGGGGGACCTGCCCGTGGCCCAATCGATTCGCCGCGCGATCGACCTCATCCGTCGATCGGCGGAGCGCCCGCTGTCCCTCACGGAGGCAGCGGACGTACTCGGCGTCCACAAGTCCACGGCCCTGCGGATCCTGCGGACGCTGGAGGCCGAACGCTTCGTCCGCCGGACCGGCGCGGGCACCTACGTGCTCGGCAGCGGGCTGATCGAGTTGTCCGAGCTCGCGCTCGGCGCGATGGACCTGCGCCAGCTCGCCGCCGCACCGCTACGGGCGCTGCAACGCGAGACCGGCCACACCGTGCACCTGGCCCAGCTGACCGGCAACGAGATCATCTACATCGACAAGGTCGACAGCCCGGCGTTCGACGCCGTCAAGCTGCCCTCGCGGGTAGGCCGGGCGGTGTCGATCCACGCGAGCGCCGTCGGCAAGACGATCCTCGCCTACCTGCCCCCCGAGGAACGCGAGCGCCTGCTCTCGCACGTCGTCCTCGAGAGGTTCACCGCCACCACCGTCGCCGACCACGACTCCCTCGACGCCGAACTCGCCCGCGTCCGTGAACGCGGCTGGGCCGCCGACAACGGGGAGCACGACGCGTACGTGATGTGCGTCGCCGCGCCGATCCGGGATTCACGCGGGCAGGTCACCGCCGCCGCCTCGCTCACGGCGATCGAGGTCATCGCGAGCCTGGATCAGCTGAAGAGCAACCTTCCGCTCCTCCTGGACACCGCGAACCGGATCTCGTCCGAGCTCGGCCACACGCCACCGTCCACCGAGAACCCGGACGGCCCGCGCCGGGGTGGCCGTGACTAGTGCAGCAGGTCGCAAGTCCTGTTCTGGTTGCTGGTGACGCTGTGTGAGGGTCATGCGGCTTTGGTGAGGTTGTCCCGGGTGGGCTTCTGGT
>NZ_JBFAHZ010000043.1:0-46813 GCF_040654415.1 Micromonospora sp. NPDC050695
TGAGGGCTTCACCCGCTTCAACCGCCTCCACATAGGCCAATCACCCGGCATCATCCCAGCTCACCGGCTCGCCGAACGAGAACGCAACAGCCCTGCGCCCCGTCTTGTGGAGGCCTCAGACTGTGACTAGGGCTGGCGGCAAACGAGGTGGCACCGGCCAGGACCGCGCAGACCGCGACGCTCAGCAGCGCCACGAGGGGATACCGGGCCCGTGGCGGTTACGCGGGTCCGGGATCCGGCCCAGGGCTTCGATGAGCCCGGCATGTTCACTGTCGGTGACCGGCGGTGAGAGCGTGTCGGAGCCGGGGGTTGTCACGGTCAGTGCGCACATCAGAGATGATGTCATCGGCGGGTGACGTTCCTCGGTGGTCGTGCAGCGTCAAGAACTCCATGATCACCTTGAGGGATTCACCCGCTTCATCCGCCTCCACAGAGGCCACTCACCCCACGAAATCCCTGTTCAGCGCCCCGCGCCGCGAGAACGCAACAGCCCTGCCACCGGGACCAGTCGTGATGGTGGGGTCCCCGGATGGCGCGATCAGGATGAGCAACAGGCCCACTGCCGTTGCCAGGAAGCCGAGCAGCAGGCCACGACTGCGGTACAGGTCGGCGAGCGCTCCGGGCAGAGTGCGCCGAGGGTTCGTCGAATGCGGCGATGAAGGCTCCACTACTGGGGCGCCTTACCGAGTGGCGGAAGGTACCTGATGACGGGCAGGCCGGCCGATTCGCCCATCGACAGGTAGTGCTGGACGTTGGAGTAGCCGATTCGATCGCCGTCTCGCACGAACAGTGCCGACTCGCTGCCGAGCCGCTTGAGCAGCGGTACGCCGACGATGGCCGGCACGTTCGCCCGCGCGCAGATCTCCGTGAGAGAACGCTGCTCGTCCACGTGATCGATGAGCACGACCTCAAGAGGCGTGAAAACGTGGGACGGCAGGTATCCGTTGCAGAAGGATTCCAGCAGCCAGGTCGTGTCGTCGTCCCAGTTGCCGCGGGGCAGGTCCAGTGTTCGGAACGTACCGCTGAAGAGGGCTACCTCCGCCTCATGGATCTTGGCGCGTCCCCGATGCGCCAGCTCGATGAGACCGTCAATGCCGAACTCCTGGTAGAGCAGGAATGCCTGCCGGGTGTGATCGCGGTAGAGGGACCACAACTTTGGTCGCTCGGCCCCGTGGCGGCCATACACCAGGATGTTGCGCAGTGCGTGCAGTGGCACGGCGGCCGTCGCTGCGAAGCAGGTGCCAAGTACCTCGGCGATTCCTTCCTCCAGCCCCATGGCGTAGACCTCGGGGTCGACCCGGCCCGGCACTGTGTGAACGACTTCGTGGGCGAAGAGGGCCTCGCTGTAGAGCGGCCGCAGGCCGTCACGGCGGAAGTAGACCCCGGACGGGATGCCGTAACGCTCCTCGTCCTCCCGGTCCGGCGCGAACGCGGCCCATCCGAACTGGTCGAAGGGTGCCGGGAAATCGTCCACCACGTAGAGATCCGAATCGCCGAGGTCGAGCCCCGCACCTGTCAGTCTGGCCGTGATGTCGCCGCCCGCTGCGGTGACCCGATCGTGCACGGCGGTCTCGGCCTGAGGGACCTGCACTGCGGCAACTGCCCGGAGGTCGTCCGCCATCAGCGTGCCCAGCGCGGCTTCGTCGTCGTGGAGCGGCCCATCGGGTGACATGGAGTCGGCCAAGTCGCAGAGTGTCGCTGCTGCGGACGCTGCATCAGCTGCCGCCGCCAGGTCGATTGCCGCGCCCACTCGCTCGACAAAGCGATCGATGTTGGCGAATCGGCATGCGGAGAGATACATGCCGCCGTACAGGAAGTCACGTGTGGCCGTGCTCAATGAAACCCTCGCCCCTGTCGCTCCTTGACGCATGGCTGTCCCGTTCCGTCAGGCGCGGGACAGTCACGCCGTCCTTGCCGTCCTTGATGGCATCCCACAACGATGGTGGTCAGCCGCCACCGCCGTTGCCGTTGACCCAACCCTCACCACGCTTCATGACCATCACCTCCGCTCATCCTCAGCTGGTGGATCTCGGCCCGACTGACTGCTGCCGAAGGGCAGCCGTCAATCGCGACGTCTCGTTCATGACCTCCGCGGCGACCTGGGTGAATGAGGCTTCCAATCCGCTATCCACGACTTCGGACAGACATCGCTGGGCTGCGACGATCATGCAGCTTGTGCTCTCGTCCGAGAGCGCTCGCAGCGAGCGGAGGCGCTCGAACGACGCGGCGTTATCTCCCCGGGCAGCGCGAAACTTCTCCGTATCGCAGGCGGCCTCGATGTCTTCGAACGGCGCGAGAGCCCTCCGCATCCCGGTGTACAGGTGGGACACATGTGGATCCGTGAACTCGTAGTAGACCCGGTACTTTTCGGTGTGCATGGCCACGCCGTGCCGCTCGTAGTACCGCAGCAATGGTGCTCCGGGGTACAACTCCAGGCGATTGGTGAGTCGGGAGTAGCTTGTGACCCGGCTTCGGGCGAGGAAGCTGAGGTTTTCGGCAATGCCGGCGAGGGTGGACATCGGTTGAAACATGATGAAGCCGGTTGAGAAGTCGATGTTCAACCGGCGTAGCGCTGCTATGGCTGCCTCAACCTGATCATTGCTGGTCCTCTTCGCGAACAGCCGGATGTCGGAGCTGGTAGCCGATTCGATGCCGATCAGCACGTGCCGCAGCCCGACCTCGCGCAGCCGTCCCAGCAGATCCTCGTCGATCTCGTCAACCCGGCACTCGATCGAATAGGTGATCTGGAACGGGAGTTGGCCCAGGTGTCGTACGAACTCAACGGCCCGTTCCCGGCCCTGACCGGCCCCGCCCAGGAAGTCGTCATCGACGATGCTTATCGCTTTGACACCGTGGGTCTCGTGCAGGTGAACGATCTCGTCGATGACCGACGCGGCGCTGCGGTGTCGCCACTTCGGCAGACTGTGGTAGCGGTTGGCGTAGTTGCCAGACTGGCAGAACGTGCAGTGCGCCGCGCACCCCCGGCTCGTCGACATCGTGGCGTGCCCGCCGCGGTACGCCACCGGTGACGGGTCGCGAAAGGCGAAGGGCAGATCATCGAGCGCTGCGACAGGAGGTCGAGGCCCTTCCGTGACGATCCGACCATCCTGTCGCGTCTGCAGGCCCTTGACGCCACCGTCGCCCTGGCCGCGCATCAGCCTGGCCCAGACTTCGGCAATCGTCTCGTCACCTTCGTACATGCATGCTGAATCGAGTTCGGGGCAGTCGCGCAAGACCTCTTCCCAGAGAAACTGCAGCCCCTGGCCACCGATCGTGAGATACGCGTTCGGCGCGTACTGGCGCAGATGTCGCGCCAGACCTATTGCGTCGGGAGTCTGCCGGGTGAAGAGGACGCCTATGCCGATCAAGGTGGCCCTTTGCGCGAGTTCGCGCACCAGGTCGGGCGGTGGCGTCGGGCATTCGTCGAACACCTGCACCTGAACATCCAGGCGCTCAAGCACTGCCGCGACGGCGCGGAGACCCAAACTTTCGGCTGAGCGGTACTCGCCGTGGTCATAGGCCGGAGCGACAAATAGCGCGGATGGTGCAGGTTGGACCACTCTGCTTCCCCGTCCCGGAGGTTCGCGTACCCGATTGTGTCAGGGGCCGCTCCGTACCGGAAGCCTCTGTGCCTACTCATGTCGACCGCCAAGTTCGGCCGCCGCGACGTGCCCTCCGGCACCCAGCTGCGCGGAAGGAAGTCAACACTGTCGGCCTTCCCGGCACGGACGTCGCCAAGGACCTGGACGACATCGGAGCTGGCCGTGCCACCTGGGACCCAGATCGGAAGCGTTATCAGGTGAACGGCCGCACCTATGCAGTTGAGCCGAGCGGCACGGTCTTTCCCGAGGCTGGCCCTGGCTTAACGCAGTTGAACCGCGCCGAGTACGGCACGCTGAAGGAGTACATTGCCGCTGGCGGCGACATCGAGAAGGCGAGAGCCGCGATTGACCGCAATCCGTTCCTGACCGAGGCCGCGCAGGAGCGGGCGCCGGAGGTCTTCCGCCACCACAAGAGCTACCGGGGGTGAGCGTTGCGCTATCAGATCCACTTCGAGAAGGAACTGCCCGCCGAAGCGCTACGCCGATTCCTGAGCGAGGACTACGGCATCTCACCGGACGCGGTCTACGTCGGCCGGATCGAGGACCGGGCGATCGATGACCCTCGGCCGGTCGCCATGCTCAATCCTCCCTACGAGGACGGGGAGTTCGGCTGGATCCTGACCGGTGACACCGAGCTCGCCGACGCCACCAATCAGGGGGAGCGAGAGTTGGCGGCCACCCTGGCCCGCACCTTCGGGGTGCGGTCGCTGGTCGACGACGGTGGCATCTACCCCGACCGTTGGCTGCTGGTCAGCACCGATGGCAGCAGTGGTCGGGTCCTCACCGACGAGGACGCTGCGGCCGACGGGGACCTGCGCGTCGTGCACGCTTTCGAACCGATCAGCGGTGAGCCACAGCTCACCGTCGTACCGCCACCGGACTGGGCCCGCGACTGGTGACCGACTAACTGGTGGCGACCCGCCGCTGGATCCGGTCGACGATCGACGCCCTGCGGTAACCCGGCAACTCGACCCGCACCACCTGGGCGAACTCCTGCCGCATCGCTGCGAGGTCAATCGGCCGCCCGGCGAGCTCCGCGCAGAGCTCGTCCAGCGGCCATGCCCGGTAATGTCCGTAGCGGATGGCGTAGATGGCCACCGAGTGCAGGGCGAAGGCGTCCGAGTAGTCCAGCAGCACGTACCCCAGCAACTGGTCGATTTCGGCTCTGGTGAGTGCGGCCGCACGGCTGCCGTCCGGCCGGGCCCTTCCCTGGGTGGCCTTGAAGTCGACGAGCACTCCGCCGACGATGAGATCGGCGTCAGCGTTGAGGTCGACGCTGCCCTCGAACGTCGAACCGGTGGCCACGGGCCCAGACGGCAACCGTGGTAGCAGTTTCTCCACGGCCAGGTCGCGCATCGCGATCAGGTCGGCGACCTCGTCGGCGTTGGCCAGTGCCAGCAGGTCCGACGCCCGACTGTCCGGGCCGAGCTGCATCAGGCGTGATCCGTCGACCCGAGCCGCCCGGTACAGCTCGACCAGAAGAGCGAGCGCGTAGGACATCCGTGCCCACCACTCGTCAGAGCGCTTCCTGAACCGGGCCGGGCGGATTGGCCCGGCGTGATTGCCGTCGTGATCGACGGCACCCAGGTCGTGCAGCAGTTCCAGGCCAGCCCGTCCGCATGGCGCGCGCCCTGAGCGGAGACCGGCCATCGCAAGCCTGACCGAAGGGGACGGGTCGATCATGAACCGCAGCCACCAGTCGATAGCGGCGCCTTGCGTCCCGAGCGCAACCGTCGGAGACGGCAATAGCCGGGCCAGGCCGACGGCCTCCCGGTAGTCGGCCTGTACATCGTGGTGGTGCGGGAACCTCGCGCGGAGCCAACGGGCCACCGGGCTCTTGGCGTTCTTTACCTCATTGGTTAGCGCGGACACGGCTACCACCTCGATTGCTGCGAAGGCAGGTCGACATATCGGAGAAGACATCTGGCCTTTCGCTAGACAGTGAGGGTTTCGTCCTCCTCTTGCTCGGATAGATGGGTCTGCTCGTAGAACCACTGCAGGTGCTCTACGAGGGCTGCGGCGGCGGCGCTGTCGGCGAGGACGGTCAGGGCGAAGCTGGGGCGTAGGTTGAGCTTCGCGGCGGCGATGCTCACGCCGGGAAGCTGATTTAGTCGTTGCCGGAATTGCTCACGCAGCGTCACGTCGTCGAACGGCAAGCGGCTGGCCAGGTGTTGGAAGACCACCTCGACTTTTCCGCTGGGATAGAGCGTCACAGGCCAGATGTCGCCGTCGCGGTGGCCACGCTCGCGGGCCATCAGGAAGCAGGACGTCTCCGCTCCACCGCCGTAGAGGAGCGTGCCGCCCATCTCGGTCCATCGGTCGAGCAGCGTCAGGGCGGCTCCGGCGACGACGACGTCCTGCAACACTCCGAGCTGCTCGGCGAAGCGGTCGGCACGGGACTGCCCGTCACCAGGTCGCGGCCGAGGCAGCCGTCGGGGCAGTTCGTCGGGGGCTAAGCCGCTCAGTTGCGCCAGCTCATCGAGGTCGATGCGCTGGGTCGGGTCCGCCCGACCCTGCTGGTCGAACAACACCCCTTCGGCTTGTAGCGCCGCGATCGGGTCGTCCGTTCGTCCGTCGGGCCAACGGAATCCACCGGCCTTCGTTCCCTCGGCCTGCAACACCCGATGAGCATTAGTCACCGGGACGGCGCGCAGCCGGTTGCCGACTGGCTGGGGCGCGGTGCCGATCAAGGCGGCGAGGTCCCCGTAGGTTGTCCAGGATCCGGCCGGCATCGCGGCGAGCGCCGTTTCCATGAGGTCCCAGCGCACCTCAGACTGATCCACCGTCGATCCGGTGGGACCCGGCCAAAGGTTGATGATCCGCTCGGCGAGGGTGTCGGCGCGGGCGTGAATCTGCGGTCGCCCCCAGCGTTCGCAGGTGATGATGTCCTGGGTGAGGCGGACACCGCTCTTGGCGAGGTCGACCCGCTTGACCGCGAACGGGCTGTTGCCCAACTCGGCGTTGTAACCGGTCAGGGTGAGGTTGCCCAAAGTATGTTTCAGGGCACCGTGAACCTCGACGACGTTCTCGTGCGGATCGAGGTCCGCAGCGAGCATGCGCTGCCACTCTGGACCCATGCTTTGCGGCAGGACGTGCTCGATGGTCAGCTTCGCCGGGGAGACCGGCTCCTTGCTGTCGTACGACTCCTCCAGCCAGCGCAGCACCAGCGAACGCTGCGACGCCCGCCCGTTGGTGTAGAACGGTAGCGACCGGACCGCGTGACGTACGTCGGCGTCCGTCGCGTAGTACTTGCGCCCGTCTGACAGGTAGGCGTGCACAGCCTGGTCGACCGGCAGGTCCTTGTTCATCTCGGTGACGATGGATACCAGGTTGCGGTTGATGTTGGCCGTAGCGCGGCCAATGAGCAGCCGCCGAACCAGGAAGCTCTCTACGTACCTCATCGCGGAGGCAACCTCTGCGCTGGTCGCGGTGCCCAGGCTGCGCCGTTCCAGCAGATGCAGCAGCAGTGGGTTGACGGTGCTGCTGCCCCAAGCCTGCAAACGTTCCAGCCGGAGGCGTACGCCCGGGTCCTGCTCCTTGCTGGGATGCAGGATGATCTCCAGCAGCGTGCCCAGGTGACCGAACCGACGTACCTCGGCCTCGACGTCGTCCTCCGTGCTGAGCCGGTCGAGCCGCGCCTGCTGTCGCGCGTACGTGTCACCTTGCGTGATCCGCGGATCGCGCTGCACCAGATCCAGCCAGAACAAGTTCTCTAACTCGGTCGAGTTGAACCGCTTCTGTAACGGCAGCCAGTGCGCGTCGTAGACGGTCTTGCTGCGGTTCGGCAGACGCATGAACAGGTAGTTCCGCAGCAAGTCGGCTTGGGTCAGCTTGAGGCCGGTGTTGTTCAGCGACTCAAAAATTCGGTAGACGTTGTCCTCAAGGTGCGCGATCACCGAGACCAACGCCAACCCGAAGAGCACCGCGTCTTCCAGGTGGTTCACCTTCGCTGCGACGGCAGGGCTCGCCAGTCTGTCGCGGAAGAACTTGTAGGCGGCACCGACCTCGCCTCCACCGGCCTGGGCCGAGGAGTCCACGCAAGCCAGATAGGCGTCGAGGTCGGCCTGGGTGGGGACGAGCTTTAACCGTCGCTCGGGCACCCACTGATTGATCAGATACTGGCCGGTCAGTCGGTCGCGGTGCGTGTCGTCCTCGGTGAGCGCGCGGTGATCCCGAATGGCGCAGAGCAGGATGGAGAGGGTCGTCAACCGCTGCTGGCCATCGACCACCAGGAACACGCCGACGCCGGCGGGACCGTTGTTGGGACTGGGTGCCAGCACCAGCGACCCGATGAAATGAGTTGCCTTCGGGTTTTCGGCACGGTCGTCGGTGAGCCGGAGAATGTCGTCCCACAGGCGTTCCAGGTGGTGGTCCTGCCACGAGTAGGTGCGTTGATAGAGGGGCACCTGGTATTGCTTCGTGCCTTCGAGCAGGCCTTGCAGAGTCGTTTGTGCCGCTGCAACCATCGGGAAGCCGTCACCTCATCCGTTCCGGACCCATTCCGGCCCGTGATCATAAGGCGGATCACAAAGAGCCGTACACCCTTTCATTGCTGTGCCGCGGAGTGGTAGGGGTGCTTGGCCGCAACGTAAGTCGTGGTGGAAGCGGTGCTCGACGTTCGATCCGGCGGGTGGCTGTCGCGAATCTGACTCTGTCCCCGAGAGGCTGTCGGGCAGGTCAACCGCGGTAAGGGGTGAAGTAGCATGCGGCGGTGATCCGCTCATGAGGCCGACCATCGCTGCCGACACCTTGCGTCGGACCCTCACCCAGTACCTGACCACCACCTTCGGTCTGACCGAGGACGGCGTACGCCAGGGTTTGGAGGGTTTTCTCTCCCACCCGGAGCAGGGCATCTTCCGCGGCCCGTACCTGCGGATTCGCACCCCCTTCCGCCCGGCGGAGGGCGACTGGCGGGCGCACCTCGATTGGGCGCCGGCCGGCTTCGCCCCTTACCTGCACCAGGCGAACGCGTTCGCCCGCCTGTCGACGAAGGGCAGGGCGGCGGAGCCGACCCTGATCACCACCGGCACCGGCTCGGGTAAGACAGAGTCGTTCCTGATCCCGGTGCTCGACCACTGCCGGCGGCAGAAGCAGCAGGGCCGGGCCGGGATCAAGGCGATCCTGCTCTATCCGATGAATGCCCTCGCGACGGACCAGACTCAACGCATCAACGAGCTGCTCTCCGACCCGGCGCTCAGCCAGGTCACCGCCGGTCTCTACATCGGCGACGTCGCGGCCATCGAGTACGCGCACGTGTTCACCAAGCGGTCCGAGATGCGTCGCACGCCGCCGGACATCCTGATCACCAACTACAAGATGCTCGATCTGCTGCTCCAGCGTGCCGACGACCTGCCGCTGTGGGAGGGGTCCGAGCCGGCGTACGTGGTGTTGGACGAGTTCCACACCTACGACGGCGCGCAGGGCACCGACGTGGCGATGTTGCTGCGCCGGCTCGCCGCCGCACTCGACCTCGACGAGCCGGGCCGGCCGCTCGGGCCGATCTGCCCGGTGGCGACCTCCGCGACGCTCGGCGAGGGCGGTGGCCGGGACGGTCGGACCGCGATCCGTGAGGTCGCCGAGCAGGTCTTCGGCATTGCCTTCGACGCCGGGTCGCTGGTAGGGGAGGACCGCTACGAGGCTCGCGAGTTCATCGCTCGCCAAGACTTCAGCCTGCCGCTGCCGAGCCCGGAGCAGCTTGCCGCCGTCGACGACCGCGACCCCGAGGAGATGATGTCCGAGGTCGCCGAGCTGGTCGTCGGTGAGCGCTGTCTGGACGATCCGACGCGTCTGGGTGATCTGCTGCGCCAGCATCCGTTGACGAAGGCGGTGCTCGACTCGCTCCAGACGCGGCCGTGCACCCTCGACGAGATCATTGACGTGTTGCCCCGAAAGAACGCCACCGGCTGGGGCAGCGTGATGAAGACCCGGCCGGAGATCACGGCGAAGGCTCTCGCCCGGTTCGTCGGCCTGCTCTCCGTCGCGCAGAGCCCGGAGGCTCCCGGCCGCCCGCTGCTCAACATCGAAACCCACCTGTGGGTACGCGCCGTCTCCCGCCTGCTGCGCGGCACTTCCCACCAGGCTGCCTTCGGCTGGTACGGCGAAGCGCCGCGCGAGCTGGACCCGTACGCCACCGACGCCGACGTGGTCGTGGCCGACAATCGCTATCCACGGTTACCGGCCATCTACTGCCGGCACTGTGGTCGCTCCGGCTGGATGGCGTTGTCGCCGGAGAAGGACCCGCAGGAGCTGGAGACCGACCCGGACAAGATCTACCGCGCCAGCGTCGGTCGGGACAAGCGCCGGGTCCGCGCGCTGATCGCCGCGACCGACGACGAGGTACGCCAGCGCTCCCGGGGCCTGCTGGTCCTGGAGTACGGCCGTCGGGTGCGCCCCTTCGACGAGCAGCGCGACCGCAAGCCGACCGACGACGCGATTGTCGTGCTCGGTGACGTGCTCGACATCGATGGAGCCGAGAAGGATCGCTGCCCGTCCTGCGAGCTCGACCACGGCATCCGCTTCCTCGGTGCCGGCCTGGCCACCCTCGCCTCGGTGGCGATCACGCAACTCTTCACCGGTGGGGAGCTCGACGAGGCCGAAAAGAAGACGCTGCTCTTCAACGACTCGGTCCAGGACGCCGCGCACCGCGCCGGCTTCGTCGCCAACCGGTCCTACTCGTTCTCGCTGCGCTCCCTGCTCGCCGGCCGGCTGAACGCCGGGGAGTCGATCGGGCTCGACGACCTCTTCGTCAGGATGATCGAGGAGGCGGCGAAGCCGGAGATCCTCTCCACCGTCGTGCCGCCGGACCTGCACGATCAGCCCGGAGTCGACAGCCTGCTCGCCGGCGAGCACAACGGAAGCCGGGAGACCTGGGAGCTGATCAGCGAACGGCTCGTCTTCGCTACCGTGATGGAGACCGGGCTGCGTTCCCGCCAGGGCCGCACCCTGGAGTTGACCCGCAGCGTCGCCGTCGACGTTGCACTGGACGATCCGGCGCGAGCCGCCGCGATCTGCCGGGACGTCCACCTCACCGGCCCCGGTCACCTGGCCGGAATGGCGCCGGACGACGCCCGCTACCTCGCCTTCCTCCGCGGTCTGCTGGAACGGTTACGGACCCGGGGTGCGGTGTTCCACGAGTGGCTGGTGCCGTACCTCAAGCGCGGCGGCACCCGGTGGCAGATCTGGGGCGGACGGCCCGCCGGGATGCCGGCGTTCCCGAAGGGCCTGTCCGCGCCCGCGTTCCTGCTCGCGACGCCGAAGTCCCGCTCGGAATTCGACGTGATCACCGCGCGGGGAAACTGGTACCAGGACTGGACGTCGCGCTGCCTCGGCCTCGACTCCGGCGACGCCGCCGGCTTCCTCAGCCGGCTGCTGCCGGCCCTCGCCGCCGCCGACGTGGTCGCCGCCGGCGACACCGAGGACGGCAACACGGTCTACGGGCTGATGCCCGGCCACCTGCGGGTGACCCGACTCGACGACGCGTCCGCCGCGACGGCCGGGGTCGGCTGCGACACCTGCCACTGGCAGCAGACCGAGCACCCCGACCGGGTGGCCGACTGGATCGGCCAGCCGTGCCGCCAGTACCGCTGCCGCGGCCAACTCCAGGCCGCCCATGACGACACCGCCGCCGCCGACTACTACCGGCGGCTCTACCTGGACAGCCCGGTGTTCCGGGTCGTCACCGGCGAACACACCGGCATGCTCACCCGCGCCCAGCGGGAGACGGTGGAGAAGCAGTTCCGCGACGGCGAGCGCTACACCGACCCGAACGTGCTCTCCTGCACGCCCACCCTGGAGATGGGTATCGACATCGGCGCCCTCTCCGCGGTGGTGCTCGCGTCGCTCCCGCACGGCCCGGCCAACTATGTCCAGCGAGCGGGTCGCGCCGGGCGTAAGAGCGGCAACGCGCTCGTGTTGACCCTGGTCGGGCGATCCGAGCGGGATCGCTACTACCTCACCGATCCGCGCGACATGATCGCCGGACAGATCGTCCCACCCGGCTGTTTCCTCTCTGCCGTGGAGATCCTGCGCCGTCAATACCTCGCCCACCTGATCGACCTTGCCGCCCGTGGCCGCCTGGCCGGAGTGCTGCCGATGCCACGACGGGCGCACGTGCTGTTCGGCCCGACCGGGTGGCTGACCGGCCTCGCCGAGGCTGGCCGTCGCGACGGCGGCCGCCTGGTGGAGGAGTTCCTCACGCTGTTCGGAGACGAGGTCCTGCGGCCCGCCGCCGACCAGCTGCGTGAGTTCGCGGTGGACGGGATCGTCCACCGGGTCAAGGAAGCCGACGACGTCTGGGAGTTCCGGTTGGCCGACCTGCGTCGCCGGATGCAGGAACTCGCCATCGCCCGCGGCACGCTGGTGCCGAGCGACCCCGAGCACGCCCGCGAGATCAAGATGTTGAAGGCGGAGGAGGGGGCGGTCCGTCGCCGCCTGCGGGAGGTCAGCACGGCTGCCGCCCACGGCACCCTGGTCGAGTTCGGTCTGCTGCCGAACTACGCGCTCATCGACTCCCGGACCGACCTTGAAGCCACCCTGACCTGGGAGGACAAGGCCGACGGCGACCGCCGTTTCCACAGCGAACTCCGCGAGTACGCGCGCCCCGCCCGCCAGGCGCTCGTCGAGATCGCACCCGGCAACAGTTACTACGTGCGGGGCTACAAACACGAGATCTCGGGGCTCGACGTCGGCCCGGCGGATCGGCCCGCGTACGAGCAGTGGCGGATCTGCGCACAGTGCGGCTACGTCCGCACCCACCTGGCCAAAGAGGACACCAGCGCCTGCCCGCGTTGCTCGGACCCAGGCATCGCCGATCACGGCCGGCTGTTCCAGGTCCTCCAGCCCACCCGGGTGCTGAGTCGCGACAAGCGTGACGACGCCCGCATCCGCGACGACAGCGACGACCGGGACCGGCGTTTCTACGCCACCACCGTCGCCGTAGACGTCGACCCGGCCAAGGTCGATTCGTCCTGGCGGCATGCCCACGACACCTTCGGCGTCGACTACAGCCGGCACGCGATGATTCGCCACTTCAACCTGGGCGCGCAGCGCTACGACCGGGCAGCCGAACTGTTCGCCGGCGAAGAGGTGCGAATCAACCGCTTCCACACCTGCACCTCCTGCGGCGGGACAACGGTCGACGGCGTCCCTGCGGTGAGCCAACAGCTCGCCGCCGAAACCTCCGGCTCGACTGTCGTGAAGGGCGCCGAGCACCACCGGCCCTGGTGCCCGTACCGGCGCTCGCCGGCCGCCCCGGACGCCCACGTCGACCTGATCCTCGCCCACGAGTTGGAAACCGAGGCGCTGCGCATCCTCATTCCCGCCGCGACCGCGGTGGTACAGGAACGCATCGCCTCGTTCGCCGCCGCCATCCGCCTCGGTATCGCCGCGCAGTACGGCGGTGACCCCGCGCACCTGCAGGCCGTGTCGGCCACGATGCCGGACGGGCAGAGTGACGGGACGCGCAACTTCGTGGTCGTCTTCGACACCCAGCCGCAGGGCACCGGCTACCTGCACCGCCTCGCCAAGCCAGAGGAGTTCCGCGCGATCCTGGAGCTGGCGCGGCAGCGCATCGCCGACTGCGTCTGCCGACACGAAGGCCGGGCGGTGTGTCACCGCTGCCTCCTGCGCCACGCGCGTAACGAGCACTTCGCCCTGATGAGCCGCGACGAGGCGCTGGGGATGCTGGACAAGCTCCTCGACACCTGGGACGTCGAGGAGGGCACGCGTACCGACGAGATCTCGCTGATCCACCAGGTGGAGAGCGAGCTGGAGATGCGCTTCCTCACCAAGTTGCTGGCGCTTGGCGAGGCACCCAAATCGGGCCTGCGGATCGACCGGCGGACCGATCACGACGGTGCCCGCATCGCCGACCTGCGGTTCGTCCGGGACAACGGTCAGAGCGTCACCCACTGGCAGATGAAGCTGCAGAACACCGTTCGAGGCACCCGTCCCGACGTCCACTTCAAACGCCTCGATGCCCCGTCTCCAGAGGTGGCCGTCTACCTCGACGGCTTCAAATACCACGCCTCGTCTCAGTACAACCGGCTCGCGGACGACGCCAAAAAACGTGCCCGGCTACGCGCGCACGGCTACCTGGTCTTCGCCGCCACCTGGGACGACGTCAAGACCTGGGGCGGCACCGACGGGCAGGGGCGGTGGACGCCGTACGGCGGGGTCAGCAAGCAGGCGGCCCGGGAGCGATACCGGCAGTTCCTTCCCGGCGCTGATCCGGACGAGCTCGAGGAGACCGTCTGGGTCAACCCGATCGAGCAGCTGATGCGCTTCCTCGCCGATCCCGATCTCAACCGATGGCAGCGTCGGGCGGAAGCCACCCTGGCAGGCATGCTCAAACAGGCCCGGGACAACACGGCCACCGACTCTGGCGGCGTGGCAGAGCGACTGTTGGCCGCGCTGCGGGGAGAGCCACTGCCCGGGCCGAACGCGCGACACATCATGATCGCGCGGGCCCGGGACAACGCGGACTGCCCGGTGACGCTCGTCGTCGACGGGCGAAGCAGGCCCCTGCCGACGTGGTCGGCGTTGACCGTCGTCGACGACCTTCCGGCCGCCGTGGCCGGAGCGGGCCACAAGGAACGCTGGGCCGCATGGCTGGCCTGGGGCAACGTCATCCAGTTCCTCGGCAACGGTGGTGGTGACGCAGGTCAGCTCGCTGTGTCCAGCCTCGACGTCTTCGAGCCGGCCTCGATGGCCGTCAGCGAGGGCACCGGGCTGGTATTCGCCCAACGCGCGCAGCCGCTCGACGAGGAAACGGCAACGTGGCTCGGCGTCGTGGCGCAGCCGGTGGCCGTCGAGCCCGAAACGCTCGACAAGGAGTCCCCGTGGCGGGACATTCTGCGCTACCTGGACCCGGACGAGAACACCCTGGACCAACTCGTCCAGCAGTTGGCCCGACAGGACCTGCCCGCACCGGTCATCGGTTACGAGTTGGGCGATCAGGGCTGGCAGGCCGAGCTTGCCTGGCCCGACCGGCGAATTGCCATTGTGCTCACCGGCCGGTCCGGCGACCCGGAGACAGAAGATCGTGACCGGGCGTACGCGGACGCGGGCTGGCACGCCCGTACCGCTCGGGAATGGTCGGTGGACGAGCTGGCGGCAGAGATCAAGGCGACGAGCGGGGGAGAACGTCGATGAGCACCGGAGCAACGACCCTGCGGATGCTGGACCGCGCCGACAAGGAGGTCATGAAGCTCACCCGCGCCGACATCGGAGCGGTCTACGAGTTCATGCACAAGTTTCGGCACAATCCGGAGAACCCCGGGCTCAATCTGAAGGCGCTCAACAGCGAATCCCGGTTGATGTCCGCCCGTGTCAACAAGGACTACCGGGCGCTCCTGCTGCACATCGCCGGGCGCGACTACCTGCTCGTCGCGGTCAAGCACCGCGGTGAGGTGTACGACGACCTCGCCAGGTACGCGTACCGCATCAACCGGATCACCGGCGGCATCGAGGTCGTCGACATGGCACCCGTCGGTGACAGCATCATCGGCCGGGTTGTGCCGCGCGAGGTCGAGCCTGAGCCTGCGCAGAAGCCGCTCTTCGACACCTACACCGACGCCCAACTGCTGGATCTCGGCGTTTCTGAGCCGCTGCTGCCGCAAATCCGGGAGTTGACCACCGAGGCGCAGCTTCTGGAGCTGCTCGACCGGGCTCCCCAGCTCACCACCGACGTCCTCTTCGCGCTCTTCGACGGCACCCCCTACGACGAGGTGCTCCAGCAGGTCACCGATCCAGTCCGGGCCGACGAGCCGGTCGACCCCGAGGACTTCGAGGCCGCCGTTGAACGCCCCGCTACGCAGGTGACCTCTGACGACGAGGCGCTGCAGGCGATGCTGGGCGAGGCCTTCGAGCGGTGGCAGATCTTCCTGCACCCCACTCAGCGGAAGCTGGTCGAGCATCCCTATAAGGGCCCGGCGCGAGTCGGTGGTGGCCCGGGGACCGGCAAGACGATCGTCGCACTGCACCGGGTGGCGCATCTCGCCCGACAGTTGCCGCCGGGGGTGGACAGGCCGATCCTGCTCACCACCTACAACCGGAACCTGGCCGCCGACCTGCGGACCCGACTGATGGCGCTGGGCGGACAGGAGTTGGTATCGCGCGTCGACATCGTCAACATCGACCGGTTGGCCAGCCGGGTGGTGGCCGAAGCCAAGGCGGGTGGCAGCCGCCGCGTGATAGACGACAATCGCGTCCTTGATATGTGGGACGAGTTCCTCCTTGAGACCGGGGAGACCGGCTGGGAGGCGGAGTTCCTGGCTGCCGAGTGGACCCAGGTGATCCTCGGTCAGGTTCTCAACTCGCGGACGGACTACTTCAAGGCCCGCCGCCCCAACCGCGGTCGCAGTCTCACCCGGATCGAGCGGGACCAGATCTGGCAGCTGACGGAGCGCTTCGCCACCTGGTTGGAAAACCGCGGCGTCTGGACCTGGCGTCAGGTGGCACAGCGGGCTGCCCGTCTCGAGATGGACCGCACAGCCCACAACACCGGTGTCGCCGACGACTCGTCCGGCGGCTTCTACCGCCCGCGCTACCGCCATGTGGTGGTCGACGAGGCGCAGGATCTCAGCGCTGCGCACTGGAAGATGCTCCGAGCCATGGTTGCGCCAGGCCCAGACGACATGTTCCTCACCGGCGACACCCACCAGCGCATCTACGACAACCACGTCACGTTGGGCAGCCTCGGTGTCAACATCCGCGGCCGGTCGTCCCGGCTCACGCTGAGCTACCGCACCACCCGCCAGATCCTCGCCGATGCGCTGCAGATCATGACCGGCGAGGTGTATGACGACCTCGACGGCGGTGAGGAGGACCTGGCCGGCTATCGGTCGCTGCTTCGTGGCGGTCGACCGGTCTTCCACGGTGCCGCAACGTGGACGCAGGAGCGTGATCTGATTGTCGAGCAGTTGCGCAGTTGGGGCAGCCCGACGGACGGCTCGGTGGCCATCTGCGTACCGACGAAGGATATGGCGGCGGACGTCATCAGCCACTTGCAGGCCGACGGGCTGGTAGTGGTGGAGATCGGCCCGGATGGCCCGAAGCGGCCGGACGGCGTGCACGTCGGCACGATGCACCGGTTCAAGGGCCTCGAGTACCAGCGGATGATCATCGCTGGGGTCAGTGACGGCCTGGTGCCTCGGCAAATGATCAGCAGATACCGGGACACTGACCCGAAGCGTTACCAGCGCGAACGCCAACGCGACCGGTCCCTGCTCTTCGTCGCGGCCACCCGTTCGCGCGACGAGCTTGCGGTGTTCTGGCACGGCACGCCCAGCCCGTTTCTGACCGGGCGGCTCGTACAGCGACAGCTAGCCTGATTGCCGGCTCCTGCTCAGGCGGGGTCGACGTGCGATGCGGGGGAGGCTGTAGGTGCAGGCGGGGGATCGTGTCGGCGACCGGTACGAGTTGACGTATCCGGTTGGTCGCGGCGGAATGGGTCAGGTCTGGGCCGGCTTTGACGAGCGACTCGACCGGCCGGTGGCGATCAAGTTCCTCCGGCAGTTGGAGGTGCCGGAGGACGAGCGTGAGACGGCGGGCAAGCGCTTCCGGCGGGAGGCGAGAGCGACCGCCAGACTCGACCATCCCGGTGTGCCAGCCGTACACGACGTGGGCGTACACGATGAGGACCTTTTCCTCGTCATGCAACTCGTGCCGGGGATCGTCCTCGCCGATCACATCGCCGAGCAGGAACGGTTGCCGGTCGGTGAGGCGACCTCCATTGCCGCGCAGGTCTGTTCGGTGCTCGTGGCCGCCCATGCCGCCTCCCTCGTACACCGTGACTTGAAGCCGCAGAACCTCATGATCACCCCGGCGGGGGTGGTCAAGGTGCTTGATTTCGGCGTGGCCGCGCTGCTCGGCCCGGTCGAAGCGTCCCGCCTCACCGCGACCGGGCGTACGCTCGGCACCCCCGCCTACATCGCACCCGAACAAGCCCAGGGCGACCCTGTCGGGCCTGCCGCCGATCTGTACGCCTTGGGTTGCATTCTTTTCGAGATGCTCGGCGGAAACCCTCCCTACGAGGCTGCGAACGCCCCGGACATGATGCGCCGCCATCTATATTCACCGATCCCGATCATCACTGAGTATCGGTCGGATGTGCCCGACGACTTGGCACACCTCATCTACTGCCTCCTGGCTAAGGATGCAGCGGAAAGGCCGGCCTCGGCCGCCGAGGTTCGCCAACTCCTCACGCCGTTCTTCGATCGCAGTGAGTCTCCTGGCTAATCGCCGCCGGAACCTCCAGCACGGTACCGCCCGCCGCTTTCGTATCACTTCCTCCGACGCCGCAGCAGGTGCGGGCGCTGGCGGGAAAGCCCGCCCAGGACGAGCGGTTCGTGCAGGCTGCCGAGGTGTTGGACCGGGCCCTCCGCTCGGTGCCGAGGCCACTGTTTTGCGCCAGATCTGCCGGTGAGCGTGATGACTCACAGGCATATTGATGACTCCCGGCCATCACGCTCGTCGCCGCGTCCGCGTCGGAATCCGAACTGCTCAGCCAGCCCCGCCGGAGCGCTGGATGAGGTGCTGCACCCACTTGTCGAACTTGGAGCTCGCCCCGCCGAGCAGCCCGGTCAGGTCCTGCTCGGTGACCACTCCACGGTCGGTCAGCGACATGATGAGGCCACGCAGCCGCCGGTGGTCGTCGGCCTCGGACGGTTCGACCGGGCCGCCGGTGCCCATGTGCCGTTGCAGGTCCTGGAGGATGTCCATCATCTGCGGCAGCGTCTCGATGATCTGCGACAGGCCGGTCTCGTGGGGGCTCGACGAGCCGCGCAGGTCCTGCAGGGTGAGGGCGACCGACATCGGGGTGACGATGTCGGCGTCGGTGGTTATCGAGTCGATGGCGCGGCCCAGCTGCTCCTTGGCGGAGTGCACGCTGTCCAGGTCGGTGTGGTCGACCAGGATCGTGCGCATGCCCTGCACGTCGAAGGGGAGCTGCTGGTCCTTCGCCATCAGCTGCACGAACGGTTTGCGCAGCGCGTGTCGTACGGCCAGTTCGTAGAAGACGTTGGCGTTCTGGTCGGTGAGGTCGGCGATGACCAGGTCGTTCTGGATGATCCGGTCGAGCACCTGCGACGTGATCAGACCGGCGCGTTCGATCTCGTCGCCCCGGATCGCCTGGAATCCCCGCTCCTCGACGACCGGGCGGATGACGTGCTTGAGGATCTGGTCGCTGCGTTTCCGGATCTCGGAGCCTTCCGGGCCGATCGGAGCGATGACGAAGCATTCACGTCGGGTGGGCTGCCCGTTAGCGTCCCCCATGCGGCACAGCGTAGAGGAGATCGGCCAGCCTCGCTGTCACGCCGGTCGCGCTTCGGTCCGCTCCCGGTCCCAGTGGGCGCGGTGCGTGGCGAGCAGCCGTCCGGCGTCGTCCGCCGCGGCGGACGCCACGGGTTCCCGCGCCCACCGGTCGAGTACGGGTGCCATGCCGTCGACCAGGTGTCGGCCGACCGGGGTCAGGCGCGGCTGCGCGGTCAGCACCCGGACGGTCCGCGCGGCGGCCCGGGTCCACCGGACGAACTCGACCTCGGCGTGGTGGCGGGCCGTCCGGTCCCGTTCGACGTGCCGTTGCCGGCGCCAGAAGCCGGCCACGCCGAGGTGGGCGTAGGCGCCGTGCAGGAGGCCCTCCAGCGGGCGGGGGTCGGGCCGCCACGGCGCGTAGAACGAGTCGTCCGGGCCGGGCTCCACCAGCGGGAACAGGTCGGTCAGCGCGGCCAGCTTCAGGTGTTGGATCTCGTGGGCGAGGGTGACCGCGGCGCAGCGGGAGTCCGGTGGCAGGGACATCGCGACCGCGCCGAACCCGTGGTGGAAGGTGCCGCTGCGGACGCCGTTCCGTGGCGCGACGAGCGGCACCAGCGCGCTCAGCGCCACCGACACCTCCTCGGCGAGCGTCCGGTGCTCGTCGGTGAGTAGGAGCCACGCCGCGCGCAGCCGGTGCTGCCACCGGCCCGGGTCGCGCACGGAACCGGCGATCGGATGGGCGTCGACGGCCACCGGCACGTGCCGCCACGTTCCGGTGTCCAGCAGCAGCCGCAGCGGGAGGCCGCCGTGGGTGGCGCGCAGCGCGGGGAAGGGCCGCCAGCGGTGGTCGGGCGGATGGTCGTACCCGATCTCGATCCGCTCGCCGGCGCAGCGTACCTCCGCGCGGCCGCCGGCGCAGCGCACGCGGGCCCGGGTCGCCGTGCGGGCGACCCGCAGGGTGCCGAGGCCGGGCAGGTTCAGCCGGCCCGGCATGGCCGGGTCGAGCGGCACGTCCAGGTCGGCGTCCGCGCGGGCGTGCACCGCGGCGGCGGCGGCGACTGCCGCGAGCAGACCGGGGTACGCGCCCGCGCGTTCGCCCCGGCTCAGCAGCGACGCGGTGCCGAAGGCCCAGGCGGCCACCGGTGGATGGCCCCACGCCGCCCGGCGCTGGGCCCGGGACAGGCCGCCCACCAGGTGGTACGCCGCCTCGACCGCCGCCCGGTCGGGATGGTCCACCCGATGGGTGAGGATGACCAGTGCCCGGACCAGCAGCAGGTTCTTGCTGTGCTGAGCGTCGTGCAGGAGTTCGAGGGCGGCCGGCCCGCCGCCGCCTGCGGCGAGGTCGTCGAGGACGGTGCGGGGCAGCTGGTGCCCGGCCGGCGTCACCGGGCCACCCCCCGCAGCGCCGTCACGTCCCGCCGCAGGGTGCGGCGGATGTGCCCGATGAGCCGGTACAGGTCGGCGCAGTACACCGACGGGTTGTCGAAGCCGTTGCCGGCGCGCCACCGGTGCGTGTAGAGGCCGCCGCCGCAGACCTTGTGCAGGTCGCACGCGCGGCACTGCGCGCAGAGCCCGGCCGCGCCGGCCTGCTGGGCCCGGACACCGGGCTGGTCGAGGGCGGCGTCGAAGCTGTCCCGGTCGACGTGCAGGCCGGTGCTTCCGGCGCCGGCGTGGGCGGCGCCGAGGGTGTCGTCCATTTCGATCGCCCCGTCGGTCTCCACCACCGCCACGGCGACCGGGCTGAGCCCCACGCCGGCCAGGCGGGAGGAGCCGCCGAGCAGCAGCTGGATGATTTCGTCGAAGAGGCGGACCCGGGTGCGTTGCCCGCCGTCGGCATGCCACTCGTCGAAGACGGCGGTCAGCCAGTCCGCGTACGGGGCCTGCCGTGGATCGGAGGGGCGACCGGCGGGCGGCGCCGACCAGGTGCCGTGCGGCAGCAGGAAGTCCACCACCGGCGGCCGGTGGGCCAGCAGACTGCGGTAGGTGGTGACCGGATCGTTGCGCAGGTCGACGGTGCACAGCAGCCCGTTGAACAACCGCCGGTACGACCCGGTCAGCCGGTGCAGCGCGGCCTCCACCCGGTCGTGGCTGCCCCGACCGTCCGGCCCGCGCCGGTGCCGGTCGTGCGCGGTGCGGTCCCCGTCCAGGCTGACGCTGACCCCCACGTCGAGTCGGTCGAACAGGCGCAGGAACGAGTCGTCCAGGCGGAGACCATTGGTCTGCACGGTCATCCGCGCGGGCACCGGGGCGGCGCCGCGCCGCAGCAGCTCGACGGCCCGCTCGACGCCGGCCACCCCGGCCAGCAGCGGCTCCCCGCCGTGCAGGACGACGCTCACCCGGCCCATCTGGTGCCGGCGGGCGTGCTCGCCGATGCGTTCACCGGTGCGAGCGAGGGTCGCCGCCGTCATCGTCCGGGGTCGGGATCGCCAGCGTTGGTCGGCCATCGTGTAGACGTAGCAGTGGTCGCAGGCCAGGTCGCAGCGGCTGTGCAGCTTCACCACGAACTGTTGGAAGGGGACCGGACGCTCTGATCGCGCGGAACGGGCCACCGTGCCGAGTGACGGCGGGTGGCCACCAACGGGTCCGGGCATCAGACGCTCCGCCGTCTTGTCGGTCGCCGGTCGGGCCACCTACCAGATTGGAGCATACATCGACAGGTGACGTTCCGGGTGTCGTCGCTGACCGGCCGGTGCCCGGGTGGCCCCGTCGTACCTGGTCCGGCCGCCGTCCGGGTGTCCGCCGCAGGAGCGGCGCACGGTTATCATGAGCACACTCAGCGGATCTGGCCACCGGTCAATGTCTGGCCCGGCGGTGGGGCCGACCGGGCGCGGCGCGACACGGAGACAGGCGGTGGTCGGGTATGGACACCGGAGAGGACGACCTCCGGTCGGAGCTGATCGACCTGACCGGACTGGACCTCGCCGAGCTGGACGCCCTCCCGGCTGGTGTCCTCGTCGCCGCGCTGGTCCGGCTCGATCGCCGTGCCGCGGCCGGCGACCAGTACGCGGCCTTCGAGAGTGCCCTCGATGGCGACGACTGACCCCACGGGCGCCGCGGCGACGCCGGCGACCCGCACCACCGCCCGGGCCGGGGGGAGACCGATGAACATCAGCAGGGATGACACACCGGGTGTCGCCACGATCGTCTCGTTCGTGTCACCCGCCGACGACACCGGCCGCAGCAGCGCGGTGGCGAACGTCGCCTGGATCCTCGCCGGCAACGGCAAGAAGGTGCTCGCCGTCGACTGGTGCCCGAAGACCCCTCGGGTCTGCGACTTCCTGCGTCCGGTCCAGGTGGATGCCGTCGCGGCGGCCCGGACGCTGGGCGAGGACCTCGCCGCCGTGCTCACCCCCGCGACGGACGCGCCGGCGGTGCCGCCGGCGACGGTGATCGCGCCGGTGGCGCCCGAGCAGGGCACCCTCTACCGGTACGCGGTGTCCGGTTCGACCGCCACGTTCAGCATGGTCGGTCTCGGCGCCACCACCGACGGGCTGCCCACCGGGGATGCCGCCCGGATCCGGCAGCTGCTGCAGCAGACCGACTACGACTACGTCCTCATCGACGCCCCGGTGGACCTGAGCGCGCCGGGGATCACCCACAGCGCGGTGCTCAGCGACGTCGCGGTGGTCTGCATGCCACCGCGCCGGCTGTCCGTGCAGCACGCGGCGGGGCTCGCCAAGGAGCTGCAGCAGCGGGCCACCGGGGGGATCCGGGTGCTCGCCGCGCCAACCCTGCACGAGTTCCCCGAACCGGGGCACGGCGGCTCCCGGGACTACGTCCGTCAAGCCTTCGCCTGGCTGCTGGAGAAGCCGGCCGGCGACGCCCCCGGCCCCGCGTCGGCGGGGATCGTGGAGGTGCCGGCGCACAACTACGACACCTTCGACGACGTGTTGTCCGTGCTCGCCGACGAGCCGGACGACGCGAACAGCCCGCTGACCGCGTACGAGCGGATCACGGAGTGGATCACCGGGGGTGAGGTCACCCGGGCGGCGCCGGTGCCGGAGCGGATCCGCCGGCGTTACCGGCACGCGGTGCTGCTGGAGCCGGCGGAGAACCTCGGCGACATCGCCGTCGCGTACGACCCGGTCGACCGGCCCTGGGCGGACTGGATCGGCGGGCAGCTGCGCCGCGCCGGAGTCCGGTCCCACCTGTGGGCGGTACGCCCCGGCGCGCAGCCCGACTTCGGGCCGGAAACCACCGTGCTGGCGGTCCTCTCGCCGGATCTGGCGGAGACCGCCGGGACGGCCCTGGCCGGGCTGCGTCCGAACGCCGCCGACCTGTCGGCGGAGGTGCTCGGTGTGCTGGTGGCCGGCGAGGCGTGGCGGGAGCCGTTCGGCCCCGAGCGGGTCGTCGACCTGCGGGCGGCCGACGCCGTCCGGGCGCAGTCGTTGCTGCTGAGCCAACTCGGCCTGATCGCCCCCGCGCAACCCGCCGGCGATCTGCGCAACGTGCCGCGCTTCCCGGCGGAGGCGGACCGGCGGGTGCGGTTCAACGTGCCGCCCCGTAATCCGTCGTTCGTCGGCCGCGACGACTATCTGGAGCGGCTGCGCGACCACCTCACCAGCGAGGACGGCCCGGTGACCCTCACCGGTGGGGCGGGGGTCGGCAAGAGCGAGTTGGCTCGGGAGTTCGCCCACCGGTTCGCCTACGACTACGACGTGGTCTGGTGGATCCCCGCCCAGGATCGGGAGACCGTGCAGACCGGCCTCGGGGCGCTCGCCAACGAGATCAAGGCGGTGGACAGCACGGGGGCGGCGGAGGCCGCCCTGAAGGCGCTCGCCGCGGCCGACGGCGCCTTCCAGCGCTGGCTGCTGATCTATGACAACGCCGACGACGCCGACGTGCTGACCGGCCTCCGGCCGCGGGACGGCGCGGGACACGTCCTGATCACCTCGCGGGACGACGGCTCCTCCGGGCTGCCGTCCCCGCTGGAGGTCGCCGCCCTGACCGGCGACGAGAGCGTGGCGATGCTGCGCCGGGTGCTCGGCATCAGCACCGAGGACGCCCGGTCGATAGCGGTGGCGCTGGAGCACCTGCCGCTGGCCCTGCGCCTCGCGACGGCCTGGATGCGCCAACGCGCCCTCGGCTTGGAGCGTGGCGGGGTGCCCAGCCTGGAGGCGGTGGGCCAGGGTGTCCGGGAGCTGCTGGCCGCGCTGGACGGCCAGTCCGACGAGGATCCCGGTGAGCGCATCCCCGGATCGCACACCTCCAGCGTGGCCCGGGTCCTGCGGATCACGTTGGCGGCGCTGCGGGCCACCCCCTTCGGGGAGTTGGCCATCCGGCTGGCCGAGCTGAGCGCCTTCCTCTCCCCGGAGGGCATCGGGCTGCCGCTGTTGCGGTCCACCTCGATGCTGACCCAGCTCGCCGCCGCGTCCGGCTGGGACGCGGACGACCTGCTGCTCGACGCCGGTGAGGTGGACCTGGTCCTCACGGTCGGCGCCCGCTTCGCGCTCTACGACGTCGACTGGGGGCACGGGTCGGCGCTGCGGATGCACCGCGCCATCCAGGTGCTGCTGCGGGGCGCTGCCCCCGAGGCGGAGCGGTGCGAGCGGCACCGGCAGGTCCTGCGGGGCCTCGCCGGCTACGCCCCAACCGACCCGGAGGCCGACGACAGCCGCTACGCCGCCGTGTTCGACGAGTTGCAGCAGCACCTCATCCCCTCCGGCGCGTTGGAGTCCGACGACCGGACGGTCCGGCACTGGGTCGTCAAGCAGGTGCGCCACCTGTACCTGTCCAACGACAGCGACGCCTGGCGTTCGGCGCTGCTGCTGGCCACGGCGGCGTGCGAGCGGTGGGACGACGGCGACGAGATCGACCAGTTGACCATGCGGATGTTCGTCCAGACCGCGAACCTGCACCGGGCGCTGGGCAACTACCAGGAGGCGTTGGACCTGGACGAGCGGGTGCTCAGCGAGCAGCGCCGCCGCTACGGCCTGCGCCACTTCCGTACCCTGGTCGCCGGCCGCGGTCGCGGCGGTGACCTGCGTGGCCTGGGTCGATTCGAGGACGCCCTGGTGGAGGACCAGGCCACCTTCAAGGGCTTCCGTGAGCTGGTCGGCGACGACCACCCGAACACCCGGATGGCGGTGAACAACCTCGGCATCTCGTTCCTGCTCACCGGTGACGCCCCGGAGGCCCTGCGACTGGCCCGCCAGGAACGGGATCGCCGGATGCTGCTGTTCGGCCCGGAGGACCCGCGGACCTGGCGGGCGTCGTGCCAGGTCGGCACGTGCGAGCGGGAGGTCGGCGCGTACGACCTGTCGCTGGCCACCCTGCGGGAGGCCCTCGCCCGCATTCACGAGCTGCCCACCGGGAGCCTGCTCGACGAGTTGCGGATCAACCGCAGCCTCGCCGTCACCGAGCGCCGCCTCGGGCTGACCATCCCGGCCAAGAAGCGCAGCACCGAGACGTACAGCGGCTACGTCAAGAACCTCGGCGAGGACCACCCGCTCACCCGGGGCAGCCTGCTCAGCCTGGCGACCGACTACTACCGCGCGGGCGATGCCGGGATCGCCGTGAAGAGCGCCATGCGCTGCCTGCGCGGCTACGAGCGGAAACTGGCGCCGGGACACCCCTTCACCGCGGTCTGCTCGGTCGATCTGGGCCTGTTCCAGCGCGGCATGAAGGAGTTCGACCAGGCCGTCTGGTACGGCGAGCGCGGTCTGCGCTCACTGCGGGCGAAGCTCGGCGACGCGCACCCGTGGACGCTGGCGGCGACCACCGCCCAGGCCGGGCATCTGGCCGCCCGCGGCGACGTGGACGGCGCGCTGCCCATGCAGGAGGAGGCGCACGGGGTCGCCCTGCGCTACCTCGGCCGCTCCCACCCGGTGACCGTGGACGCCGCCGCCAACCTCACGGCGATCCGCGCGTTGCGCGACGGCACCCCGGGCGCCGCGCTGACCGACACCGACATCGACGTGCCGCAGAGCTGAGGGAGTGACCTGGTGACCGATCCGGAGTTGCGCGACGCCCTGGTCGAGGAGACGGCCGAGCAGGACGTCCCGGGTTTCCTCAAGAAGCGGGACCTCTGCCGGGGGCTGCTGCTCAGCGGCTGCGGCGTCTACCACGTCGCCCACTACACGACCGGGGTGCTCGACTTCGCGTTGGACCTGTTCGCCCACCCGTCGGCCCCGCCGCCGGACGACGAGGCGGACCCGCCGCAACGCCGTGAGGCGCACCGCCGCGTCGGCGCGCAACTGGTGTACCGGGCCAGCGAGCTGAACCGCCGACTGGGGGAGCTGCACACCGGTGCGCTGATCCGGACGGTCGTGCAGACCCGTACGGGTCTCGTCTTCTGCAACTCGGTGGTCGGCAACGAGCATGTGGTCGGCTTCGCCGCCGTGCCGGGGGCGGACGCCGAGGCGGTGGCCGACCCGAGCCGGGTGAGCGTGGTCGACCAGGCCGCCGCGCACCTCGCCACCGACCTGCGCCGGCTGCTGCGGCAGCAGTCGCAGAATCCCGGCGGCTGGGATGCCGACCCGAACGGCGAGCCGGCACCGGCCGTCGCGTCGGCGGACGATTTCCAGCCCCATCGGACCGGCTCGACGACGCTCGACGGGGCGGTCACCGCGGCGCTGCACCCCGGTGGCCTGCACTACCTGAGCCATCACCGGATGGGTGACCAGGCGTGGGCCGTCGACGTCCTCGGCCACCCCGACCTGGACCAGTTCTTCAACCGGGGGGTCACGGTGGCCGATCGGCGGGACCGCTACCAGCGCCTCGCCGGTGACCTGTCGTTGCTGGCCCTGCAGGTAGGTCGGGATCTGCGGCGGGCCGTCGCCGGGGACGTCACCCGGCTGGTGCTCGACGTGGAGATGGGCGCGGTCTACTACTACCGGCTCTCCCCGGACGACTACCTGGTCGGCGTCACCCTGGAACAGGATTCGGTCGCAGTCGCGGACGCGGAGATGGCGACGGTGGCGCGACGACTCTCGGCGGCGGGCTGAACCGCCGCGCCGATCCACGCGGTTCGTGATTGAGACGCTCGGCCGGCGCCGATATCCTCATGTCGGATCAACGGGGTTCGACGTGTCGGTTGGGTGGCCGTGACCGTACTGGCGAGATCAGCGGCCGTGGTCGCCGCCGCCCTGGCCGGGCTCATCGTGGCCTGGGCCGGCGACGTGGACGGGCTCGAACGCGCCCCCGCGTACCTGCTGCTCGCCTCCGTCCTGTTGGCGGTGGGCCTGGTCGGCAGCACCCGGGACATCAGCCTCGCCGAGGTCCGCGCCCACCTGCGCACCGTGCTGCTGGCCGTCACCGTCGGCGTGGTCGCCAAGGCCGCGCTCATCGCCGGGGTGATGGTGCTGGTCTTCCGCGATCCCGCGTTCCTGGTCCTCGGTGTGGCCGTCGCACAGATCGACCCGCTCGCGGTCGCCGCCATGAGCCGCCCCGACCGCACCTCCGCCCGGGCACGCTCGATCCTGTCCATCTGGGCGTCCTTCGACGACCCGATCACCGTGCTGCTCACCGTCTACGTCTCGGCGTTCGCCCTGGACCTCAGCGGAGGTGACGGTGGCGCGCTCGCCGGCGCGATCAGCGACCGGCCTCTGGAGCTGCTGATCGACCTGCTCGCCAACGTGGCGTTCGCCGCGGGTGCCTGGCTGCTGTGGCGGCTGCTCCGAGCGGCCGGCCTCGGCGGGGACACGACCGGTCCTCGGGTCCGTGCGGCGCTCAACTGGCTGGCCGTGGCGCTGCTGATCGCGCTGGTCCTGTTGGCCGCCTGGCAGTTCCTCATGCTCGGCCTGGCGGTCGCCGGGCTCTTCTTCCGACCCCGGCTCGGCCCCGTCGTCGGCCGGTCCACCCAGGCGGCGTACCTGGTCGCCACCTTCCTGCTGGGGCTGCTGCTGGTGAACGGCGTCGACGTCGTCCCCGGTGTGGTGCTCGGGCTGGCGGCCGTGGCGGCGCAGCTGGTGGTGTCGGTGCCGATCACCCGTGGCCTGCCCACGGCCGACCGGCGCTACCTCGCCTGGGGGCAGCAGAACGGCATCACCGCGGTGATCCTCGCCCTCGTCCTCGAACAGGACTTCCCCGGCACGGTGGGGATCGTGGCGACGGCCATCGTGGTCATCAACGTCGTCCACGCCCTGGCCACGGCGGTGCTCGACCGGCGACGCTCAGCCGGCCACCAGCAGCTGACGGACGCGACCACCCAGCCCGTCGAACACCGACCGCGCCTGTGACCAGGTGCGCGAACGCTCGGCCAGGTCCGTGCCGTCCTCACCGCCGGCGCCGGAGGCGGCGAGCCCGCTCAGGGTGTCCAACTGGAACAGCGGCAGATACTCGGCGATCCCGTCGTACGTCTCGCAGAGCAGGTCCAGCCGTTCCAGGTCGGTCGGTTGGGGGTTCGTGCGGTGGCCGTCGTACCACTGCTCGACCCCCTCCCGGAACGCCTCGATGAGGCGGCGGAGGACCACCGACGTGCCGACCGCCCGTTGCACGTCCCGGGAGCGCAGCAGCGACCGCAGGGCCTGCCCGCCGTCGGCGCCCCCGACGGTCGCCACCCGGTGCGGGTCGAACGCGTCGCGCAAGCGCCGCTCGAAACCGGTGAGCTGATCCAGCGCGGCGATGGCCTCGACGAACACCCGCGCGACCCGCCCCGGCAGCGGAGGCGGGGCCCCCGTCGCCGTCTCGTGCCGCTCCGCCACGACGCCGAGCCGCCCCGCCGGGCGCAGCTCACCCCGAATCTCGTCGAGCTGGTACGACAGATGCTCGATGGAGCGTTGGGTGTTGCTCTGCTGCCGGTGGATCCGCTCGACGCGCTGGCGTACCGAGGTCATCGCGTCCGCGCCGATCGCCTGTTCGAGTCGGCGCATCAGGGCCTTGACGCTGCCGGACAGATCCTCGGCGAACGACTGCGGATCGTGCACGATCGGTTCGACGCTGAACATGCCGGCGAGCTCGGCGGCGAACTCCGCGGGCAGGTGACCGACGACGACGAGGATCACCTCGCTGTCCGGGACGGCCGCTCTGATCGCGACGACGCGCCGGTTGAGGTCGTCGACCTCCTCGGCCTTGAGGACCGACTCGCTGAGCAGCACGCAGCAGCCGGCGTTGCGTTCCTCCAGGGGTATCCAGAAGTCCACCGGCAGGTCGCGCATCGACCCGACCAGGTGATCCCGCTGGTACGACCAGCCGTCCTGGGTGAGCACCCGCCGCACGTCCGCGGCGACGTCCTGCCGGTTGGCCAGGTCGAACTGGACCCGCACCACCTCGCGGACCATGACGTGGGTGACGGGCGTGCCGGCCTGCGCGGCGCGCTGGAAGAGGTGGTAGCAGAGCCGGATCACCCGCCGGGGCACCCCGTCGGCGAGGTTGGCCAGGTATTCGGTGGTCTCCACGGTGAACGGCGCGAGCCGGGCCTCGCCGAACGCCCGAAGCTGGGTCTGTCGGATGAACGTGCGGACGTCCTCGCCGCGCAGCGCCGACATCCGCACGATCGGCCCGATCCGCTGCCGCACGTCGGCGCTGAGCAGGTGCAGCATGTCGGGCAGCCCGGCGATCACGAGGAGGGCCCCGGCGGAGGTGAACACCCCGAGCAGCCGTTGCAGGCGGGCCATCGTCTCCGGGCCGGGCCGGCCACCCGCGGTGAGGATCTTGTCGAGTTCGTCGAGGACCAGCACGAAACGGTCGTGTCGTCGACCGTGCAGCAGAGCGAGCACTCCCATCGCCTCGACGGCGGTGGCCTCCACGTCCGCGCTGGGAGTCACGCCGGCGGCGATCAACGGCGGGCCCGGCGGGTGACCCGACAGCCAGTCCCAGGCGGCCGCCTCGGTGCTCGGGTCGAGCAGCATCGCCAGCGCGGTGCCGAAGGCCGGGTCGGTGGTGACCTCCGCGAGGTCCGCACGCAGGCGCCGGACCACCTCCTCCGTCGAGGAGGCGAGGCCCTCGGGGCCGGGCAGGTATGCGGTGAGCAGCTCACGCACGGTGTCGCGGGACAGCCGGGTCAGGAACCGCCGGTGCAGGGACAGGAAGGTGTCACCCGGCGCGTCCAGGTAGATCGCCTGCCCGGCGGCGCCGGTGACCCGACGGGCGTGGGCCAGCAGCTCGACCGCGAGGTGGGTCTTGCCGGTGCCGTAGTCACCCACGAGGGCGACCACGGCGCCGTCGCCGGTGCGCAGGTAGTCGTCGAGCTGGTCGGTCGCGTCGCGGACGGCGGCGGTGATCACCGTGCTCGCGCCCGTGCCCTGCTCGGTCACCCGGGCCACTGCCGTCGGCGAGAAGGGATTGACCGGGCCCGTCGCCGGTGGACCTCCGATTGCGTCCATCTCCGTGATCCTCCGGTAGCTCCGGCCTGGGCCCCAGGTGTCGGGGGACCGAGGCCGAGCCACTCGTGCGCCCCCTCCGGCCCGTCTTGCAATCGTAACCCTCGGTGGCTAGCCAGGTGGGCCCGTACGGACCTGCCGACTCCGCTGTTCACCTGCAAAAAGAGCCGATCAGCCGGGGTGCCGATGGGCCGGTCGGATCGACTGCGTCGAATACGATTCGGGGTGGCCCGGCCCCGCCGAATCGCGGGCTGGCGCCGCACGGACGGTGGGCATTGGCCCTCCACCGGGCGACACTGGTGCGACGACGGTCCCGCGGACGAGGGAGTTGGTCGATGACGGGTCCGGTCCCTGGCGCGTACCGCCCGGCCGGAAGGGCACTGCGGATGGTCTTCGCGGTGATCGGCCTGCTCGCGCTGGTGCTCGGCTACGTCGGCTTCGACCTGCTGCTGCGGGCCGAGCCGGGCGGCGGCTACGACCTGTACGACGTCATCTACTACGACATCCAGCTCTTCGTGCTCGGCGCGGAGCCGTTGCAGGATCCCGGCCCGTACCCGTGGCAGTTGCAGGTCGCCCGGTTCGCGGCCCCGCTGTTCACCCTGCTCGCGGTGGTGGAGGCCAGCCGGCTGCTGCTGGCCGCCGAGATCCGCAGGTTGCGCGCCCGGCGGGCCCGGGGGCACGCGGTGGTCTGCGGTGACTCCCAGTTCGCCCACATGCTCGCCGACCGGCTCTTCAGCGAGGGTGAGCGGGTGGTCGTGGTGCGCGCCGAACCGTTCGGGCCACTGGAGTACCGCCGACGCCGCTACCTGGGGGTCACCGGCGACCCGGCGAGCCCCGAGGTGCTGCGCGGCGCCGGTCTGCCACGCGCCCACACCGTGTACGCCTGCACCGACGACGACGACCGCAACCACGCCATCGCCAACGCGGCGAGCCGGCTGATCCAGGACCGGCGGCAACCGGCCCGGGTCTACGTGCAGGTGCACGACCCCGAGATGTGCCTGTCGTTGCAGGCTCGACGGCTGGGCGCGGCCGGTTCCAGCCGGCTGCGACTGGACTACTTCCACGTCGACGACGTCGCCGCCCGGGCCCTGCACCGGCACCACCCCCTGCCCTCCTCGACGGAGCGACCGGTCCGGATCCTCATCGCCGGTCGGGGCAGCTTCCGCCGCGCCGCGCTGGTGGCCAGCGCGCGGCACTGGCAGCTGCGCCAGGCCGAGGCGCCGGCCGACCGGCCCGTGCCGCCGTTGCACGTCGACCTGGTGGCCCCGGACGCTACCGTCGAACGTGAGCTGGCGACCGCCCGGCACCCCTTCCTGCCCGCCGCCTGCGAGGTGCGGGCGTACGACCTGGACCTCGACGGTCTGGTCGAGTCGGGCATGCTGCGCCACGGCTACGACCGGCTCTACGTCTGCGCCGCGGACGAACGCAACGGACTCCAGTTGGCGTTGGACACTCCGGCGCTCTGGCAGCGGGCGGAGAGCACCGTGTTCGTTCCGGTGTACCGGCAGGCGGCGCTCGCGGCCGCGTTCCACGGTGACCGGCGGCACGACCTGCTCGACGAGGTGCACGGCCGGCTCCAGCTGTACCCGGTGCTGACCCGGGCCTGCGACGCCGAGCTGATCGCCGAGGATCTCACCGAACGGCTGGCCCGCCATATCCACGACAAGTACGTCCAGTCGCAGGTGCGCGCCGGCGTGCGCCCGGGCTCGGCGCCGGCCATGGTGGACTGGGCCTGGCTCCCCGAGTCGTTGCGCCGGGCCAACCGCGCCCACGTGCAGGACATCGCCGCGAAGCTGCTGAGTCTCGGTTGTGTGGTGGCGCCCCGGCACGGCCCCGCCGCCGGCCGGGGGGACCCGGGCGCCAGCCGGGTCATCGACGACAGGATCGACGAGCTGGCCCGGCTGGAGCACGAGCGGTGGTGCCGGGAGCGACGGGGGGAGGGCTGGGTGTACGGCGAGCCGCGCGACGACGCCCGCCGCCGGCACCCCGCGCTGCGGCCGTGGGACGAGCTGGCGCCGGACGTCCAGGAGATGAACCGCAACGAGATCCGGGCGCTGCCGGAGGTGTTGTCCGACGCGGGTTTCGAGATGATCCGACTGACCGCCGCCGACCCCGACCGCTCCGCCCGTCCTCCCCGGCAGGCCGGCGGCCCGGACGACTCCCCGCGTGCGTCGGGCGGCGCGTCGGGGGAGAGGATCGGCGGATGACGCTGGACCCGCGGCCGGTCCGGGTGGGCATCACCGGGCACATCAACCTGACCCCTGCCACCGAACGGCTCGTGTACAACGCTCTGCGTACCGAGTTGCGCCGGATCAGCGAGCGCCCGGTGCGGGGGGTCACCTGCCTGGCCGCCGGTGCGGACCAGATCTTCGCGCGGGCGGTGCTGGCCTCCGGCGGCGCGTACGAGGTGGTGCTGCCGGCACCCGACTACCGGGAGCGGGCGATTCCCCTGGCTGGCCGAGCCGCCTTCGACGACCTGCTCGGCCGGGCCGGCGAGGTGATCCACACCGGGTTCCGGCACTCCGGCACGGCGGCGTACGTGGCCGCGAACCGGGAACTGCTGCGCCGGGTGCACCGGTTGGTGGCGGTGTGGGACGGGGAGCCCGGCTGCCACGAGGCGGCGACCGACCGGACCGTGGGCTGGGCCCGGCAGCGGCACATCCCGACCACCGTGCTGTGGCCGCCCGGCGCGCGCCGGACGGCGACCGCGGGCTGAGCACGCCGGCGGTGGTCGGGCCGGCCGGGCAACGTTACTCACCGCCACTATCGATCATGAAACGGCCGCGCCAGCGCCGGCTACCAACAGACTTCGTTTGTCCTGGGACACACTCCGACCGTGAACCCCAAGGTCTCATGGTCACGTTCCTCGGGTAGTGCTGGAACACTCCGGTCGGATCTGCAGCGAAGGAGATGGCATTATGTTGAGCGAGACCGAACACCGTCAAATGGAAAGAACTTACAAGAAGGACGAGAAGCATCTAGTTCGAGCCGGGTCGCTGCAAGCCCCAGGAACCCTGGAGAGCTGGAAACTGGCTGCGCAGGCGAACGGTGACAGGCTGCGCTGGAGCATGTGTCAGAGCGCGGTCCAACTGCAAACTATTCCTCTGGCGACGCGCATCGGGGGTCTGATCGATCAGTGCCGGAACGACCCGAGTCTCCGTCCGACCCTGCAAGAGCTGGGCATCGAGGCGAATCAGCCCCCGGTGGCTACTCCCGCCCCGCAGCAGCCTTCCCTGGTGGCCGACGCGCCGCCGTCCGCTCCGGGCCACAACCTGCCGAGCCTGTCGGACGCCCTGGGGCCTCGTGCCCGCATGCCGTACTTCGGCCAGTCGGCGGCCGGCTGGGCGGACCGGCGGCAGGCGTACGGCGCGGTTCCCGGAGGCATGCCGGCAAGCCATGTTCCCGGACCGTCGGGATATGCCGCCGCCGTCCCCGGAGGCATGCCGGCAAGCCATGGTCCCGGACCGTCGGGATATGCCGCCGCCGTCCCCGGGCAGTATTATGAGGCTGCGGGGCTGCGCGCGGTGGGAGCGCACGGCCGGGGTCACGGAGGCACGCCGAACCCGCCTGCGGCATGGCATGAGAGCCACTTCGGGATGTCGTCCAGCACCTCACGGGGCAATCGAGGTAGGCCCTGACCCGTCTAAAGAGCGCGGATACCCCATCTCCGCCAGGGCCAGGACCCATTCTGCACGCGGGAAGAGGGGCTGCGACGGGGGAGGGTGCGGGAAGCGGCTCTCCGACCAGATCGGCCGCCGCCCGGTCATCCTTGCCGCGCTGATCCTCTCCGTCGTCGCCGACGCCATCTTCCTGTTCGCTGTGGACCTCGCGATGATCGTCGTGGGGCGGGGTGCTCGCCGGCCTCTCGGCGCACTGATCATCGGGCTGGCGACCGCGGCCCTGGCCGAGTTGATCGACCCGCGGCACCCGAAGCGGGCCACCACCGTGTCGATCTTCGCGAACCCTGGTCGGTCTCGCCGCCGGCACCCTGCTGGCCGGGATCGTGTCGGACGTGGCACCCGACCCGCTCCGGCTGCCCTGGGTCATCGTGCTGGCGCTGGCCCTGATCGCGATCATCGCGGTGCGCGGCGTACCGGAGCTGGTCATCAGCGCCGCGGTCCTCGGCGTCGCGTCCGGGGTGGCGGTCGGCGACGGCATCGCCACGATCACGATGAGGACCGCTCCGCAGCACCGGGCCGAGACGGTGTCCACCTTCTTCGCCATCCTGTTCGCCATGCTCGGCGTGCCCGCCGTCGGGGTCGGCCTGCTGATCCAGACGAACGGTCTGCGTCCCGCCGGCGAGATCTTCAGCGTGGTGGTGGCGGTGCTCGCGCTGGGCGTCCTGCTCAGCCTCTCCCGAGGCGGGTCGGGCCGGTCCGAGGCGCGTCCCGCCAGCTGACTGCGGGTAGCGTGCCACCCGAGTCCAGCCCGGGCGGCAACCGTGCGAGGTGTTGTCATGACGTTCACGACCAGACCGACGTTGCAGGGCACGTTCGGCATGGTGTCCTCGACGCACTGGCTCGCCAGCCAGTCGGCCATGGGCACCCTCGAACGCGGAGGCAACGCCTTCGACGCCGCGGTCACCGCCGGGTTCGTCCTGCACGTCGTCGAACCGCACCTCAACGGGCCCGGCGGGGAGGTGCCGGCCATCGTGGCGACCGCGCAGGACCCCACCCCGAAGGTGCTGTGCGGCCAGGGGCCGGCGCCGGCCGGTGCCACCATCGCGCACTTCCGGTCCCTCGGGATGGACCTCATTCCCGGCGCGGGGCCGCTCGCGGCGGCCGTACCCGGCGCGGTGGACGCCTGGCTCCTGCTGCTGCGCGACCACGGCACGCTCTTCCTCGCCGACGTGCTGGAGCCGGCGGCGATCGACTACGCCGGGGCCGGCCACCCGTTGCTGGGCCGGGTCGGTGACACGGTGGCCGCCGTACGCCCGCTGTTCGAGGAGCACTGGCCCACGTCCGCGCAGCTGTGGCTGCGCGGCGGCAGCGCGCCGGCGGCGGGGGAGCGGTTCACCAACCCGGCGTACGCGCGCACCCTGCGCCGGCTCGTCGACGCCGGGCGGGCGGCCGGCGCCGACCGGGAGGCGCAGATCGAGGCCGCGCGCCGGGCCTGGAGCACGGGTTTCGTCGCCGACGCCATCGACCGGTTCAGCCGGCAGGCGTTCCAGGACTCCAGCGGGCGCCCGCACGCCGGCCTGGTCACCGGCGACGACCTGGCTGCGTACTCGGCGACCTGGGAGGCGCCGGCCACTCTCGACTGGCACGGCTACTCGGTGGCGAAGACCGGCTTCTGGGGGCAGGGCCCCGTGCTGCTGCAGACACTGGCGGTCCTCGACGCGCTCGACGACCCCGGCGCGTACGACCCGGCGACCGCGGCCGGCATCCACGCCCAGGTCGAGGCGCTCAAGCTCGCCTTCGCCGACCGGGAGGCCTGGTACGGCGACGGCGCGGACGTGCCCGCCAAGGCGCTGCTCTCCCCCCGGTACGCGCGGGAGCGGGCCGCCCTGATCGGTGCGGAGGCGTCGGTGCGGCTGCGGCCGGGGCGCCCCGACGGGGCGCAGCCGCACCTGGCCGCCCACGTGCGCCCCGGCGCCGGCCGTCGTGCCGTCGCCCCGGACGCGACCACCGGGGAGCCGACGGTGCGCTCCGACGGGGTGACCCGGGGGGACACCTGCCACGTGGACGTGGTGGACCGCTGGGGCAACATGATCTCGGCGACCCCGAGCGGCGGCTGGTTGCAGAGTTCGCCGACGATCCCGGAGCTGGGCTTCCCGCTGGGCAGCCGGTTGCAGATGTTCTGGCTGGAGGAGGGCCTCGCCTCGTCGCTGGCGCCGGGCCGCCGGCCGCGGACGACGCTCAGCCCGACCATGGTGCACCGCGACGGGGAGCCGATCCTGGCGTGCGGCACGCCCGGTGGCGACCAGCAGGACCAGTGGCAGGTGCCGTTGCTGCTGCGTCATCTCATCGACGGCCAGCCCCTGCAGGAGGCGATCGACGCACCCGCGTGGCACACGCTCAGCCTGCCCGGGTCGTTCTATCCGCGCGAGATGGAGCCCGGCGTCCTCATGGTGGAGGACCGGCTCGACGAGGACGTGGTGGCGGCTCTGCGGTCGTACGGGCACGAGGTGCGGCTCTCCGACGCGTGGAGTCTCGGTCGGCTCTGCGCGGTGACCCGCGACCCGGCGACGGGGGTGCTCGCCGCCGGGGCGAACCCGCGCGGCATGCAGGGCTACGCCTGCGGTCGTTAGCCCGCCTCAGACGCCGCGCGCGAACAGGGCCAGGCGTACCCGGTTGGGGCTGTCGGTCTTGGTCATCAGGCTGGTGATGTGGGTCTTGACCGTGGTCACACCGATGTGCAGCCGGTCGGCGATCTCGGTGTTGGACAGGCCCTCCGCGACCAGGGCCAGCACGTCCCGTTCGCGGGCGGTGAGCCCCTGCACCGGTCGCGGCGTCTCGGCGCGGGCGTGCACCGCCCGCTGGACGAGGCGGTGCAGCACCTCGGGGCTGAACGGGCTGTCGCCGAGGGCGGCCCGGCGGATGCCGTCGAGCAGGTCGGCGGGGGGCGCGTCCTTGAGCAGGAACCCGCAGGCGCCGGCCGTCAGGGCGGGATAGAGATGGTCGTCGTCGCCGAACGTGGTCAGCACCAGAATGCGGGTGGTGGGACGTTCGGCGAGGATCCGACTGGTCGCGGTGATCCCGTCGACGCCGGGCATGCGCAGGTCCATGACGACGACGTCGGGGAGGAGCCGCGCGGCGAGGGTGCTGGCCTCGCGGCCGTTGTCGGCCTCCCCGACGACCTCGATGTCGGGTTGCGCCTCGCAGAGCATGCGCAGGCCCGAGCGGATGAGGTGCTGGTCGTCGACCAGCAGGACGCGGATCACGCCGGCTCCGGTGCGGGCGACCCGGCGGTGGCCTCGCGGTCGCGGGGCACCGACCGGGCCGACGGCTCGACGGTGGGGGTCAACGCCGGGAGGACGGTCCGCACCCGGAACCCCGTCTCCGTCGGGCCGGCCCCCAACCGTCCGCCGAGGACCTCGACGCGCTCGCGCATGCCGGTGATGCCGTGGCCGCCGCCGGTCGGCACCGCCGTCGGCATGCCGGTGCGGCCGTCGTCCGACACCTCCCAGTGCACGGCGCCGTCGCGGACGGCGACCACGAGGCGCGCCAGCGCGGAAGGCCCGGCGTGCTTGGCCACATTGGTCAACGCCTCCTGGGTCAGTCGCAGCACCGCCAGGCCCCGTACGGCGTCGAGTGCGCCGACCGCCGGATCGATGTCGGCCTCCACGGTGACACCGGTCTGCCGGGCCCGGTCGACCGTCGCGCCGAGCGCCGCCGGCAACCCCGACGGGTCGATGGCGGTCAGCGCCGCGTCACCGCGTACCCCATCGGGGTCGCGCAGCACCGCGACCAGCCGGCGCAGCTCCGCGAGGGCCGCGGTGCCGGTGCCGTGCACGTCGTCGAACACCGCGCCCACCCGGGGGTCGAGCTCGGGGAGCACGTGCCGGGCCACGCCGACGCGCAGCACCATCGACGCCACGTGGTGCGCGACGACGTCGTGCAGCTCGCGGGCGATGGCGCTGCGTTCGTCGGCGCGCGCCGCGCGGCTTTCCGACTCGTGCTGGCGTTGCTCGGCCACCGCCCGCTCCACGGCCTGCCGACTCAGCTCCCGGTTGGTGCGGATGACGAGGCCGAGCAGCACCGGCACACCGACCTCCAGGGCCAGCCCGACGGCACCGGAGGCGACCTGGCCGAGCGGGTTGCCGATCGAGTCGGTCAGGTCAACCACGACGAGCAGCGCCGCGGACAGCCAGATGGTCCGGTGGCGGCGCGCCCGCATGGTGACCTCGAGCAGGGCCCAACTGGCACCCACCTGGTTGATCGTGAAGTCGTCGACCAGGCCGATCGCGACCGCCAGCAGGGTGGCCTGCGCCGCCAGGTTGACCAACGGCCAACGATGCACCGCCAGCCCCACGGTGAACGCGAGCACCGCGAGGATCCACTGTGTCGGCGTCGGAGCGCTGGTGGCGTGGGGGACGAAGAGCAGGTAGCCCACCCCGGCGAGATCGAGCAGCACCATCCGCACGAGCGCGTCCCGCATGTCGAACAGTCGCCCCGGCCAGCCCACGGTGGTCAGCCTAGGTGCTGCGGGCCGGTGGTGGCGGCCGGCGACCTGCGCCACCGGCCCCGGACCGCGAGGTACGCGGCCAGACCGAGCGGCCCGAGCAGGATGGTCAGCAGCAGCACCGGAGCCATGACCAGCGCCGGCACCCCCCGTTCCCGGCTGTCCAACCAGGCCCACCGCCCGACGAACAGGTCGAACGCGATCATGTGCGCCCAGCCCGCCGCCGCCCCGTCGGACGTGCCGAGCAGGTCCCGCACCCCGGCCAGGGTCGGCGAGGCCACCGCCGGCAGCACGTCACCGAACGCCGGGAGCACCAGCAGTGCGTAGATCAGCACGACCGGCAGCACGATCAGCGGCGAGGCGATGATGCGTGCGGTCCACGACCAGCGGGGCAGCAGGATCATCAGCGCCCAGAACGGCGCGGCCACCGCGAACGTCAGGGAGAACAGCGTCGCGGTCATGCGGCCAGCGCCAGTTGCGGGCGGCGCGGGCGGGCCAGCACCAGGCCGGTGGCGGTCGCCGTCGCGACCACCAGGGCCGCGACCACGGCCAGCGTGAGGGCGTCCGGCCGCAGCAGCGGCTGTCCGCGCAGGGCCTGCCAGGTCAACACCACCGTGAGTACGCCGTACGCGCCGCCCGCGACGACCAGCAGCCGGACGCGGGTGCGCTCATCGAGCCGCGTGGCGAACCGGGTCAGCAGGATCGCCAGGATCGGCAGCGCCTGGAGGGCGTGCAGCCCCACGAAGTGCCCGATCCGCAGGTCGCCACCGGTGGTGCTCCAGCCGACCACCGGCAGCCCCGGTCCACCGTCGGGCACACCGACGCTGTGCGCCCCGCCGATCCCCTCGATCCCCGGGTCCTGCATCGGCAGCGCCATCGGCACCGCCGCGAGCATGCCCAGCAGGGACAATCCGAGCCCCCATCCGACGGCGGTCGCGGCGACCCGGTCGGGGATCCGGCGGATCCGGACCACGATGCCGATGACGAGGTGCGCGACGAACAACACCATGATCGCCGCGCCCATCGCCGCGAACAGCGCGGTGTTCAGCGGGGTGCTGGCGTTGAAGTGGCTGGTCTGGCCGCGCAGCACCTGAGCGACGATCCACGCGTTCTCGACGACCGCCACCGTGACGATGACCGTGACCGCCGTCTCGGCGACCCGGCTACGCCGAGGCAACAGGGAGAGCATCCAGGCGAGCGTCGCGCCGTACAGCACGAACGACACCGCGAACTTGAACGGCTTGAGCCAGATCGGCGCCCCGACGAGGACGCGCGGATCGACGAGGACGCCGACCGCGGCGACGACGGCGAGCACCGTCATCACGGAGACCAGGGCCATCAGTGGGCGGTTCCAGCGTGTCGCCCGGCGCAGAACGGTAGTCATGTCTGTAGATGCTCGTGGCCGTGCCCGCCGCTCGCGTCCGACCGGAAGCCCCGCCTGCGGCCGCCGGTCGGAGCGGGCCTCCTCCCTGGGTAGGAGACGGAAACCCGTCGAGGTCCGCCGCCGGTGCTGGCACAATTGCCGGCCTCTGGTCAAGGGGCTGCCCCGGGTGACCCGCTTCCGTGCCGGCGCGTCGCGGTTCAGCATCGTCGACCCGTCGGGCAACACCATCGAGCAGGCGATGGCGCTGGCCGCGCTGATCGAGCTGTCGGTCGCGTTGGGCAAGACCGGCCAGGTGCCCGAGTGGGGCGCCCGCCTCCGCGCGCTGACGGTGACCGAGCCGGAGCGTACGCAGGTCGCAAGCTTCGTCGCCGACCCGGCCCTCCTCGGATCGTGGTGGCGCGACCCGCGCTGAGCGCCCCCGGTCAGCGGGTTGCGGTGCTGCGGCGGAACAGTGCCGTCACGCCGGCGAGCACGACCACCAGCAGGCCGGTGAACCAGTTCATGACCGTGAGGGTGCTGACGCTTCGGGTGGCGACCCCGATGCCGATGGTCGGCAGACTCATCCCCAGGTAGGCGATGAGGAACAGCCCGGCCAGGGCCTCGCCGCGCTTGGCGGGTGCGGCCATCGCCGCGACGGTGCCGACGGCGGCCTTGAACAACACGCCGGCGCCCATGCCGGCGACCACACCGCCGACGAGGAACGCGGTCAGGCTGGCGACGTGCATCCCGATCAGCAGGGTCGGCACGCCGAGCGCCTGGGCGAGCAGCCCGAGCCGCACCTTCGCCGCGGCGGCGAGCCGGTTGGTGAGGGTCTGCGCCACGGCGGCACCACCGAACACGGCGAACACGATCGCGCCGGCCAGGGCACGCGACGGCAGGTGCAGGACGCCGGAGACGAAACTCGGGGCGACGGAGGTGAACAGGCCGAACACGGCGAACGATGCGAACCCGGCGGCCGCCGCGGCCACGTACCCGGCCGGGTCGCCGTGGTCGGCGCTGATCCGCTGCGGCCGGTAGGTGGGCTTGACCAGCCGTTCGTCGACGGTCTCCGGGGTCAACACGACCGCCACGATGCTCGCGGCCAGCAGCACGGCGAACACCAGGTAGGGGGTGCGCAACGGCGCGTGGACGTACTGGGCGAGGACGCCCGCGACCAGCGCGCCGACGCCGAGGCCACCGATGTTGGCGGCGGTGGAGACCACCTCGAAGCGCTGCCGGGACGCGTCGGGCCGGTGCGCGGCGTGCAGCTCCTGCAGGTACGCGGTGGCGGTCGCGGTGATCATGCCGATGCCCAGTCCGCTCACCAGGCGGGCGACCAGCAGCACCGGCAGTGACGGATCGCCGAGGAACAGCGCGGCGGCGACCAGCTCCAACGCCAGCGCCGGAATGAGGATCTTCTTGCGGCCGATCCAGTCCGAGACGTGCCCGGCGAGCAGCAGACTGATCACCACACCCACCGCGTACGCCGCGAACACGATGGTGACCATGAACGTGGAGAAGCCGTCCCGGGCCATGTAGAGCGGGTAGAGCGGGGTCGGCACGGTGCAGAACGCCATCGCGGTCAGGAACGCCAGGGCGATCACCCAGAAGCCACGGCCGTGGCGGCGGGACGTCCCCTCGGTGCGGTGGGGCGCGGCGGTGCTGGGGGACAGGGTCGACAACGACATGACCCCACTGTCGCCCCACCCAAGCATCACGTCCAACGAAAGTTGATGCTGGCAACGATCGCGATGAGTGATACTTGATGGTGTGGAACTCCGCCAACTCGAGTACTTCGTCGCCGTGGCCGAGGAGCAGAACTTCACCCGCGCCGCCGCCCGCCTGCACGTCGTCCAGTCCGCCGTCTCGGCGGCGGTCAAGACCCTCGAACGCGAACTGGGCGCGCCGCTGCTGGACCGCAACTCCAAACGCGTACTCCTCACCGACGCCGGCGCCGCCCTGCTGCCGCGCGCCCGGATCGCCCTCGACGCGGCCCGCGACGCCCGCGACGCGGTCGCCGAGGTGCACGGCGGCCTCCGTGGCACCCTGCGCATCGGCACGATGACGTCGACCAGGCTCCTGCGTCTGCCCGCCCTGCTCGGCGAGTTCCACCGCCGGCACCCCGGGGTGCTGCTGCACACCAGCGTCGCCCCGCACGGCTCCCAGGGCCTCATCGACGCCCTCACCGAACGCCGGCTCGACCTGGCGTTCGTGTCCCTGCCCGGCACACCCCCGGCGGAGATCCACCTCACCGAACTGGCCCGCTCGGTCCTCGACCTCGTCGTGCCGGACGACCACCCGCTCGCCACCCGCGAGGCGGTCACCCTCGGCGACATCGCCGGGCTGGACTTCATCGACTCCCCGGTCGGGTACGGCAACCGTTCCGTGACCGACCGGGCGTTCGCGGCCGCCGGACTGACCCGACGCGTCACGATCGAGATCCCCGACATCGCCACCGGCGCCGACCATGTCCGGCACGGCCTCGGCGTCGCCCTGCTGCCCCGCTTCGCCGTCGCCGACGCGCAAGGCGTGCGCCTGCTGACCGTCACCGACGCCGACCTCGACTGGACGGCGTCGCTCGCCACCCCGGTGGACCGTCCGGTGGGAGCCGCCGCCCGCGCCCTGATCAGCCTGACGGCCGAGTTCCTGCCCTGACGGCCTCGCCGGATGCCACATCCACGGAAGGCGTCGCCGCTTCCTGACGCCGCCACCCCCGCCGGCCCCGGTCGTCGGTCGATCGGAAGCAGCGTTCGGCGGGCGACACCCCTCTTCGGTCGAACATGCCCTGCCCGGCGACCCGCCCCGATTCAATGGTGACGTGAACGCACACGAAATCTCCAATGCCCAGAAGATGCCCGGGGACTTCGTGCCCGCTCTCGTCGAGTACACCGATGACGTGCTGTTCGGGCAGGCGTGGGAGCGCCCGGAACTGTCCAAGCGCGACCGCAGCCTGGTCACCGTTGCCGCCCTCGTGGCCGGCGGTAACACCGAGCAGCTCACCTTTCACCTCGACTTCGCGAAGCAGAACGGCCTCACCGAGACGGAGCTGATCGAGGCGATCACCCACCTGGCGTTCTACGCCGGCTGGCCGAGGGCGGTGTCCGCCATGAGCGTCGCCAGGAAGGTGTTCCGGGGCAGCGGGGAAAGCTGACGTCGGTACCCTCCGCGAATGGACCTCGATGATCTACCGCTCGCCGAGTTCGCGTTTCCCGGGCCGCTGCGGGACACCCTCGTGGCCGCGATCCTGTCCGGCGCGAAGACCTCCACCACCGGCCTGCTGGTCGGCTATGAGCGTGCGAACGAGCCGCTGCCCGAGGTGGGCCAACGGTCCGCCGTGGTGGACTCCGAGGGCCGGCGGGTCGCCGTGATCGAGCTGACCGACGTACGGGTGATCCGGCTCGGAGACGTCGACCTGCGACACGCCCAGGACGAGGGTGAGGGCGACGAGTCGGTGGCGCAGTGGCGCGCGGGGCACGAGGCGTTCTGGCACAGCGACGAGGTACGCGCCGAGCTGGGCGATCCAGGCTTCACGGTCGACGACGACACCCTGGTGGTGACCGAACGCTTCCGGCTGGTGCGTGTCGTCTGAGCGTCGTCCGGGTCGCCTGCCGTACGCGTGCGGGATCGTCGCGGCGATCAGTGGTACCTCGGCAGGGCGGCGCTCGGCGTGTCGAACAGCTCAACTGCCAACGATCATGTGATGGGTCGGCCACCCACTCGCAACGTACGCACGCCGCGAAGGTCGTTCTACTGCGACTGCATGGGCTCGGCCACATAGACACCCTTGCCCGGATGTCCCTCGACCAGCTCGCGGTCCTTGAGGATCGTCATGACCCGGTTGATCGTAGAAATGTGCACGCCGTACGTCTCAGCCAGCTCGCGTGTGGACGGTAGCTTCTCACCCGGCGCAAGCTTCCCGGACTTGATCTTTTCGGTGATCTCGGTAGCGATGCGCCGGTAGTCCACTCTCTCGGTCGGCATGAATCGATCTCCGTAGGTCCCTGGTTTCGGCACCCTGATTCGATCACGAGCGGACCTGTTCCAACAAGTTCCATGCTTTTGCTTGACCTGCTCCTACAAGTAGGAATAAGTTGCCTACTTAGTCGGGTTCCCTGGTTTCGGCAAACTCCGAGGTTCCCGGCGACAGACCCACCTGGGGAGTGCGGGGCGCGGACTCTGCCCCCAGGTGGGGCTAACCATGATCGCGGGAAGGGTGCGACGATGCCGATCGACGAGCCGGCCTCGAAGGCAACTGAGCTGTTCATCGCCAAGGGGGTTCTGGACGCGCACTGGACTCGGGCTCTCGACCGACCATGGCGGGTAGGTGGGTGCCTGGAGTGTCGCGGTCGCAACGACTGTCCACAGCTTGATTGGGCCATCAAGGTGACCACAGAGGTGACGGCGTTGATGTTCCAGAAGAGATGACCAGAAGTCCGCCGATCGTTGGTGGACCGCGCCTCCGCGCGGAGTCGTACGGATCTTGGCACCGTGGCTGGTCCTCGTGACAGTGATCCGCCAAACTGCGCGGTATGGGAGATCGTTCGCGCCGGTGGGCGTGGCTCGGCGTGTTCGTCGTCGGGCTGGTTCTGTATCTGGCGGTGCTGCGGACGCTCGTCAGCACGCAGAATCCGAACTTCGTACCGGCGTTGATCCTGCTCGGGGCGACCCTGGTCCCCCTGACGTTCCTGACGTTCGCGCAGGCCCGCACCGGGCGGTGGCAGGTGCCGGCGTCGGTGCTGGTGACGTCGGCGTTCTTCGGCGGGGTGATCGGTACGGTGGTCGCCGGCACGCTGGAGTACGACACCCTGCGGGGTCTGGGCGCCCTGCCGATGCTGTTCGTGGCGTTGATCGAGGAGTCGGCGAAGCTGATCGTCCCGGTGGTGCTGCTGTTCACGGCCGTGGCCCAGCACCGCCGCCGGGTGCCGTCCGACGGGCTGATCATCGGCGTGGCCGCCGGGATGGGTTTCGCCGCGCTGGAGACGATGGGGTACGCCTTCACGGCGCTGCTGAGTTCTCAGGGCAACATCGGGGCGGTCGAGCAGACGCTGTTCATCCGCGGGCTGACCGCGACTGCCGGTCACACCGCCTGGACGGGGCTCACCGCCGGTGCGCTGTGGGCGCTGCTGGCCAGCCCGAGCGTCGGACGGCTGTTCGGGTTCATCGGCACGTTCCTGGGTGTCGTCGTGCTGCACACCCTCTGGGACACGTTGTCCGGCTCGCTGGTCTTCGTCGTGTTGGCGATCATCAGCATCGGCTGGTTGTTCTGGACGCTGCACCGTTACAAGACCTTCAGCGACCAGGCGGTGGGGCGGCTCCAGCCCAGCTGACCGCCCCGCGGTTCCACTGCGCCCGATCCGACAGCTCGACTAATGTCAGGCTGTTCGCATTAGTCGGATTAGTCGGGAAGGTGCGGCTATGGGGGTGCGGAGCTGGATCGAGGGTTGGCCGGTCTACCGGCAGCTCACCGGCACCGACCCGCTGGGCCGGGGCGCGGCGGCCAAGTCCGCTGGCTCCCGGGCGCTGAGCGCGCGCACCGAGACGGCTGATTCGGTGGCCCGGTCCGTCTGTCCGTACTGCGCGGTGGGCTGTGGTCAGCGGGTGTACGTGAAGGACGGGCAGGTCAGTCAGATCGAGGGTGATCCGGACAGCCCGATCTCGCGGGGTCGGCTGTGTCCGAAGGGTTCGGCGAGCAAGAGTCTGGTGACCAGTCCGCTGCGGCAGACGACGGTCCGCTACCGCCGACCGTACGGCACCGAGTGGGAGGACCTCGACCTCGACACGGCGCTGAACATGATCGCCGACCGTGTCCTGGCCGCCCGGGACGAGACCTGGGAGGACGTCGACGACGAGGGCCGGCCGCTCAACCGGACGCTGGGGATCGCCAGCCTGGGTGGGGCGACGCTGGACAACGAGGAGAACTACCTCATCAAGAAGTTGTTCACCGCGATGGGGGCGTTGCAGATCGAGAACCAGGCCCGTATTTGACACTCCGCCACCGTCCCCGGTCTGGGGACCAGCTTCGGTCGCGGCGGTGCCACCCAGTTCCAGCAGGACCTGTCGAACTCCGACATGATCGTCATTCAGGGTTCGAACATGGCCGAGGCGCATCCGGTGGGTTTCCAGTGGGTGATGGAGGCCAAGCGGCGGGGTGCGAAGGTCTTCCATGTGGACCCGCGGTTCACCCGGACCAGCGCTTTGGCCGACGCGTACCTGCCGATCCGGGCGGGCACCGACATCGCCCTGCTCGGCGGCGTGATCCGCTACATCCTGAACAACGACCTCGACTTCCGGGAGTACGTGGTCGCCTACACCAACGCCGCGACGATCGTGACCGAGGAGTACGCGGACACCGAGGACCTGCACGGGCTGTTCTCCGGCTTCAACAACGACAACGCCTCCTACGACCAGGCCAGCTGGCGGTACGAGGGCCACCCGCAGGACGCGACGACCCGCGACACCGAGACCCAGCGGGAGACCGCGGCCGGGCTGGAGCACGAGTCGCACGGCGCACCGGTCGGCGGTGAGACCGAGCGGGACGAGACGTTGCAGCATCCGCGCTGCGTCTATCAGATCCTCAAGCGGCACTACGCCCGTTACACCCCGGAGATGGTGGAGCGGGTCTGCGGGATCCCGCAGGAGAAGTTCCTCGAACTGGCGCAGGCCTGGGCGGCGAACTCCGGCCGGGAGCGGACCAGCATGCTCGTCTACTCGGTGGGGTGGACGCAGCACAGCGTGGGTGTGCAGTACATCCGCGCGGGCGCGATCATCCAACTGCTGCTGGGCAACGTGGGGCGGCCCGGCGGCGGCGTCATGGCGCTGCGCGGGCACGCCAGCATCCAGGGCTCCACGGACATCCCGACGCTGTTCAACCTGCTGCCCGGTTACCTGCCGATGCCACACCACGCGGACCACCCGAGTTTCGACGAGTGGGTGGACAGCATCCGGCACCCCGGGCAGAAGGGCTTCTGGGGCAACGCGCGCACCTATGGCGTCAACCTGCTCAAGGCGTACTGGGGTGACGCCGCGACCGCCGACAACGACTACTGCTACGGCTATCTACCCCGGCTCACCGGCGATCACGGCACCTACCAGCAGGTGCTCAACATGATCGACGGCAAGATCAAGGGTTACTTCCTGTTGGGGCAGAACCCCGCGGTCGGGTCGGCGCACGGTCGGGCGCAGCGGCTGGGCATGGCGAACCTGGACTGGCT